>JANQGK010000043.1 GCA_028277365.1 Halieaceae bacterium | reverse complement strand
GGTTGCGGGTCAGGTGGCGCAGGAAACGGATACCCAGGCCGGCGCCGTCGGATGCGCCCTCGATGAGCCCGGGTATGTCGGCGACGACGAAACTCCGGTGCGCCTGCACTTTCACTACCCCGAGGTTCGGCACCAGCGTGGTAAAGGGATAGTTGGCCACCTTGGGTTTGGCCGAGGATATCGCCCGAATCAGGGTCGACTTGCCGGCATTGGGCAGCCCCAGCAGGCCGACATCTGCCAGCACCTTGAGCTCCAGCCGGAGATTGCGTCGCTCACCTTCAGTTCCGGGTGTGGTCTGCCGCGGCGCACGGTTGGTGGAGGACTTGAAGCGGGTGTTGCCCAGGCCGTGGAATCCGCCCCGGGCCACCAATAGTTGCTCGCCGGCCTCGGCGAGGTCGCCGAGCACTTCCCCGCTGTCTTCATCCAGCACGGTCGTGCCCTCGGGCACCTTGAGTACCAGATCTTCGCCGCTCTTACCGGTACAGTTGCGCCCCCTGCCCGGCTCGCCGTTCTGGGCCGCGTAGTGGCGCACATAGCGGTAGTCGACCAGCGTGTTCAGGGCGCTGTCAGCTTCCAGATAGACGCTGCCGCCGTCACCGCCGTCACCACCGTCCGGGCCGCCCTTGGCGACGTACTTTTCCCGGCGGAAGCTCAGGCAGCCGTTGCCACCCTTGCCGGCCTGTACGCTGATCGCTGTTTCGTCGACGAATTTCATGTTGCTGCTCCGGCCTGCCTGCCGCCCAATAAAAAAGGGGCCATCGGCCCCTTTCTCGCTTCTTGCTACCGGCCCGCGGGCCGATGCGGGTCTCAGGCGCTGACTACCTGCACGAACTTGCGCTTTTCCGGGCCCTTGGTCAGGAACTGTACGACACCATCAGCGGTGGCGAACAGGGTGTGGTCCTTGCCACAGCCGACATTATCACCGGCGTGGATCCGGGTGCCGCGCTGGCGAACCAGGATGTTGCCGGCCTTCACCTGTTGGCCGCCGAAGCGCTTGACGCCCAGGCGCTTGCTTTCGGAATCGCGCCCGTTACGGGTACTACCGCCTGCTTTCTTGTGAGCCATAGTCTATCTCCTAATCTCCTGAATCAGCCGCTGATCGCGGTGATCTTGACCTCGGTGTACCACTGACGGTGGCCCGCCTGCTTGCGGTGGTGCTTGCGGCGGTTGAACTTGATGATTTTTACCTTCTCGTGACGGCCGTGGGAAACCACCTCAGCGGTCACCTTGCCACCGTCGACCAGCGGCGTGCCAATCTTGACGTCTTCGCCGCTACCCACCATCAGGACGCGATCGAATTCGACGCTATCCCCGGTGGGCACTTCAATCTTTTCCAGCTTGAGGGTTTCGCCCTCTTCGACGCGATGCTGCTTGCCACCGCTCTCAATCACTGCGTACATTGTCGCTTCCTCTAGTTCGCCGTCTCGCTGTCTGGTACGGCCCGCGGGTCAATGCGGGGGCAGAGCTCGGCACTGGGTATCGTCTGTATTCGGCAGCCGCGCTGCCGCAGCGAATGCCGATGGCGCGGCCAGGGCATTCGAGGGCGGCGAGTTTACTGGTTTTGACCGGGGCAGGCAAGCGCTTATTCCATATGTCACAATGACTTACGAACCACTATATTACGCAGCTGATTTTCCGGATCCGCCCCATGCTTGCACCGTCCAACACCCCTGAGTCGCCCATCGAGGCTATCCGCGCACCCGTTCTCGAAGATGTCGAGGCCGTGAATGCGCTGATCGTCGCCAACCTGGCCTCGGACGTGGGGCTGGTCGAGAACATCGGACACTATATCGTCGAGGCCGGCGGCAAGCGCCTGCGGCCCCTTCTCGCCCTGCTGGCGGCCCGCTGCTGCGGCTATCAGGGCGGGGACCACATCAAGTTCGCCGCCGTGGTGGAATTCATCCACACAGCAACCTTGCTGCATGACGACGTGGTCGATCTGTCGGCCCTGCGCCGCGGCCGCCCGACGGCCAATGCCGAGTTCGGCAATGCGCCCAGTGTGCTGGTGGGTGATTTCCTCTACTCGCGCGCGTTTCAGCTGATGGTAGCCATCGGCAATATGGACATCATGCGCGATATGGCCAACACCACCAATGAAATCGCCGCCGGCGAGGTACTGCAACTGGTGCGCGCAGGAGATCCGTCCACCGGGGAAGACGACTATTTGGACGTGATACATCGCAAGACGGCCATCCTGTTTGCCTCCGCCTGCTACGGCGCCGGCGCCCTCTGTACGCAGTTCGAGGAGACCGGCACGCCGCTGGCGGAATTTGGCGACAACGTGGGCATCGCTTTCCAGATTATCGACGACGTGCTCGACTACGAAGGCGACCCGGCGGTGATGGGCAAGAACGTGGGGGACGACCTCAACGAAGGCAAGCCGACCCTGCCGCTGATTCACGTGCTGCAGCACGGCAACAGCGCTGAGCGGGAACTGGTCACCCGCGCCATCCGCGACAAGGACGCCAGTGAGATCAGCGCCGTGCTGGCAGCGGTGAAACGCAACGGCTCACTCGACTACGCCCGCTGTCTGGCCGAGAGCTACCAGGCCAGCGCACTGGCCGCGCTGGAGAGACTGCCCGCCAATGCCTGCCGGGACGCAATGGCGGCGATCGCCCACCTGGCGCTGGCCCGGGACCACTGACCTCCCAATTGCGCTGCCCACGGGCGCTTCCTATACTCCGCCAAACGCTTCAGGGATGCGGCAAATGACAGCACATGGCGCCGGTTCGGCGCAGTTCCCCCACCCGGTCATTGCCGACCGACTCGCGTCGCTGGCGCGGCGGGATCGCGGCCTCTCCATCGATTCACTGCTTGCTGAGGATCCGGCTCGGGTAGAGCGCTTCCAGATGGAGGCAGCGGGATGGCGGCTGGATTATTCGCGCCATCTGCTGGGCGATGACAGCGCCGCAAGCCTGGTGGAGCTTGCACAGACCGCCGGCGTACTGGACGATCGCGCCGCCCTGTTTGACGGCAGCCCCCTCAACCACACCGAGCAGCGCGCGGTGCTGCACACCCTGCTGCGCGCAACCGCCGCTCACGCCGGTCTCGAGCAGGAGTTCGCCGCGGTGAAAGACTGCCAGGCGCGAATGGCGCAGTGGGTGGGGCGCGTGCACGATGGCGGCCACCGCGGCCACCGCGGCGAGCGGATCAATACGATCGTCAATATAGGCATCGGCGGCTCCGACCTGGGCCCTAGGATGGTGGTCGACGCACTCCAAGCCTACCGGGTGCAGGGTATCGAAGTCCGGTTTTGCGCCAACGTCGACCCCGATGACCTCGACAGCGTGCTGGCCGGGCTGGACCCCCACAACACGCTGTTCATCATCTGCTCAAAGACCCTGCGTACTGAAGAGACCCTCTACAACGCCCATCGCGCGCGACAGTGGACGCTGGATGCTGGAGTTCCCGAAGATGGCCTGGCCCAGCACTTTCTGGCGGTGAGCACCAATATCGAGGCGGCCCGCGATTTCGGGATTCCCGAAGACAACATCCTGCCCATGTGGGACTGGGTGGGTGGCCGCTATTCAGTGTGGTCGGCTATCGGCTGGAGCATCGCCTTCGCCATAGGTATGACGAGATTCGAAGAATTACTGGCCGGTGCCGAGGCCATGGATGAGCATTTCCGCAGCGCCGACGCCACGGGCAACATGCCCCTGTGGCTGAGCCTCCTGGAAGTCTGGTATGTCAATTTCATGGGCGCCCAGTCTCATGCCGTCATTCCCTACCAGCAGCACCTGGTGCGGCTGCCCGCCTTCCTGCAACAGCTATCCATGGAGAGCAACGGTAAATCGGTAAACCACCGCGGCGAGGCCCTCGGCTACGCTACCGCGCCCATTTTGTGGGGCGATGTGGGCACCAACGGCCAGCATTCGTTTCACCAGTTGTTGCACCAGGGCACAGTGCTGTGCCCCACAGATTTTGTACTAATCACTGGCGACGCCGTCGGCCCGGAAGGCAAGCAGCGGCTGCTGGCCAACGGGCTCAGCCAGATGCGCGCACTCATGGTGGGCCGTGACGAAGCGGCCTCCCGAGCGTCGCTGGAAGGTCGTGGCATGGCCATCGACCGCGCGAGGGAACTGGCGCCCCACCTGGTCATTCCGGGCAATCGCCCCAGTTCGACCTTGAGCTGCAAGGCCCTCACTCCGCATAGCCTGGGGGCACTGCTGGCCCTGTACGAGCACAAGACCTTCTGCAGCGGTCGCATCTGGGAGATCAACTCTTTCGACCAGTGGGGCGTGGAATTGGGAAAGGAAATGGGTGCGGAGATTCTCGGCGCGCTGCAAGGCTCCGGCCAGCGCTTTGATGCCTCGACCGATGCCCTCTTGGATGGGGCGAGCCATGAGTGAACAACGTGTCGCGGTGCTGGGGCTTGGCTACGTGGGCCTACCACTGACGCTGGCCCTGGCCCGGCACCAGCCGACGCTCGGTTTCGATATCAATCCCGAGCGCGTCGCGCAGCTGCAAGGCGGTAGAGACAGCAGCGGTGAAGTAGCAGCGGACGAGCTCGCCGCTAGCGGCGCGGTGTTCAGCGCCGATCCCGAGACGCTGGCTGGTAACGACGTCTTTATCGTCACGGTTCCCACCCCGATCGACGCAGACCGGCGTCCGGACCTGCATCCGCTGGGCGCCGCCAGCGGCATGATCGGCGAGGTGTTGAGGCCGGGCAGTATCGTTATCTACGAGTCGACGGTATATCCGGGATGCACTGAAGAGTACTGCGTACCCATTCTCGAACGGGCATCCGGGCTGAAGTTCAACCGGGACTTTACTGTCGGCTACAGCCCGGAGCGCATCAATCCGGGGGATCCTGAACGGCGGCTGGCGGACATCATCAAGATCACTTCCGGCTCGACGCCCGAGGCGGCCAGCGCGGTCGACACGCTCTACCAACGTATCGTAGTTGCCGGCACCTTTCCGGTCAGCAGCATCCGCGTCGCCGAGGCCGCCAAGGTCATCGAGAATACCCAGCGCGACGTGAACATCGCCCTGACCAACGAGTTTGCACAGATATTCAAGTGCCTTGAAATCGACACTGAGGAAGTGCTGGCAGCCGCCGGAAGCAAGTGGAATTTCCTGCCCTTCCGGCCGGGCCTGGTCGGCGGGCACTGCATCGGTGTCGACCCCTACTACCTGGTGCATCGCGCCAACCAGGCCGGTTACTTCCCGGAGATCATCTCGGCCAGCCGCCGGCTCAACGACCAGATTGGCAAGCAGGTGGCCGCAGAAGTGATGCACCTGATGACCCAGCGGCGCCTGCACGTGGTGGACGCCGGGATACTGGTGATGGGCGTTGCCTTCAAACCGAACTGCAGTGATATCCGCAACACCCTGGTGGCGGACATCATCGATGAACTGGTGAGCTGCAATGCCCGGGTGAGCGTTTGGGACCCGCTGGTCGATCGCGAGGAGGCACGGGCTGATCTGGGCCTGGAGCTGATCGAGGCGCCGGCCGGCGACTACGACGCCGTGATCCTGGCGGTGGGTCACGACCAATTCAGGTCGCTGGGAGCAGATGATATTCGCGCCTATTGCCGCCCCGGTGGGGTGCTCTACGACGCGACGTATATCCTGCCGTCCGAGCTAGTCGACGGTAGGCTGTAGGGCCGGTTCAGCTATCGATAAGCGCCAGCAGCTCGTCTCGCTTTTCACACATCAGGCGCTGATCACCGCGGCTCTCCACATTGAGCCGCACGACCGGCTCGGTATTGGACATCCGCAAGTTGAAACGCCAGTCGGCGTAGCTCACGCTGAGACCATCGGTATGATCCACAGATTCAGCGCCGCCTGCGTAGCGTGCTTCGACGGCCGCCAGCAGCGCCGCAGGATCGTCTACCTCGCGATTAATCTCACCGCTGCAGGGGTAAGCAGACATGCGCTCGGCCACCAGCTCTGACAGCGGCAGATTGCGCTCGCTGACCAATGCCGCCACCAGCAGCCAGGGAATCATGCCGCTGTCGCAGTAGGCGAAGTCACGGAAGTAGTGGTGTGCGCTCATCTCACCACCGTAGATGGCATTCTCGGCACGCATGCGCTCCTTGATGAAGGCGTGCCCGGTTTTGCTTTGCACCGCTTCACCGCCGAACTCCGCTACCACGTCCAGCGTGTTCCAGGTGAGCCGGGGGTCGTGGACAATCCTGCCGCCGCCGGCGCGGCGCAGGAAGGCCTCTGCCAGCAGGCCGACCAGGTAGTAGCCCTCCACGAACTCACCGCGCTCGTCGAAGAAGAAACAGCGGTCGAAGTCACCGTCCCAGGCTATCCCGAGATCCGCCCCATGCTCACGAACCGCCTCTGCGGTAATGGCACGGTTCTCCACCAGTAAAGGATTGGGCACACCGTTGGGGAAATGACCGTCCGGTTCGTTCAACAGCTTGATGAACTCAAAGGGGAGCTTGCTCTCGATGCGGTCAACCACCAGTCCGGCACCGCCATTGCCCGCGTTCACTACGAGTTTCAGCGGCTTCAGCGCCGTCAGGTCAACATAGGACAGCAGGTGTCCGATATAGGCTGCCGAGGTATCCAGGGGCTTGAGCTCGCCGCGCTCGCCGGGCTCTGGGAAGTTGTTGGCCTCTGCCAGCTCGCGGATGTCCACAAGCCCGCTGTCACCGCTGATCGGTTGGGCGCCGGCACGCACAAACTTCATGCCGTTGTAATCCTTGGGGTTGTGGCTGGCCGTGACCACGATGCCGCCGCCGACGCCGGCGTGATCGGTGGCGAAGTAGATTTCCTCGGTGCCACACAGGCCGATGTCGAAGACATCAACGCCACCGTCTCTCAGTCCCTCGGTCAGCGCCGCCTTGAGTGATTCACTGCTGAGGCGAATATCGTGCCCCACCACCACGCTCCCGGGCTTGATCACCGTCGCGTAGGCGCGGCCAATGCGGTAGGCGACGTCTTCATTGAGCTGGTCGGGGATGCGACCACGGACATCATAGGCCTTGAAACAGCTGAGTTCGCTCATGCCGGGTCTGAGTAGACGTTCTCAAAGACGTAGTTGGTCGCCTCAACGAAGCCGGGCACACTGCCGCAATCGAAGCGGCGGCCCTTGAACTTGTAGGCCATCACGCAGCCCTTTCTCGCCTGTGTCAATAGTGCGTCAGTAATCTGCACCTCGCCGTTCTTGCCGGGCGCTGTCTCGCGGATGATGTCGAAGATATCCGGCGTCAGGATGTAGCGACCGATAATCGCCAGATTCGAAGGCGCCTCGCCTTCCGGCGGTTTTTCCACCATATCGTCCACCCGGTACAGGCCGTCCTTGAGTTCCTCGGCCTTGATGACGCCGTACTTGTGGGCCTGTTCCATCGGCACTTCCTGGATCGCCACGATACTGCAGCGAAACTGGGAGTAGAGCTCGGCCATCTGCGACAGCACACCCGGACCACCCTCGTTCAAGCACAGGTCGTCAGAGAGCACGACGCCGAAAGGCTCGCTGCCGATCAGTGGCTCTCCGGTGAGGATCGCGTGGCCCAGGCCCTTCATTTCGCGCTGCCGGACCATGGTAAAGACGCCCTGCTCCAGCACGTTGCGGATGCTGCCCAGGTACACCTCCTTGCTGGTGCCGGCGATCTGGTGCTCGAGTTCGTAACTAATATCGAAATGATCGGCAATAGAGCGCTTGCCGCGGCCGGTCACGAAAGAGATGGTATTCATGCCCGCTTCGATGGCCTCTTCCACCCCGTATTGCACGAGCGGTTTGTTCACCACCGGCAGCATCTCCTTGGGCATACTCTTGGTGGCGGGCAGGAAGCGGGTTCCATAACCCGCCACCGGAAACAGGCACTTCTTGATCATCAAACTCTCCCTGGCTCAATCACTATCGTGGTGCGAGGTATCAACTCTCCTGCAGCGGTCGCTGCATCAGCCGTCACTGCGACCGTAGATATCGTCATAGCGCACAATATCGTCCTCCCCGAGGTAGGTACCTGACTGGACTTCAATCAATTCCAGCGGAATACGCCCCGGGTTCACCAGGCGGTGCTTGTGGCCCAGCGGGATATACGTCGACTCGTCCTCACCCAGCATAAAGACCTTGTCCTCGCAAGTCACTTCAGCCGTGCCGCTGACCACAATCCAGTGCTCGGCCCGGTGATGGTGCTTCTGCAGGGAGAGCTTTTCCCCCGGGTTGACCACAATGCGTTTGACCTGGAAACGATCGCCGTTGATCAGCGATTCATAGGATCCCCAGGGCCGATAGACACGGGCGTGCAGGCGAGCTTCGTCGCGCCCGGATGTCTTGAGGGCAGTCACCAGCCGTTTGACGTCCTGCACCCGGTCGCGGTCTGACACCAACACGGCGTCCGGGGTTTCCACCACCACCAGGTTATCGACCCCGGTGGCGGCGAGCAGCCGGGACTCGGCGCGCAGGTAGTTGTTGCTGCCCTGTTCCAGCAGCACATCGCCCTGCAGCACGTTGCCGTCGGCGTCCTTTTCGCCGGCTTCCCACAGGGCAGACCAGGCCCCCACATCGCTCCAGCCACAGTCGAGGGGCACCACCGCGCCCAGTGCCGTCTTCTCCATGACTGCGTAGTCGATAGAATCCGCTGGGCAGGCTTCAAAGGCGGCCCGGTCGAGGCGCACGAAGTCAAGATCAGTGCTGGCGCCGGCCAGCGCCGCCTCGCAGGCGGCAACCATGTCGGGTGCCAGGCGGCGCAGCTCCTCCAGGTATATCTGCGCGCCGAGCAGGAACATACCGCTGTTCCAATAGTAGTCTCCGCTGTCCAGATAACCGTTGGCGGTGTCTGCATCGGGCTTCTCTACAAACTCACCAATAGCGTAGCTGCCTTCACCCAGTGCGTCGGCGCGACGGATATAGCCGTAGCCGGTTTCCGGTCGGTCGGGCACCACACCAAAAGTCACCAGCCGGCCCGCGCGTGCCTGCACCAAAGCGATTTCCACCGCCGCGAGGAAGGCGGCCGTGTCGTTGATCAGGTGATCTGCGGGCAGCACCAGCATCATGGCCGACTCGTCCTCCGCCAGGGCCCGCAACGCGGCAATGGCTACGGCGGGCGCGGTGTTGCGTCCCACCGGCTCGAGAACGATTTCGCCGGCGTAGGTTTCGTGCACCTGTTCGGCAACGATGAAGCGGTGTTCTTCATTGCAGATGTAGAGTGGACTGGAATCGGTGACGCCCGCGACCCGAGCCACGGTATCTACCAGCATGGAATTGTCGCCTGCCAGGGGCAGGAACTGTTTAGGGTAGGCCTCGCGAGAGACCGGCCAGAGGCGGCTACCTACGCCACCGGAAAGAAGCACTGCCTTTAACATCGGAAATCCTTTTACGCTGGCGCCCCGGCTGGATACTGCCCCGGCATTGCCGTTCTAATATGCCGCAGCGCTCGCCCGGCAGCTCATACCGCAAAATACGGGGTTTTCCCGGGGTTTTGCGGGGCCGCAAAGTTTAACCCACACTGGACATGCGGTCACCAGAGTTTAGAATGCAGGTCGCGAACACGCCCCTCAGGATTCCCCCGTACATGACCGCAAAAAGCAGCTTTTCCAAGGACGATCTTATCGCCTGTGGCCTCGGCGAGATGTTCGGCCCCGGGAATGCGCAGCTGCCGATAGATAACATGCTGATGATGGATCGAGTGACCCACATCAGCTCCGAGGGCGGCGAGTACGGCAAGGGTGTCATCACGGCGGAGCTGGATATCAACCCCGACCTCTGGTTTTTCGACTGCCACTTCCGCGGCGACCCGGTGATGCCGGGCTGCCTGGGCCTCGACGCCATGTGGCAGCTGGTCGGCTTCTTCCTGGGCTGGCGCGGCAATCCGGGCCGCGGTCGGGCGCTGGGAGCCGGCGAGATAAAATTCACCGGCCAGGTGTTGCCCACGGCAAAACAGGTGGCATACACCATCAACGTGAAGCGGGTAATCGAGCGCAAGCTGGTCATGGGCATCGCCGACGGCGCCATGGCCGTGGACGGCAAGGAAATCTATGTCGCCAAGGACCTGCGCGTCGGCCTGTTTCAGCAGACAGACAACTTTTAACAGGATCAGCCAGGTATCATTATGGCCAGACGCGTTGTAGTGACAGGTATCGGGATCACTTCATGCCTGGGAACCGATACAGCCGCCGTCACCGAATCCCTGCGGGAGGGCCGCTCAGGCATCCGCTTCCAGCAGGAGCAGGTCGACATGGGCATGAAGAGCCACATCGCGGGCTCTATCGACATCGACCTCAGTGAGCACATCGACCGCAAGCAGCTGCGCTTTATGGGCCCGGCGGCGGCCTACTCCTATCTCGCCATGGAGCAGGCCATTGCCGACGCCGGCCTCGACGAGAGCATGGTCTCCAATGAACGCACCGGCATCATCGCCGGCTCCGGCGGTGCTTCCTCTTCCAGCCAGGTCGAGGCCGCTGACATCCTGCGCGAGCGCGGCCTGCGTCGCGTGGGGCCCTACCGGGTGACCCAGACCATGGCCAGCACGGTATCGGCCTGCCTGGCCACACCCTTTAAGATCAAGGGTGTTAACTACTCCATCTCAAGCGCCTGCAGCACCAGCGCACACTGCATCGGCAATGGCATGGAGCAGATCCAGCTCGGCAAGCAAGACATTGTTTTCGCCGGCGGCGGGGAGGAACTGCACTGGAGCATGTCCTGCCTGTTTGATGCCATGGGAGCGCTCTCCACCCGGTATAACGACACGCCAGAGAAGGCCTCCCGCGCCTATGATGCCAACCGCGACGGCTTCGTGATTGCCGGCGGCGGTGGCATGCTGGTACTCGAGGAACTGGAACACGCACAGGCGCGGGGTGCGAAAATCTACGCAGAGCTGGTGGGCTACGGCGCCACCTCCGACGGCTATGACATGGTGGCGCCCTCCGGAGAAGGCGCCCAGCGCTGCATGCGCCAGGCCCTGGCTACCGTGGATGGCCCGGTCGATTACATCAACGCGCACGGCACCAGCACGCCGGCCGGGGACATCCAGGAGCTTAAGGCGGTGAAAGAAGCCTTCGCGGGAGCGGACCTGCCGCTGGTGGGCTCCACCAAGTCCCTGTCCGGGCACTCGCTGGGCGCCGCCGGCGTACAGGAAGCGATCTACTCGCTGCTGATGCTGCAGGCGGATTTCGTGGCGGCGTCTGCCAACATTGAAACTCTGGACCCCGAAGCCGAAGGCATGCCGATCGCCATGGAGCGGGTCGACGACGCCGGCCTCAAGCGGGTGATGTCGAACAGCTTCGGCTTCGGCGGCACCAACGCCTCACTGGTGTTTCAGCGGCTGAGCTGATCCAGCAACAGGACCTCCACGACATCTCCCCGGGCCACCGTTTGCCCGGGGGGGAGTACCACCAGGGCGTTCGCCCAGCTCACTGAGCTCAATACGCCCGAGCTCTGGTTTTCGTGCAGTTCAGCCCGCAGGCCCCGGCCAGCACTGCTCACCCGCGCTCGCAGGAATTCGAGACGCGATCCGGCCCTGCCGATCTCGAAATCCGCCGTTGCGAACAGTGACAGCGGTGGTGCGGCTTCAGCTCCCTGGCACGCCAGCAGCCAGGGGCGCACGATCATGGAGAAGGTAACGTAGACTGCCGCCGGGTTGCCGGGCAGGCCGAAGAACCCAGCCTTGCCTATCCTGCCATAGGCGAGCGGCTTGCCCGGTTTGACCCCCAGCTTCCAGAGCTTGAGGCTGCCAAGCGCCTCTACCTGGTGCTTGACGTGATCCTCCTCCCCCACTGACACCCCACCGGTGCTGATGACGCAGTCACAGCTTCCCGCTGCAGACTCCAGCACGCGCCGCGTTTCCGCAGGCTTGTCCGCTACCAGCCCGTAATCCCTGAACGTGAAACCCAGGGACTCCAACAGCCCCTGCAGCGTGTAGCGATTGGAATTGAAGATCTGCCCGGGAGCCAGCCTGTCAGCCGTCCCCGGCTCCACCAGCTCATCACCGGTGGAGAGAACGCCCACCACCAGTCGCCGGAACACGCTCAGCCGGCCGCAACCTACCGAGGCCAGCACTCCCAGGTCCTCGGCCTGCAGGCGCCTGCCCGCTGCCAGCACCTGGCTGCCCCGTTCAAGGTCCTGGCCACTGCGACGGATGTTCTCGCCAGCCATCACCGGCTGAGAAAGTCGCAGCTTGTCACCCTCGACCTCGCAGTTCTCCTGCATGGCCACGGCATCGGCACCCGGCGGGATCGGGGCGCCCGTGAAGATGCGAGCGGCGGTGCCCGGCAACAGGGTCTCGCCGGCAGTGCCCGCGGGAATACGCTGGGTGATCTTCAGGACCTGGCTGGATTCATCGGCGCGCAGGGCGTAGCCGTCCATGGCGCTATTGTCATCATTCGGCACCGGCACCCGGGCCAGCACCTCCTCGGCCAGGGTGCGCCCGAGCGCTTCGGCCAGCGGCACAGTTTCCGTTTCGGCGACCGGGGCCGCGTCATTCAGTACCAGCGCCAGCGCCTCGTCCAGTGGGGTCAGGCCCGCCAAGACTCAGTGACCCTCGTCGCGCACGCGAATGACGCCAACAAAATTACAGGGGCGGTAGCTGCTGTCGAGCTGATCGCGGATGATGCCCTCCCAGGCGGTGCGACAGGCGCCGGTTGATCCGGGCATGCAGAAGATCACGGTGTTATTCGCAAAACCGCCCAGCGCGCGGGATTGCACAGTGGAAGAGCCGATCTCCTGCAGGGACAGGGCGCGGAAGACCTCACCAAAACCCTCGATCTCTTTGTCGAACAGTGGCGCCACGGCCTCCGGGGTACTGTCGCGCCCGGAAAAACCGGTACCACCGGTCATCAGCACCGCATCTACGCCTGGGTCGGCGATCCAGGCCGAGAGTACTGCGCGGATCTGATAGACATCGTCCTTGACGATCTGGTGGTCGGCAACGCGGTGCCCGGCGCCCCGGAGGGCCTCTCCCAGATACTGCCCGGAAGTGTCATTCTCTTCGGTGCGCGTGTCCGATACCGTGAGCACGGCGACTTCAAGCGCTTGTGTCTCGCTGTCCGCGGCTTTCACCATCGGTTTTCTCCTTCGCGTCGTAATGCGCGTAGTAGTGTTTGACATGCCCCGCCACGCTGGCACGCCAGGGCTGTTGCTTGATGGCAAAGGTGTCGCGGATTTTGCTGCAGTCGAGCCGGAATTCAAGCGACTCCCAGCGCTCCCCATCGGGCTCGTTGTCATCGTCCTGCTCCAGCGCTGTTAGGATCGAGGGGTCGTCCTCCCGGAACGCCGTGTACTGGTAGGCCGCGGCCAGCAGCACCTCAGCGAACTCATAGCAACTGGTCACGTCCGAGCTACAGTAGTGAAAAATGCCCCAGGCCTCGACACCGCAGCCGTACTGGTCAACCATGCCCGACACCACGCGGGCGGCATCTTCCGCCGCCACCGGGCAACCGCGCAGCTTACGGCTCAGGGACAGGCTGCCCTGCTCGTGCAGGCGGTTGAGCATCCAGGTCAGTGAGTTGCTGCCCACGGGAGAGAATACCGGACCCATGCGGAGAATGGCGTGGCGTTCACAGTGGTCGCGCACCGCAGTCTCGGCGGCTCCCAGCAGGCTGGCCAGGGTGGACATGCCGTCCGGGTAGTCTTCTTCACGATAAGCGCGCGACTCATTACCCTCGAAGATGGAGGCACAGGAGAGCAACAGCAGCGGCGTGCGCAGGGCCTGGCTGGCTCGCGCCACCCACATACAGCGTTCGATATCGGCTTCGTGAATGCGGATACCACCATCGGCTGCCGCCTGAATGCGCGCGTCCACCGTAAAACCCGCGTCGCTCCGCCGCAGCGCCTTCTTAGCCTGGCGCTCACTCTTCCAGCGGCACTCGGATTTGCTGAGTGCCGTGTACTCAGTGCCGCGCAGTTCGAAGAAGCTGCACAGCGCCTGGCCGACAGGAGTATCCGAACCGATCAGTAGCGCTTTCATGGCCGGTCCCTACCCCAATCGAAATCTTGCGCGAGTCCAATACGCGTCAGTCAGAAGGGAATATCGTCGTCGAAGTCTTCAAAGCTGGCCGGGGGAGCGGGCTGGCCGCCTGCTGCGGCCTGCTGCGGTGCCGGCGTGGGTGCTGGTGCGGGGGCGTCGTGGCCCTGGTCCGGATAGGGAGCGCCCATACCGGTGCCGCGGCTATCGAGCATTTGCATCTCGTTCCCGACAATCTCCGTCGTGTAACGGTCCTGGCCCGACTGGTCCTGCCACTTGCGGGTGCGCAGAGAGCCCTCCACGTACACTTTGGAGCCTTTGCGCAGATATTCGCCGGCAATCTCCGCCAGACGATTGAAAAACACCACCCGATGCCATTCGGTGCGCTCCTGGGGCTGGCCGGTCTGCTTGTCTTTCCAGGTCTCGCTGGTGGCCAGGGAGATATTGGTGACCGCCGAGCCCGACTGCGTATAGCGGGTCTCCGGGTCGTTGCCCAGGTTGCCGATGAGAATGACTTTGTTGATGCCGCGGGCCATGTTGTGTCCTCTTTCTGGTAACAAGAAACTATAACACTACCCCACTTCGATGCCACGGGGCGGCACCGCAAAACTGGTCAAGATGAGTCACCGGAGCGAGCGCGCAGGTCGGGCCGCGCAGGTCGGGCCGCACCTCGCCGGCCGCACCTCGCCGGCAGCGCGGGCTGTGCTGAAGTAGGATCGGCCGGCGGACGCCGGCGCTGCAGCGCGGGATCAGCCGCGCTCAGGGATAGGGCCGCCCGGCAGGTCCCTGCCGGGGTCCAACAGCTCACTGTCGAATAGCTCGGCGTCAACCTTCAGGTAGACCGTGTCCTCGTCGCGCATCACCAGCATGTCAGCCACTCCCGGTGCAGCCCGGAGACGCCCCAATACGGCCTCCGCACGCTGGCGGTCGGCAGGCAGTCGCACCAGGTGGTTGGCGAGATTGCCGGGGGCCTCCATGCTGAGCGCCATTGGCAGCCACAGCACGGCAACCACGGAACACAGGGCCAGCACTGCCGAAGTACCGCCCAGCTGCAACGCCAGGCCGCCTGCGGCGCCGCCCACGAAAGCGCCCAGGAACTGAAAGGTGGCGTAGACGCCCAGCGCCGTACCCTTGCCCCCCGCGTAGACTGACTTGCTGACCAGGCTCGGCAGGGCCGCCTCCAGGTAGTTGAACGCCGTAAAGTAGAGCCACAGCCCGAGACAGAATACGGTCAGCCCGAGGGCGCCAGTAGCCAGCAGCTGAGACGCCGCCAGGCTGCAGATACCGATGCCCAGTGCCAGCTTCAACCTGCCGCGCCGCTCGGCCAGAATGATCAGCGGAAACATCCCCAGCACTGAGGCCACCAGCACCGGCAGGTAGACTTTCCAGTGATGATCCCGGCTCACGCCCAGGGTTTGCTCCAGCACCAGCGGCAGGCCGACGAAGGCGGCCATGAGCAGGAAATGCAGGGTGAATACCCCGGTGTTGAGCCGCAGCAGCTTACGATCCACCAGGGTGCGCCACAGCAGAGCAGGCACCGTGCCCACTTCGCCGTGCGTAGCCACCCGCCGCACGCGCGGCACCGCCAGCAGCAATACCAGAATGCCCAGCAGCGCCATGCCACCGGTTGCGTTGAACACCAGCGACAGACCACCGGTAGAGGCCAGCAGCGGCCCCAGCATGATGGCCAGGGCGAAGGAGAGCCCAATGCTGATGCCCACCAGGGCCATGGCCTTGGTGCGCTGCTCATCGCGGGTCAGGTCGGCAACCAGTGCCATGATGGTACTGGAGATCGCCCCGGCGCCCTGCAACAGCCGCCCGCCGATGACCCCTTCAATGGTCTGGGCCTGTGCCGCCACAAAACTACCGAGCGCGAACACTGCCAACCCGCCCAGCAGCACCGGCAAACGGCCTATCCGGTCCGACAACATGCCCAACGGAACCTGCAGCAGGGCCTGGGTAAGGCCGTAGACGCCAATGGCCAGCCCGATCAGGGCGGGCGTCGCGCCCCTGAGATCGTCCGCGTACAGCGCCAGCAACGGCAACACCATGAACAGGCCCAGCATGCGGAAGCAATAGAGCGCCGACAACGCCGCCACCGAGCGGCGCTCCAGGGCGTTCATAGGGGATTTGGTCAGCATGGCGTCCTCGGCTAAAGCGCCGCGAATAGTAGCATGGCGGGTGCCCGCAACGGCAGAACCGACCTGCAGGCATGGACAAAACCCGGGTCAGCGCCGGACGGTGGGGCATCCGCGACCCGCCTGGCGGCGTAATTATCCATTAGTTTTGGAGGAGGCCGGTCACCGGCCGTATACTTTAAGGTTTGGCGTTAGCCCGGTCCCAGCTGCGGGCCAGGGACGCTGTTACTCATTCACCAGCGGTCGGCCCTGGCGGCCGCTGACAGGCGGTAGGACACAGGTATAGCATGGACGAGATTCAGGTCCGCGGCGCACGCACCCACAACCTCAAAAATATCGATCTCGACATCCCCCGGGACAAGCTAGTGGTGATCACTGGGCTGTCCGGTTCGGGAAAGTCTTCTCTGGCTTTCGACACACTCTACGCAGAGGGCCAGCGGCGCTATGTGGAGTCCCTGTCCACCTACGCCCGCCAATTCCTGTCGATGATGGAAAAACCGGACCTCGACCACGTCGAGGGCTTATCGCCGGCAATCTCCATCGAGCAGAAGTCCACCTCCCACAACCCGCGCTCCACAGTAGGCACGATCACCGAGATTTACGACTACCTGCGCCTGCTGTTCGCGCGCACCGGAGAGCCCCGCTGCCCGGAACACGACCTGCCGCTGGAGGCCCGCACCGTCAGTCAGATGGTCGATACCGTGCTGGCAATGCCAGAAGGCTCCCGCCTCATGCTGCTGGCCCCGGTGGTTCGCGCCCGCAAGGGTGAACACCTGCATGTGTTCGACGAGCTGCGCGCCGGCGGTTTCGTACGCGCCCGGATTGACGGTCGGGTCTACGACCTGGACGACGTGCCAGAGCTGGAGAAGAACAAGAAGCACACTATCGAAGTCGTTGTGGATCGCTTCAAGGTCCGTGAAGACCTCAAGCAGCGCCTCGCGGAATCCTTCGAAACCGCACTCAACCTCACCGACGGGCTGGCCTCAATCTGCCCCATGGATGAGAGTAGCGACGACGGTGAGCTGCTGTTTTCTGCACGCTTCGCCTGCCCTGTGTGCGGCCACAGCATCAGCGAGTTGGAACCCAAGCTGTTCTCATTCAACAATCCCGCCGGCGCCTGCCCTGCCTGCGACGGGCTTGGTGTGCGCCAGTACTTCGACGAAGAACGCATCGTTCTGCACCCAGAAGCGAGCCTCGCCGAGGGCGCGATTCGCGGCTGGGACCGCCGCAACGTGTACTACTTCCATATGCTGACCTCACTGGCCGATCACTACGGATTCGATATCGACACGCCCTTCAAGAAGCTGTCCAAGAAGCACCGCCAGATCATTTTGCATGGCAGCGGCAAGGACGAGGTCACCTTTTCCTACATCAACGACCGCGGCGACGTGTTCCAGCGCACCCATCCTTTCGAGGGCATCATCCCAAATATGGAGCGGCGCTACCGGGACACGGAGAGCCAGTCGGTGCGCGAGGAGCTGGCCAAGTACCTGAGCACCCAGAACTGCCCGAGCTGCCACGGCACGCGGCTGTGTGAGGATGCGCGCAACGTCTATGTAGACGGCCGCACCCTGCCCGAGATCGTCGACATGTCGGTAGGGGATGCGGAGACCTACTTCATCGAGCTGCGACTCGAGGGCCGCAAGGGCGAGATCGCCGACAAGATCCTCAAGGAATTGCGCGCCCGCTACCGTTTCCTGGTGGACGTGGGCCTCAACTACCTGACCCTCAACCGGAGCGCCGAGACCCTATCCGGCGGCGAGGCGCAGCGTATCCGCCTGGCCTCCCAGATCGGCGCCGGGCTGGTGGGCGTGATGTACATCCTCGACGAACCTTCTATTGGCCTGCACCAGCGCGATAACGAGCGACTGCTGAACACCCTCACCCACCTCCGCGACCTGGGCAATACCGTGCTGGTGGTGGAACACGATGAGGACGCCATCCGCACCGCGGACCACATCATCGACATCGGCCCCGGCGCCGGTGTGCACGGCGGTGAAATCGTCGCCCAGGGAAAACTCAAGGACATCGTGCGCAGCAAACATTCGCTTACAGGAGACTACCTGTCGGGCAAGCGGCGCATTGAGATACCCGGCGAACGCGTCAAGGTCGACCCGAAGCGCATGCTGAAGCTCAAGGGCGCCACCGGCAACAACCTGCACGATGTCGATCTGGAGATTCCCCTCGGCCTCATGACCTGTGTTACCGGCGTCTCGGGCAGCGGCAAGTCCACACTGATCAATGCCACCCTGTTCCCGCTTGCCGCCACCGAGTTGAATGGCGCCTCGACCCTGTCTCCGGCCCCCTACCGCAAAATTGAGGGTCTCAAGCACGTCGACAAGTGCATCGACATCGACCAGAGCCCGATTGGCCGCACTCCGCGCTCCAACCCGGCCACCTATACCGGAATTTTCACGCCGGTGCGGGAACTGTTCGCTGGCACTCAGGAGGCGCGGTCGCGGGGTTACAAGCCGGGCCGCTTCAGCTTCAACGTCAAGGGCGGGCGCTGCGAGGCCTGTCAGGGCGATGGTGTGACCAAGGTGGAAATGCACTTCTTGCCGGATATCTACGTGCCCTGCGATGTATGCAAAGGCAAGCGCTACAACCGGGAGACCCTGGAAGTGCGCTACAAGGGCAAAAATATCCACGAGGTACTGGAGATGACAGTGGAGGATGCGCTGGAGTTCTTTGCCCCGGTGCCCGCGATTGCCAAGAAACTGCAGACCCTGATGGACGTAGGCCTGTCCTATATCCGCCTGGGTCAGGCGGCAACCACCCTGTCCGGCGGTGAGGCGCAACGGGTCAAGCTGTCGCGAGAGCTGTCGAAGCGCGACACCGGCAAGACCCTGTACATCCTCGACGAACCCACTACCGGCCTGCATTTTGAGGATATCCAGCAGCTTCTGAACGTACTCCACCGGCTGCGCGACCACGGCAACACGGTGGTCATCATTGAGCACAACCTGGACGTTATCAAAACCGCGGACTGGATTGTCGATCTGGGCCCTGAGGGCGGCAGCGGCGGCGGCAAGATCATCGCCACCGGCACACCCGAGGCAGTGGCTGACACCAAGGGCTCCTTCACCGGCCAGTTCCTCAAGCCCATCCTAGATGCCGGTAAGAACAAAGCTGGCAAGGACAAGGCGGCCTGAGCTCAGGGGGCGACTAGTCCATCACGATCACCATAGCATGCAGTTTGCGGTGCTCGCGCAGGTGCAGGGCGATATCGAGCGCCAGCTTGAGAGCCACCAGCGTCAGCAACATCCACAGGGGCTGCCCCATGGACACCACCGCGAACCCGCCCAGGACAATGGCAATATGCAGGACCATCATGCGGGCATAGGGCGCGTTCATCAGCCTGCGGACCCCGACCCGGTGGCGCTCGCCGCCAAGCAGGAAGTTCTGCAGAAACGAAATGCCGTGGCTCAGCGCCAGGGCCGCAAAGCCCCAACGCCACTCGGGTGGTGCCACCGAGAGAACGGCGGATATCACGTCAAAGAGTAGCTCCACAAACACCAGCATGAACGGCCAGTCATTGACGCCTCCCAGCACATCGGGCTTCATGTCGAGCAGCATCAAGCCAATGAAAAGCCCGTGCCCGGCACAGAAGCCACCGTAGTGCACCAGGAAGAACAGTGAACCGAACACCCCCCCAATGGGGGAGACCACGAGCATCTTGAGGATGGCGTAGAAGCCGATCACAAGGTTTTCCGACCAGTAGAGGATCATGAGCGCGCCCACGTCCCAGCCGAAGTAGAACACCCCGAGCACCGGCAACAGATTCACCAGCATCAGCGCCACCAGGCTGAGGTAGCGTGCAGGCGACACCGGCCGGCCGGGTACCTGTTCCCCTTCCATCAATGCTCTCCCGATCATGGCGCTCCGGGCCTGCTCTCACTACCAGAATTGGCCCTAGTTTACCGGCACAAAAAAGCCGGGCAATGCCCGGCTCCTGCGATCCGCCCTGAGCCTACGCCCAGACAAAGCGGCCGATGTTACTCGTCGTCGTCCTCGAAGGCGTCATCCACATCAAAGGTGGGACGATCCACCAACTCGACATAGGCCATGGGGGCCTTGTCACCGGCACGATAGCCGCACTTCAGAATGCGAATGTAACCACCGGGGCGTTCCTGGTAGCGCGGGCCCAGTTCGGCAAACAGCTTACCGACGGCATCCTTGTTGCGCAGGCGATCAAACGCCAGGCGGCGGTTAGCGACGCTGTCATTTTTTGCCAGTGTAATCAGGGGCTCGGCCACGCGGCGGAGTTCCTTGGCCTTGGGCAGCGTGGTCTTAATCAGCTCGTGCTCCACGAGAGATGCAGTCATGTTGCGGAACATGGCTTTGCGGTGCGAGCTGTTGCGATTCAGCTGACGTCCACTGTGACGATGACGCATTTTTACAATCCTATAATCCGGTGCTTAAAAGGGGTCAGAACCCTTTTTGCTCACCTGCTCTTCAATTTTTCAATTCAACGTCCAAAAAGGGTTCTGACCCCTTTTAGGCCCCGGTACTGTGCTGTTTAGACGCTCAGTACGCGGTCGTCGTTCTTGAGACTGGCCGGCGGCCAGTTATCCAGGCGCATACCCAGCGACAGTCCGCGGGACGCCAACACGTCCTTGATTTCTGTCAGGGACTTTTTGCCCAGGTTCGGCGTCTTCAGCAGCTCCACTTCCGTGCGCTGTACCAGATCGCCGATGTAGTAAATGTTCTCAGCCTTCAGGCAGTTAGCGGAACGAACCGTAAGCTCCAGGTCGTCGACCGGGCGCAGCAGGATCGGATCGACTTCGTCCTCTTCCTCGGCAGCCTCTTCCAGCTTCTCGCTCTCCAGGTCAACGAAGACCGCCAGCTGCTGCTGCAGGATGGTGGCCGCGCGACGGATCGCTTCTTCCGGGTCAATGGTGCCGTTGGTTTCCAGATCCAGTACCAGCTTATCCAGGTCGGTACGCTGCTCAACACGAGCGGCTTCAACCACGTAGGACACACGCTGAATCGGGCTGAAGGTAGCGTCCAGCTGCAGGCGGCCAATGGCACGAGTTTCCTCTTCCGGATTATCTCGGCTGTCAGCCGGGGAGTAACCGCGACCGCGAGCGACAGTCAGATTCATGCGAATCTCTGACTTGGCATTGAGGTGGCAGATCACATGCTCCGGGTTGCGGATTTCGACTTCGTGGTCGGTCTGGATGTCACCGGCAGTGACAATGCCGGGGCCCTGCTTGCTCAGCACCAGCTCGGCGGAATCCTTGCCGTGCAGCACCAGGGCAACACCCTTGAGGTTCAGCAGGATTTCAATCACGTCTTCCTGTACACCCTCCATAGAGGTGTACTCGTGATCCACGCCATCGATGTCCACTTCCGTAATGGCACAACCCGGCATGGAGGAAAGCAGGATCCGGCGCAGTGCGTTGCCGAGGGTGTGGCCGAAGCCACGCTCGAGCGGCTCCAGGGTAACCTGGGCACGGGTGTCGCTCTTCTCTTCGACGTTGATAACGCGAGGCGTCAGAAATTCGGTTACTGCTGTCTGCATATGTGCACCTGTGTATTCGGTTTTCCGTTACGTTAGTCCGTAAAACGGATTACTTGGAGTAAAGTTCGACGATCAGGTTCTCGTTAATGTCCGAGCTCAGATCCAGACGATCCGGGTAGGCCTTGAACGTGCCTTCCAGCTTGTCGTTGTTCACTTCAATCCACTCGGGCTCACCGCGCTGGGCAGCGAGGGCCAGGGCAGACTGCACGCGCAGCTGCTTCTTGGCCTTTTCACGCAGGGAGATCACATCGCCCGGTGCGACCTGGTACGACGGGATGTTGACCGACTGGCCGTTCACCAGGATGGAGCGGTGTGATACCAGCTGACGCGCTTCGGCGCGAGTGGAGCCGAAGCCCATGCGGTAAACCACGTTATCCAGGCGCGACTCCAGCAGGCGCAGCAGGTTTTCACCCGTAGCGCCGCGCTGACGGGCTGCTTCCTTGTAGTAGTTGCGGAACTGCTTCTCGAGAATGCCGTAGATGCGACGTACCTTCTGCTTCTCACGAAGCTGTACACCATAGTCAGACAGGCGGCCGCGACGGGCGCCGTGCTGGCCGGGGACGTTCTCGATGTTGCACTTGCTTTCCAGTGAGCGCACACCGCTCTTCAGGAACAGGTCCGTTCCTTCGCGGCGGGAGAGCTTGCACTTGGGACCGATATATCTTGCCATGTCTTGTCCTGCCTTATACGCGACGCTTTTTCGGAGGGCGACAGCCGTTGTGCGGAATCGGCGTCACGTCGGTGATGTTGCTGATCTTGAAGCCGCAGGCGTTCAGGGCGCGCACGGCAGACTCACGACCCGGACCGGGTCCCTTCACCTGGACGTCCAGGTTCTGCAGGCCGTATTCCTTGGCGGCCTCGCCGGCACGCTCTGCTGCCACCTGTGCGGCAAACGGGGTGCTCTTGCGTGAGCCACGGAAACCGGAACCGCCGGCCGTCGCCCAGCTCAGGGTGTTACCCTGGCGATCGGTAATCGTGATGATGGTGTTGTTGAAGGACGCGTGGACGTGGGCAATACCATCTACCACGGTCTTCCGGACTTTCTTGCGAGTGCTCTTCGCACCTGGCTTAGCCATATTGAGTTCCTACTCTAATATCAACACTGCACTTAAGGTGCAGCTACACTAAATCGGATTCGATTTGTCTCTTTACTACTTCGAAGGTGACGCAGCGCCTCCCAAGTTCGTTCGAAGCACGGGCTCCGAGCGGTTTTAAAAATAAAAAGCTAACGGCGAATCGGCTTACGCGGCCCCTTACGGGTACGCGCGTTGGTCTTGGTCCGCTGGCCCCGCAGCGGCAGGCCCTTACGGTGACGCAGGCCGCGGTTGCAGCCCAGGTCCATCAGGCGCTTGATGTTCATGCTGATCTCGCGACGCAGGTCGCCTTCAACCGTCATCTTGCCCACTTCATTGCGCAGCGCGTCTATCTGATCTTCAGACAGGTCGCTGATCTTGCTCTGCTCGTCGACACCCGTGGTGGCGCACAGCTTCCTCGCCTGGGTACGACCCACACCATAGATGTAGGTCAGCGAGATCACTGCATGCTTGTTATCGGGAATGTTGACACCGGCTATACGAGCCATTCAAAGTCTCCAAATATCTTCAGCCACATGCGCTGCAACGCGACGACGACCCTCCCAGGAAACCTGGGTTTGGGGGTCACCGGCGCGAAAGGCGCAGCATTCTAGCGACATAAATCCTAAAAATCAACACGTTACGCGAGTTGCAATCAACCCTGGCGTTGCTTGTGCCGGGGCTCCGCGCTGCAGATAACGCGCACCACACCCTTGCGGCGCACGATCTTGCAGTTGCGGCAGATCTTCTTCACGGAAGCACGTACTTTCATGACTTCTTCTCCACACTTACCAGGTGACTACCGGACGCGGCCGGCACCACCGTAATTCTTCAGATTGGCCTTCTTGAGCACCGAGTCGTATTGCTGTGACATCAGGTGGCTCTGTACCTGGGCCATGAAATCCATCACCACCACCACAGCGATCAGCAGCGAGGTGCCGCCCAGGTAAAAAGGCACGTTGGCCCATATCTGCAGGAACTGCGGCATCAGGCAGATGATGGCGATGTAGGCAGAGCCAAACACGGTCAAACGCGTCAGCACGCCATCGATATAGTTGGCGGTCTGTGCGCCGGGACGAATACCCGGCACGAAAGCACCAGAGCGCTTCAGGTTATCCGCCACTTCTTCGGGGTTGAACATCAACGCGGTGTAGAAGAAGCAGAAAAACACGATCAGTGCGGTAAACAGCAGCACGTTCAGCGGCTGTCCCGGGCCGATGGCCAGCGCAATTTCCTGCAGCAGCTCGTTATCGGTGCCGAACCACTGCGCAATAGACGCGGGGAACAGCAGGATAGAGCTGGCAAAAATCGCCGGGATCACACCCGCCATATTGACCTTCAGCGGGAGGTGGCTGCTCTGCGCCTGGTACTGGCGGCGGCCCTGCTGCCGCTTGGCGTAGTTCACCGTAATACGACGCTGGCCGCGTTCAATGTACACAATGGCATAAATCACCAGTACCGCCAGCAGCAGAATCGCCAGCAGCAACAGGATATTGAGTTCGCCCTGGCGCGCGGATTCCAGTGACTGGCCGACCGCAGCCGGCAGACCGGCGACGATACCGGCAAAAATCAGCAGCGAAATGCCGTTGCCCACGCCTTTTTCAGTAATCTGCTCACCCAGCCACATCATGAAGACCGCGCCGGTGACCAGCGAGGTGACAGCCACGATGTAAAACAGCAGGTTGACGCTGTAGGCCATGCCCTGGTTCGCCATGCCCACCGCCATACCGGTGGCCTGTACCAGCGCCAACACCACGGTCAGGTAACGGGTGTACTGACTGATCTTGCGGCGGCCGGACTCACCTTCTTTCTTTAGCTGCTCCAGTGACGGCGTCACGGCGGACATCAGCTGCATGATGATGGAGGCGGAGATGTAGGGCATGATGCCCAGCGCCAGGATGCTCATGCGCTCCAGCGCACCGCCGGTAAACATGTTCGCCAGACCCAGGATCGTCCCCTGGTTCTGGTTGAACAGTGCGGCGATCTGGTCGGGGTTGATGCCCGGCACAGGAATGTGGGTACCGATGCGATAGATAATTATCGCCATCAATACAAAGCGAAGGCGAGCCAGCAGCTCGCCCATTCCCGCGGTGTTTGCACCCGGCAGAGAAGGTCTACCCATTAAATCCCAATCCTCGGCTTAATCCGTTCGTGACGCTAGCGGCTTACTCTTCGATCTTGCCGCCGGCCTTCTCGATGGCCTCACGTGCACCCTTGGTAACCGCCAAACCTTTGACCGTTACTGCCTTGTCCAGTTCGCCGGACAGGAAGACACGTGCGCGCAGCACATCATTGCGCACCAGGTCGGCCGCTTTCAGCGCGTCCAGGTCGATTACATCGGCATCCACCTTACCCAGCTCGCCCAGGCGAACCTGTGCAGTAACGCGGGAAACACGGGAGGTGAAACCGTACTTCGGCAGGCGCTTCTGCAGCGGCATCTGGCCACCCTCAAAACCGGGCTTCACGGTGCCTCCGGAACGGGATTTCTGGCCCTTGTGACCGCGGCCGGCGGTTTTTCCAAGGCCGCTGCCGATACCGCGGCCAACGCGCTTGGCGTTCTTGCGCGAACCGGGCGCCGGGCTCAGGGTATTCAGTCGCATTGAATCAGACATGTCTTACTCCTCTACCCGAAGCATATAGTTGACTTTGTTGATCATGCCGCGAATTGCAGGCGTGTCCTGCACTTCAACGGTGTGACCGATGCGGCGCAGGCCCAGACCGGCGATGCAGGCTTTGTGGCTCTTGAGCCGGCCGTTCACGCTGCGGATCTGCGTAACTTTGATCGTTGATTCTTTAGCCATGACTGTGTCGTGGTCCCAAATAAAGCTGATTAACCCAGGATCTCTTCAACCGACTTGCCACGCTTGGCGGCGACTGCTTCGGGAGAGGTCATGTTCTGCAGGCCCTTGAAGGTGGCGCGTACCACATTCACAGGGTTGGTAGAGCCATAGCACTTGGCCAGTACGTTGTGCACACCCGCAATCTCCAGCACGGCGCGCATGGCGCCGCCGGCGATGACACCGGTACCTTCAGAGGCCGGCTGCATGTACACCTTGGAGGCGCCGTGGCGAGCTTTGATCGGGTACTGGATTGTGCCGTCGGCCAGCTCCACCTGGATCATGTTGCGACGGGCGTTCTCCATGGCCTTCTGGATCGCTACCGGCACTTCGCGGGCTTTGCCGCGGCCGAAGCCTACCTTGCCATTGCCATCGCCAACCACGGTGAGGGCGGTGAAACCAAAGATACGGCCACCCTTGACCACCTTGGCCACACGGTTCACCTGGACCAGCTTCTCCTGCAGGCCTTCGGTGTTGTCATCTTTCTTGCGGTCGTTGTACGCCATTTCGCTTAACCCTAGAAATCCAGTCCATTTTCACGTGCAGCGTCGGCCAGCGCCTTCACCCGCCCGTGATACTTATAGCCGGCGCGGTCAAAAGCGACCTTCTCGACGCCCGCCGCCTTGGCGCGCTCTGCAATGAGCTTGCCTACCAGGCTGGCTGCGTCGATGTTGCCAGTGCTGCCGCTGCGCAGGTCCTTGTCGAGCGTGGAAGCACTCGCCAGCACCTTATCGCCACCCGGCGCGAAAACCTGGGCGTAAATGTGCCGGGGCGTGCGGTGCACGCTGAGGCGGTTGATGCCCAGCTCACGCATCTTGGCGCGGGAGCGACGAGCGCGGCGCAGCCGTGAATCGTTTTTTGCACTCATAACCTTACCTGCTTACTTCTTCTTGGCTTCCTTACGACGGACGTACTCGTCCGCGTAACGAATGCCTTTACCCTTGTAGGGCTCCGGGGGACGAACGCTGCGGATTTTTGCAGCGGCCTGGCCCAGGGCCTGCTTGTCGATGCCCTTCAGCACAATCTCGGTCTGGCTCGGCATCTCGGCGGAAATCCCTTCGGGAAGCTCGAACTCCACCGGGTGGGAAAGACCGACCGTGAGATTCAGCTTCTTGCCCTGCACGGCAGCACGATAGCCGACGCCGTTGAGGACCAGTTTTCTCTCGAAGCCATCGGAAACGCCAACCACCATGTTGTTAACCAGGGCCCGGGTGGTGCCGGACATGGCAACGCTGCTCGGGCTCTTGGCGGCAAAGGTCAGCGTGTTGTCCTCGTGGGTGATCTCGACACCCGCGTCGACGGTCATCGTCAGCGCGCCCTTGCTGCCCTTTACGGACAGGTCGCGGCCGTCGAGCTTGACCTCTACGCCGTTCGGTACGTTGACCGGGCTGTTAGCTACTCTGGACATAGTGAACGCTCTTTAATCGTCTAGTTCTATAACTGCTCAAATCTTTAGAATACGGTGCACAGTACTTCGCCACCGACGCCGGCAGCGCGTGCAGCTCGGTCGGTCATCACGCCGCGGCTGGTAGACACAATGGCCACACCCAGACCGCCACGAACCGTGGGCAGCTTGTCCTTGCCGGCGTAGCGACGCAGGCCGGGGCGGCTGGCACGGTCCAGCTCGGCAATGACGGGCTTGCCGTCAAAGTACTTCAGCTCAACGACCAGCTGCTTGTGGCCGTCGCGCTCCATGTCGCGAACGCCGGCAACGTAGCCTTCTTCAACCAGCACATTGCAGACTGCAAGCTTGAGCTTGGAAGCCGGGATCTCAACCGTCGTCTTGCCCGCCTGCTGCGCATTGCGGATGCGGGTCAGCATATCTGCCAGGGGATCTTGCATACTCATCTATTTGCTCTCTCCGTTACCGCGCTTACCAGCTGGACTTAACCAGGCCGGGAACGTCACCGCGCATGGCTGCTTCACGCAGCTTGTTGCGGCATAGGCCAAACTTCCGATACACCGCATGGGGGCGGCCGGTAACCTGGCAGCGGCGCTGTTGCCGTACCGGGCTGGCGTTGCGGGGCAGTTTCTGCAGTTTGACCTGCGCGTCCCACTTGTCGTCGTCGCTGGCATTGGGATCCTTGAGGATCGCCTTCAGCTCAGCGCGCTTGCCAGCGAACTTTGCTACCGTGCGCGCACGCTTTTTCTCACGCGCAATCATCGATTTCTTAGCCATCTATCAGCCTCTTCTCTCTTAGCCTTTCAGCGGGAAGTTAAACGCCCGCAGAAGCGCTCGACCTTCGTCGTCAGTACGAGCGGTCGTAGTGATCGTGATATCCAGGCCACGCAGGGCGTCTACCTGGTCGTAATCGATTTCCGGGAAAATGATCTGCTCGGTAACGCCCATCGCGAAGTTGCCGCGACCGTCGAAAGACTTCGGACTGATACCGCGAAAGTCACGGACACGCGGGATCGCAATACTGATCAGGCGCTCCAGGAATTCGTACATGCGATCGCTGCGCAGGGTTACCTTGCAGCCGATCGGCCATCCTTCGCGCACCTTGAAGCCTGCAATTGACTTGCGAGCTTTGGTGACGACCGGCTTCTGGCCAGCGATCTTTTCCATGTCAGCGACGGCGTTCTCGAGGACTTTCTTGTCGCCCAGCGCTTCACCGACACCCATGTTCAGGGTGATCTTGGTGATGCGGGGAACTTCCATCACGTTCTGCAGGCCCAGCTCGTCTTTGAGCTTCGGCGCAATTTCCGTCTTGTAAACTTCTTTCAGCGTTGCCATATCTATTCGTCCGCTTAAGCGTCAATCGCCTCGCCACTGGATTTGTAAACGCGAACCTTCGAATCACCGTCCACCTTGAAGCCGACCCGGTCGGCTTTGTTGGTGCTCGGGTTGAAGATCGCCACGTTGGAAACCTGGATCGGGGCCTCCTTCTCGATAATGCCGCCGGCAACACCCATCTGGGGGTTGGGCTTGGTGTGCTTCTTCATCATGTTCACACCGGAGACCAGCAGGCGGTTGTCGTCCAGCACCTGCTGAACCTTGCCGCGCTTGCCCTTGTCCTTGCCGGTCAGGACGATCACTTCGTCATCACGCTTGATCTTTTTCATCTCTCTGCCTTTGCCTTCTTGGCGCCTCTGCTCTTGCCGTCGTCCGCTTACAGTACTTCGGGAGCCAGGGAAACAATCTTCATGAACTGCTCACCGCGCAGTTCGCGAGTCACCGGGCCGAAGATACGCGTGCCGATCGGGGCGTTCTGCGCATTCAGCAGCACCGCCGCATTGTCGTCGAACTTGATCAGGGAACCGTCGTTGCGGCGCACACCCTTGCGGGTGCGTACTACCACGGCGTTCATGACCTGGCCCTTCTTGACCTTGCCGCGCGGAATCGCTTCTTTCACGGTTACCTTGATCAGGTCGCCCACGCCGGCATAGCGACGCTTGGACCCACCCAGTACCTTGATGCACATCACGCGACGGGCACCGCTGTTGTCGGCCACGTCCAGATAGGTTTGTGTTTGAATCATCTCTTAACTCCAGCTAATCCAGCTGCTATCAGACCTGGACGGCACTCTCATCAACGCGCAGCAGCTTCCAGCTCTTCGACTTGGAAATCGGGCGCGTTTCCTGGACGGTAACCACATCCCCGATGCCGCACTCGTTGTTCTCATCGTGAGCGTGGATCTTGGAGGAACGGGTGATGTACTTGCCGTACACAGGGTGCTTGACCCGGCGCTCGACCAGCACGGTAACCGTCTTGTCCATCTTGTTGCTTACTACACGACCGGTCGCGGTACGCGCAGTCTTCTGTTCTGCCGTCATCGTTTACTCCCCTGCCTTCTCGGTGAGCACAGTCTTAACGCGAGCAATGTCGCGCTGGTTCTGCTTCAACAGATGGCTCTGACCCAGCTGGCCAGTAGACTTCTGCATGCGCAGCTTGAACTGCTCTTCACGCAAGGACAGCAGGTCCTTGTTCAGGTCCTCTACGGACTTCTCACGCAATTCATTCGCTTTCATTACATTACCGACCGTTTTACAAATTTCGTTTCAACCGGAATCTTCGCAGCGGCCAGCGTGAACGCCTCACGGGCCAGCTCTTCGGAAACACCCTGTACTTCGTACAGCATCTTGCCGGGCTGGATCTGGGCTACCCAGTACTCCACGTTACCCTTACCTTTACCCTGGCGAACTTCCAGCGGCTTGGTGGTAATCGGCTTGTCCGGGAACACGCGAATCCAGATCTTGCCGCCACGCTTGATGTGACGGGTCATGGCGCGACGCGCTGCCTCGATCTGGCGAGCCGTGATACGGCCGCGGCCGACGGCCTTCAGGCCGAACTCGCCGAAGCTTACCTTGCTGCCGCGATGTGCCAGGCCGCGGTTACGGCCCTTCTGCATCTTGCGAAATTTCGTACGCTTTGGTTGTAGCATCTGCGTAAACCTTAATTAGTAACCGTCAATTAGTAGCTGTCTTCTTGGCGCCGGCTTCGGCAGCTTCTTCACCGCCAATCACTTCGCCTTTGAAGATCCAAACCTTCACACCCAGGATGCCGTAGGTGGTGCTGGCCTCGTAGGTGGCGTAATCGATATCAGCGCGCAGGGTGTGCAGGGGCACACGGCCTTCGCGGTACCACTCGGTACGGGCGATTTCAGCGCCACCCAGGCGACCGGACACCTGCACCTTGATGCCTTCCGCACCCTGGCGCATGGCGTTCTGTACAACACGCTTCATGGCGCGGCGGAACATCACACGACGCTCCAGCTGCTGGGCCACGTTCTGGGCCACCAGGCGAGCGTCGAGGTCCGGCTTACGGATCTCCTCGATGTTGATGTGCACCGGCACACCCATCTTCTCGCTCAGCACTGCGCGCAGCTTGTCCACGTCTTCACCCTTCTTGCCGATCACGATGCCGGGACGGGCAGTGTGAATGGTGATGCGGGCGGTCTGCGCCGGGCGCTCAATGACGACGCGGCTGACAGACGCGTGGTCGAGCTTCTTCTCGATATACTCGCGAACTTCCAGATCCGTAATCAGGTTCTTGGAGTAGTTCTTGTTGTCCGCGTACCAGACCGAGCTGTGGTCCTTGACGATACCCAGGCGGATGCCTACCGGATGTACTTTCTGACCCATGAGCTTAACCTTCCCCGTCTGCTACTTTTACGGTGATATGACAGGTGCGCTTGAAGATGCGATCTGCGCGGCCCTTGGCGCGGGGACGCAGGCGCTTCATCGTCATACCCTCGTCTACGTAGATGCTGGAGACCTTCAGTTCGTCGACATCAGCACCTTCATTGTTCTCGGCATTGGCAATCGCCGAGTCCAGGACTTTCTTGATAATGTGGGCGGCTTTCTTGTTGCTGTAGGTCAGCAGGTCGAGAGCGTCCTCGACACCCTTGCCGCGCACCTGGTCGGCGACCAGACGAGCCTTCTGGGCTGAAATGCGCGCACCTTTAAGTTTGGCTGCAACTTCCATCTCTTAACCTCTCTAGCGCCTTAGCGCGCCTTCTTGTCCGCGGCGTGGCCGCGGAACGTACGCGTTACGGCGAACTCGCCCAGCTTGTGGCCAACCATGTCCTCGTTAATCAGAACGGGAACATGCTGGCGACCGTTGTGTACCGCGATGGTCAGGCCGACCATATCCGGAGAGACCATGGAGCGGCGCGACCAGGTCTTGATGGGACGGCGATCGTTGCTCTCGACCGCGGCCTCGACCTTCTTCATCAGGTGCAGGTCAATAAAAGGACCTTTCTTCAGTGAACGGGGCACTTTCTATTCCTCACTCTAATCCGGTTACTTCTTGCGACGGCGGCGGACAATAAGATCGTCCGTGCGCTTGTTCTTGCGGGTTTTGTAACCCTTGGTCGGCGTACCCCAGGGGGACACCGGATGACGGCCACCCGAGGTGCGGCCTTCACCACCACCGTGCGGGTGGTCTACCGGGTTCATGGCAACACCGCGAACCGTCGGGCGAACACCGCGCCAGCGCGCAGCGCCGGCCTTGCCGAGCTTGCGCAGGCTGTGCTCGCTGTTGGATACCTCACCCAGGCAGGCGCGGCAGTCCGCCAGCACCTTGCGCATCTCACCGGAGCGCAGACGCAGGGTGGCGTAGCGGCCTTCGCGGGCCACCAGCTGGCAGGAGGCACCGGCAGAGCGTGCCATCTGGGCACCTTTACCGGGCTTGAGCTCGATGCAGTGCACCACGCTACCGACCGGGATATTGCGCAGCGGCAGAGCATTGCCGACCTTGATCGGAGCGTTGTCTCCAGACTGCACGGTGTCGCCGGCAGCGATACCCTTCGGGGCGATGATGTAGCGGCGCTCGCCGTCTGCGTACTTCAGCAGGGCGATATGCGCGGTACGGTTCGGGTCGTACTCCAGGCGCTCCACCTCGGCGACAATGCCGTCCTTGTTACGCTTGAAGTCGACCTTGCGGTAATGCTGCTTGTGACCGCCGCCCACGTGACGCGTGGTAATGCGACCGTTGTTGTTGCGACCGCCGTTCTTGGACTGCTTCTCCAGCAGGGCCTTGTGAGGCGCACCTTTGTGCAGGCCTTCACCAACCACGTTGACCACGTGGCGGCGACCGGCTGAAGTCGGCTTTCTCTTAACAATTGCCATGGAAACCTACTCCTTCCTCACTCTGCGGAAGCAAAGTCAATGTCTTGACCCTGCGCCAGCTTGACGTATGCCTTCTTCCAGCTCGGCTTCTTTGAGAGGCCGAAACGGTTGCGCTTAACCTTGCCCTTGACCTTCAGGGTCTGGACATCAGCCACATCCACCTTGAACAGCTGCTCGACGGCCTTCTTGACCTCCAGCTTTGTGGCGTCGACCGCAACACGGAAGACGTACTGGTTGTTCATCTCTGCGACCACGGCCGCCTTTTCGGAAACGTGCGGGCCTAACAGCACCTGAAATACGCGCTCCTGGTTCATCCCAGCATCTCCTCAAACTTCTTCACGGCATCCACGGTCACCATGACCTTGTCGTAGGCGATCAGGGATACCGGATCCACGCCTTCGACATCGCGCACGTCAACCTTATGCAGGTTGCGGGCTGCCAGATACAGGTTTTCGCCGACCTGGTCGGACACAATCAGCACGTTGTCCAGGCCGTAGTCATCCAGCTGCTTGACCAGCAGCTTGGTCTTGGGCTCCTCGACGTCCAGACTCTCAACCACCACCAGGCGATCCTGGCGGGCCAGCTCGGACATGATGGAGCGCAGCGCCGCGCGGTACATCTTGCGGTTGACCTTCTGGCTGTGATCCTGCGGCTTGGCCGCAAAGGTCACGCCGCCGCTGCGCCAGATCGGCGAGCGGATGGTGCCGGCACGGGCACGACCGGTGCCCTTCTGGCGCCAGGGCTTCTTGCCACCGCCGCTGACGGCGGAACGATTCTTCTGGGCCCGCGTACCCTGGCGGCTGCCAGCGAGGTAGGCCGTAACAACCTGGTGAACCAGGTCTTCGTTGAACTCACGTGCAAAGGCCACGTCGGAAACCGAAACTTTTCCGGGCTTCGCCTTGCCGGGCTTTACGATACTCAATTCCACGGTAAAGACTCCCTGACCTTATGCCTTGACTGCCGGACGGACGACTACATCGCCACCGGGGGCACCGGGTACGGCGCCCTTTACCAGCAGCAGGTTGCGCTCGACGTCTACGCGGACGATTTCCAAGCCCTGGGTGGTGACGTTCTCAGCACCCATGTGGCCGGCCATTTTCTTGCCTTTGAAGACACGACCCGGCGTTTGACACTGACCGATGGAGCCCGGCGCGCGGTGCGACAGCGAGTTGCCATGAGTGGCGTCTTGAGTCTTGAAGTTCCAGCGCTTGACGGCGCCCTGGAAGCCCTTGCCTTTGGACTTGCCGGCGACATCGACCTTCTGGCCGGCTTCAAAGGCTTCCACAGTCAGGACGGCGCCGACTTCGGGAGCTTCGTCTTCCGCTTCCAGGCGGAATTCCCACAGGCCGCGACCGGCCTCAACGCCGGCTTTGGCGAAGTGACCTGCTTCGGACTTGCTGATGCGGTTCGCGCGGCAGCTGCCTGCGGTTACCTGGATCGCGCGATAGCCATCGCTATCGGAATCTTTTACCTGCGTGACGCGATTGGGTTCGACCTCAATCACCGTCACCGGGATGGAAGAGCCGTCTTCGGTAAAAACGCGAGTCATACCGGACTTACGGCCGACTAAGCCAATAGTCATTGTTCTAACCTCTCAGTGTACGGGGCTCACACCCTCTATGGCCGCTCATCGCTGAGCGTTACACACCCGGGATAAAGGTCCCGAGCAGGTCTTGGTTGTTTGTTAACCTAGACTGATCTGTACTTCGACACCTGCTGCCAAATCTAACTTCATCAGCGCATCCACCGTCTTTTCGGTGGGCTCGACGATATCCAGAAGGCGTTTGTGGGTGCGGATTTCATACTGGTCACGCGCGTCTTTGTTGACGTGCGGAGAAATCAGTACCGTGTAGCGCTCTTTGCGAGTAGGAAGGGGAATAGGACCCTTGACCTGTGCACCTGTGCGACGCGCGGTTTCAACGATCTCCTGGGTAGACGTATCTATCAGGCGATGATCGAATGCTTTAAGACGAATACGAATCCTTTGATTCTGCATTTGATCAAACTCCAATAAAGAGTAAAAAACTAGAGGCCCGCTCAGGGACCCCCCGAAAAAGGAGTGCGCATTCTAATGACCGACCTACCCCCTGTCAAACAGTTTTCCCAATAGTTTCATAGACTTTTTACGCATGGCGTCCGGAGCCATGCGACTGTCGCCGACAGCGGAAAAAGGTCAAATCAGGCCAGGATTCAGCAGCTTAGGGTCACCTTGGGGCAGCGCATGCGCTCAAACATCAGTTCTGAAATCGCAGTGACCACCTCGGGACGCTTCGGGTGCACGTGTTTGCCTTCGGTATAGAGCACTTCCACCGGTTCCCGCACCACCGCTTCCAAGGCATCGATGGCCGCCGGCGGCAGAGAGCTTTCACGGGAAGCGTGCACCAGCACCAGCGGCCGCGGCGACAGCCGGTGGACCCAGGCTTCCGGACCCAGGTGAGTGGCACCCGCCACCCCTGCAAGGTAGTCGGACAGCGCGCGTCTTACCGGTGATACCGGGATGCGCTTGCTCAGGCCGTAATCGAACACCTCCGCCGGCGCACCGCCGCCGTGAATCAGCCACAGGCGCTCCACGCGCGGGTCCAGCACCGCCGGCACGGAGGCCAGGTAGGCGCCAAAGCTGATTCCCGCCAGTTCCACCCGTCCGGGGTCGATCCCGGCATCCGGGCTCAACAGGTAATCAAGGGCCAACAGGGCCGCCGCCGGAGTATCGAAGATACCCTGCTGGATACGCGGAAGGGCAAGGAATACCTCTAACAGGCTGCGGTGTGGCACCGTACCAAAGGGGTAGCTGATGGCGGCCACCGTCGCACCGCGGGTATCCGGAATCACGTCTACGGCCGCGCGGCCCGTTTCCTGGCCGCCCATGACCAGCAACAGGGGCCGGTGGTCCAGCCCCCGGTCGGGGCGGCGCACGGCGATATCGGCGGCCAGGCCGCTGTTGGAGAACAGGCGAAACTCGCGCACTTCACTGTCCCGCAGCCGGTAGTGGGACAGGGGCTCTACGGCCACCAGCTGCCCCTTGCGCGCCAGGTGCTGGGGGGGCTCCTGCGCAGCGCGCCACAGCCAGCCCGCCAGCACGGATAGCAGCAGTAAAAACAAGGCCAGACCCAGGGCCAGCCAACGGAATACTCGGGATGCCATACGCCTCATCACCTCCTGCGCAGACCTTAGCCTATTCTAACTTGCATTCGGGCAATGAATAACGTCGAATAGCGCCCCCAATATCCAGGACAGTCCATGACCCGATCTGCCGCCGTCACCCGGGAGGAGCACGCCCGCGTCAGCGAACTGCTGGGCCGCGAGGCTCGAGGGCTGCGCGCCATACCGGTGAAGAATGCCGAGGGCCAGCCGATGGTCATCCGGGTCGCATCGCTGGTTGACGACAAGCCCTTCCCCACCCTGTTCTGGCTGGTGGACCCGGGGCTCAACTACCGCATCGATCAGCTCGAGGCGGGTGGTTTTATCGCCGAGCTGCAGGCGCGAATCGATGGGGAGCCGGGCCTGCGGGACGCCATGGCCGAGGACCACGCCGCCCATGTTGCCCTGCGCAACTCCCTCATGACCGAGGAAGACCGCGCCAGGCTGCAGTGCTTAGGCTTCTTTGACAGCCTGCAACAGCGCGGCATCGGCGGCATTGAGAAGCCGGACCGCATCCGCTGCCTGCACACCTGGTACGCCGCCCATCTGGTGGCGGCCAACATGATCGGCCAGCTGGTCGATCAACACTGGGCGGAATCCTTAAACGCAAGCTGAAACGCCCCCGGGCGGCTTCCACCCGGTCCTTGAGCCGCATCAATTCGCCACTCGCGGACAGCGACTAAACTGCAAGCAGTCCCTATCCCGGTCGCGGGCCAGTCCCGCTGTGTCCTCAGGAGCCTGCTGTGGAAGAAACCTGGTACGCGAAATCCCCCGAGGAAGTCATGGATTTGCTGGACACCCGGGAAACCGGGTTGTCCGATTCCGCGGCGCAGCAGCGCCTGGCGGAACATGGGCCCAACGAGATCGAGTTCCGTAAAACCCCTGCCTGGCTCCGGCTGCTGCGCCAGTTCACCGACCCCATGGTGATCATCCTGCTGGTGACCGCCACCGTTACCGGGGTGCTGTCGGCACTGGGCAGCCACATGTTGCCCGACACCGTTGTGATTCTCAGCGTGGTGCTGCTGAATGCCATTCTCGGCTTCGTGCAGGAAGGCAAGGCCGAGGGGGCGTTGGACGCCCTGCGCAACATGATGGTGCAGGAAGCCCTGGTGCTGCGTGACAGCGACCAGCGCCGGATCGCCGCGCGGGAGCTGGTACCGGGTGACCTGGTGGTGCTGGAGAGCGGCGACCGGGTGCCCGCCGACCTGCGTTTTATCGAAACCAGCGACCTGCATGTGGACGAATCCTCCCTCACCGGGGAGTCTATTCCCGTGATGAAGACCATCGACGCCCTGCAGGGCGAGAACCTGGTTCCGGGCGACCAGAGGAACGTGGGCTTCTCCGGCACCTATGTAACCAGGGGGACCGCCCGGGGCATCGTGGTGGGCACCGGCGCCAATACCGTGTTTGGGCGCATCGCCGATCTGGTGAAATCCGCCGACCAGGGCCTCACGCCCCTGCAGCGCAAGATGAAGGAGTTCGTGCGCACGCTGATCGGCGCCATTCTGGTGGTGGGTGGCTTCAACTTCTGCCTCGGCATCTACCTGGGCTACGCCATTTCCTACAGCTTCCTTGGCGCAGTGTCGCTGGTGGTGGCCTCCATTCCGGAGATGCTGCCGGCGCTGGTCACTTCCATCCTGGCGCTGTCCGGTACCGTGATGGCCGGCCGCAAGGCATTGATTCGCAAGCTACCCGCCGCGGAGACCCTGGGCGCCACGTCGGTGATCTGCTCCGATAAGACGGGTACGCTGACAGAAAACCGAATGACCGTAACCCGGGTCTACGCCGGCGCAGAGGTCTTTAGTGTTACCGGGGTGGGTTTCGACATCGAAGGCCAGTTCCTGCGCGACCAGCGGCCGGTACCCGCCCGGCAGCAGCCGGCGCTGATGAAGCTGCTGGAGTCAGGCTTTCACTGCAACAATGCCCACCTCAGCGGCAAGGGCGGCACAGGTGATCCCACCGAGCTCGCGCTGCGAATCTCCGGCGCCAAGGCTGAGCTGGTGGTGGACGGCATTCATCGCCTGGTGGAAATTCCCTTCGATTCCGCGGCCAAGTACATGGCGGTGCTGGTGGATATGCCCGGCGGCCGTTACGTGCTGGTGAAGGGCGCGCCGGAACGGGTGATCGCCATGTGCGGCACCACCCTGGACGCGGCGGGGAATACCGCCGTCTTCGAACCGGAACGGGCCCTGGCCACCGCCCGGGATTTTGCCATGGATGCCCTGCGCACCCTGGCCTTTGCCATCAAGCCGGTGCCGGCAGACTGTAGTGGACTCACCCAGGACGACCTGAGCGATCTCTGTTTTGTGGGCCTGCAGGGAATGATCGACCCGCCGCGGGAGTCCGCCGTGCAGGCGGTCGCCCAGTGCAAGCAGGCCGGGATTCGCACCGTGATGATTACCGGCGACCACCCGGACACGGCCCAGGCCGTGGCGCGACAGCTGGGGATCGATGCGGATCGGGTCATGACCGGTACCGAGCTCTCAGCGCTGGATGAGGCGGGCTACCGCGAGGTGGCGCGCGAGGTCTCGGTATTCGCACGGGTAGCCCCCGAGCACAAGAAGGCTATCGCCGAGGCGCTGCAGCAGCTGAACAAGGTGGTGGCTATGACCGGCGATGGGGTCAACGACGCGCCGGCATTGAAAGCCGCGGATATCGGGGTGGCAATGGGTAAGAGCGGCACCGAGGTGGCGCGGGAATCCTCTGACATGGTGTTGGCGGATGACAACTTCGCCACCATCGTCGCCGCCGTGGAAGAAGGCCGCCACGCCTGGAACAACCTGCGCAAGGCCATTCTCTATACACTGCCGACCAACGCCGCCCAGGCACTGCTGATCATGGGGGCGGTGTTGATAGCGGCCTTTATTCCGCTATTCAGCGTGCGCTTCGTACTGGAACCCGTGCAGATTCTCTGGGTCAATCTGCTGGACTCGGTACTGCTGACCATGCCACTGATGATGGAGCAAAAAGAGCGCGGGTTGCTACAGCAACCGCCGCGACCCGCAGGCGCTCATATTATCGACGCCCTGTTCCTGCAGCGCGTGGTGCTGCTGGGACTGGCCATTTCCACCCCGGGATTCCTGATCTACTACCACTTCGGCGCCGCGGCGGTGGTGGACGGTGAACTGGTTGACGCCCTGCTGCTGACCCAGGCCCAGACCGCGGCCTTCTGGGCCATCCTGTTTGCCCATTTCGGCTACGTGCTCTCGGCGCGCTCGGTGTACGACTCAGCTTTCACCTTCAGCCCGTTCTCCAACGGCTGGCTGCTGGGCGGCATCGTGCTGAGCTTGCTGATCCGCTTCATCCCCACCCTGGTACCGGAAGCCGCCGCCCTGTTCCGCACAGCCGCCTTCCCGGTGGAGTGGTGGCCGCTGATCCTCGCCTGTTTCTTCCCCAGCTTCATCGCCATCGAGGCGGACAAGCTGGTACGCAGACTGCGCAACGGCGCCAGGCAACCAGCAGCGGTGCCGGCCTGAAGCCATTTGAACAAGAGCTCCGCAGGTCGGGCGCGAACTGGGTCTACCCCCTCCCCGGACACGCTACAAGCATGACGTCCCTGTCTCGCTCGGCGACGGCCGTCCCTGGCCGTCGACGGTCCGGGGAGGGGGTAGACCCAGCTCGCGCCCTGCTTCAACGCCAAATGCTGCCCCTTTCATAATCGAAGTTTTGAGTTTGGAGGGCTGCCTGCAGAGCGCGTGCGGTGCCCGGGGCGCTTCCGGGACCGTCTGCGGCCAGGACGGCCGCAGCCGAGCGAGACAGGGACGTCATGCTTTTAGCGCGTCCCGGAAGCGCCCCGGGCATTGCGCGCGCGGATTCAGGTGACAGACAGGCAAAAAAAAGCCCCGCGGGTGCGGGGCTTTTCCAGATTCCCGCTTGCGCGGGAATGACGGGTATCGATTACTCGATGATCTTGGCGACGACGCCGGCGCCCACCGTACGACCGCCTTCGCGGATCGCAAAGCGCAGGCCTTCTTCCATCGCAATCGGGGCAATCAGCGTGGCCACC
>JANQGK010000009.1 GCA_028277365.1 Halieaceae bacterium | reverse complement strand
GTCCACGCGCCCGCTGCGGGATTGGAGCGCACTGGCCTCGGAAATCGCCGCACAGCCCGACGTGGTGGCTGTGGCCCCCTATATCCGCAGCAAGGCGCTGCTGGCCAGTGATCGCCTGGTGCGCGGTGTACAGGTTACCGCGGTGGACCCCGAGGCGGAGCAGGGCGTGTCCAATGTGGCCGCCTATATGCGCGTCGGCAGCTTCGACGCCCTGCGCGACGAGCGCTACGGTGTGGTGCTGGGCACACTGTTGGCCCGCAGCCTGGGAGTCGGCGTGGGTGATACGGTAGAACTGACCGTGCCGCGACTGACGATCACTCCGCTGGGCAGCTTTCCGCGCAGCAAGCGTCTCAAGGTGGTGGGCATCTTCGAGATCGGCGCCCAGCTCGACAGCGGCCAGGCCTACCTGAGTCTCGAAGGCGGCCAGCGCCTGCTGGGCCTCGGTGAGGCGGTGCAGGGGCTGCGGGTGGAACTCGCCGATCTGTACCGTGCGCCGGCGGTGGCAGCGAGCCTCAATGAGCGCCTCGGTAGCGATCTGCACGCCCGCGACTGGTCCCTGAGCCAGGGGAATCTCTTTGCCGCTATAAAGATGGAAAAGACCATGATGACGGTGCTGCTGCTGAGCGTGGTGGCCGTCGCCGCGTTCAATATCGTGTCCACCTTGACCATGGCGGTCACCGACAAGCGGTCGGATATCGCCGTGCTGCGCACCATGGGTGCCCGGGCCGGCGCCATCATGGCGATTTTCATGTCGCAGGGCCTGTTGCTGGCGGGCATCGGCATCGGGCTGGGCAGTGCCATCGGTGTATTGCTGGCGCTGAATATCAGCGAGGTCACTCTGTTTCTGGAGGCGCTGTCCGGCGCCAAGCTGTTCAACCCTGACGTCTACTTTATCTCTGACCTGCCCTCGCGGCTGGAGTGGCTGGATGTGGCGGTGGTGTGCCTGCTGGCTCTGCTGCTGAGCCTGGTGGCCACCCTGTTCCCGGCCTGGCGTGCAGCCCGGGTGGCGCCGGCCGAGGTGTTGCGCTATGAGTGACACGCCGGTGCTGGAGTGCCGCCGGCTCTGCCGCACCTACCGCGACGGTGCGCTGGAAGTCGAGGTGCTCAAAGACGTCGAGTTCAGCCTGCCAGCTTCAGCCAAGGTGGCCATTGTCGGCGCCTCCGGTAGCGGCAAGTCGACCCTGCTCAACCTGCTGGGCGGTCTGGACCTGCCTACCTCGGGCCAGGTGCTGATGCAGGGCCGCGATCTGGCCGCCATCGACGAAGGCCAGCGCTGCGAGTTGCGCAACCGGGAGCTGGGCTTTGTCTACCAGTTTCATCATCTGCTGCCGGAATTCAGCGCCTGCGAAAACGTCGCCATGCCGCTTATGATCAGTGGCGCCGGCCGTGGGGCGGCGGAAGCTCAGGCCGCCGGACTGCTGGCCGAGGTGGGCCTCAGTCAGCGGCTCAGTCACCGTCCGGGGCAGCTATCCGGCGGCGAGCGCCAGCGGGTCGCCATTGCCCGGGCTCTGGTCATGGAACCGGCCTGTGTGTTGATGGATGAGCCTACTGGCAACCTCGATCCCGGTTCTGCCGCCCAGGTGCTGGAGTTGATCGACCGGCTCAAGCAGCAGACTACGGCAAGCTTCGTGGTGGTCACCCACGATGCCGGTATTGCCGCCCATATGGACCGGGTGTATGAACTGCGCCAGGGTCACCTGGAAGTCGCTGGGCAGGGCGATGCGCCGGGCTGAGAAACTGCGGGTGGCGGCGCGCTATACCCTGGGCTGGCGCGGCGGCTACCTGTCGAGTTTCCTGTCCATGCTGAGTGTGCTGGGTATGGTGCTGGCGATTGCCCTGCTGATCCTGGTGCTGTCGGTAATGAACGGCTTTGACCGGGAGATGCGCGACAACATCCTCGCCCTGGTCCCGCAGCTCACGGTCAAGTCCTGGGCACCG
>JANQGK010000006.1 GCA_028277365.1 Halieaceae bacterium | reverse complement strand
AAGGTGGTATCCACGCCGTTGGCCTGAACGAACGGGTTGGCGGCGCCAAAGGTACCGAACTCGTTGTCCATCAGGCTCAGGCCCGCGGTGATGATCCATTGGTCATTGGGAATCCAGGTAACGTCGGCCTCCAGGCCCAGGGTCTCGATCTCGCCGCCGTTCACCGTACGGGTCTGGAACACACCGTTGCCCACGTCCACCAGTTCCTGGGTGGTCAGGTCGGTGTACTCGTTGTAGTAGATCGCCACGTTGGCCTGCAGGGTGTTGTCGAAGAAGCGGCTCTTCATGCCGGCCTCGTAAGCCTCGGACTCCTGCTGTTCGAAGGCGCTGCCGTCGGCGTTCACACCGCCGGACAGGAAACCCGTAGACCAGTTGGCGTACAGCATCACGTCTTCACTCATATCCCACTCAACGCCGAGGCGATAGGTGGTGTCGTCGAAGTTCTGAACTGCAGAGCGCTCGGGGCGCAGTTCGTAGCGATAGATGTCGCGGGGGCGCGCGTCCAGACTGTCCGGGTTCACGCCCGGCAGTGGATTGCCGTCTTCGTCGGTAGAAAAGCCGGAGAAGGTCTCGGTGTCTTTATCTTCCTCGTTGTAGCGAATGCCGGCGATCAGGCGCACGTCGTCCGTCACGTTGTATTCGCCCTGGAAGAAGATACCAGTGGTGGTGGTCTCGATTTCCTGGTAGTCAGCAAAGTCGCTAAAGCTGGCCTGAGGGGGCGAAACCCGGTACTGGGAGAAACCGAAATCGATGTCGTCTACCGAGTAGTAGCCGCCCAGGGTGGCTTTGAAACTGTCGCCTTCATACAGGAACTGCAGTTCGTTGGTGACCGACTCGGTCTCTTCGTCCCAGTAGAACACGTAGCCCGGGGTGTTGGACCAGTCACCGTCCCAGTCGAATTCGCTGTCCCAGTCGGTCCAACTGGTAATGAAGCGCGCGGACACCCGGTCGGTGAAGTCGGCTTTGAGGTCCAAGGTGACGTTTTGTTCCTGATTGTCGCGCTCTGCGTTTACATCGGTGTTGACTTCCCAGGGCTCGTCGAAGCGCGAGTCGCCGCTGTTGTTGGGGTAGGGGTTTTCGCAGTTGGTGAAGGCACCAAAGGCGTCGGTAATGCCGTTCTCGTTAACCGGCTGGCAGATACCCTCCGCCGAGAAAATACCGTCGGGAACACCTTCCTGGCTGACATTGCTGTAGCGCAGCACTGCTTCCAGAGTGTCCGTCCGCCACAGGCCGGAGATCCGGAAGTTGCGTGCCTCGTCCTGGCCGAGGTCGTCGCCGAGACCGTCGTTCTCGATATAGCCGTCGCTGTCGCGGGTGTTGAAGGCCACCCGCACGGCGGCGTCATCATTGATCGGCACGTTGACGAAGCCTTCGGTCGTGAAGCGGCTGAAGCGCTCCGCACTCGCCTGGATGCCGGCACTCAAGGCCTCGGTATCCGGTTTGTTGGTGTACAGGTTGATGGCACCGGCAAACGTGTTGCGGCCGTAGAGGGTGCCCTGCGGCCCTTTCAGTACCTCGACGCGTTCGACGTCGAAGTAGGCCTGTGACTGCTGCGAGGCGCGGGGGCGATACACGCCGTCCAGGAAGAAGCCCGCAATCGACGAGTTGTCGGCAAAGGTGTTGTTGGAGTTGGCGCCGCGCATGGCGACCTTGGCATCCGAGCCGATAAAGCCGTAGCTCATGCCGGGGGTGACCAGTTCCAGGCGGGTAATATCAGTGATGCCGGCCCGCTGCATGGCGCGCTGATCCAAAGCGGTTACCGAAACGCCCACATCCTGCAGGTTCTGCTCGCGTTTCTGCGCGGTCACGATCACTTCTTCCAGAGCAAAGCCCTGGGCCATGACGCTGCCGGGCAGGGTGCCTGCCAGCGCCAGGGCGCCAATCTGGGTTGCGAGAATCTTCCGGGTGAGTGTCTTCATGATGTGTCTCCGCATCGTGTACAGGATGTCCCTGGACGGGTTGTGTTTATCGTAATTAGTTACCTGGTACTTCTGCCTTCCGGTCAGTGCTCTGCTGGCACCGCTGGGGAGGCTCGTACGGCCCGCCCGACCACCTTGGGGGGATGTACGTCGAATGCAATTTCACCCGAATGTACTTCGTATGCAAATTGGTTTCAACCACCAATTTTTGTCGGGATCGCCTGACATCCAAAACCTGGTATCAGGGCGAGAGCGCTTGTAAGGCAATACCCGTGGGCACACAGCGCGCGATGTGTGCGGCGCCAGGAACTATTGCCGAAGCCGAAATCAGGGGCTAGACTACTTTGCATTCGAATTCAAAATGACAGTATTCCGGCCGCTATCGGTACTGCATCTGCGTCCTGCGCCGACCGCACGGGGCGCCTAGACTCTGAGGAATCAGCCCCATGACACAGGCATCCATGGCGCATCGCGTGGTGCGCAGCTGCGAGTACATCCCCTGCGAGGAGGCCTTCGTCGATACCCGGCTGCCGGGACGGGAGGGCAAGATGAACTACTGCATCATCGGCCCGGGCGTAGCGGAGAACGACAGGCAGGTCGTGCACATCGCCGAACCCCACGGTTTCAATGTGGGCGGCGTGTCGCTGCCCACCGGCAAGATCAACTCCCTGCACTCCCACACAACGGCCGAGGTGTTCCTGATCTGCCGCGGCGAGTGGCGCTTCTTCTGGGGCTACGATGGCACCGACGGCGAGGCCGTGTTGAAGCCAGGTGATGTCATCAGTATTCCCACCGGCACCTTCCGCGCATTTGAGAGCGTGGGCTCTGATGACAACTTCATGCTTTCCTGGCTGGGCGAGGACGACCCCGGCCACGTCACCTGGGCCAACGACGTGATCGAGGGCGCTGCCGAGTTCGGGTTCTACCTGCGCAAGGATTCAAGCCTGGTGGATATCAACGCCGGCGATCCCATGCCCGCTGAAGAAGAGTTGCTGCGCCCGCTCACAGAAGCAGAGCTGTTGCGCTACAACCGCACCAGTCCCGCCGAGATGGCGGCCCGGGTATACAACGTCGAGCGCTTCAAGGGTGCCACCGACGCCTTCGCTGACTGCAGCCTGCCGGGGGGTGCCAAAACTTATCACCCAATCATTGGCGAAGGCTGTCACGAGCGCAGCGACACGCCGGCGCATATTCTCAACCCGCATTCTTTCAGCCTGTGTGCCATCGAGGCGGGTCCCGGCAACGGTTTCCTGGCGCATCGCTTTGGCGTGAAGCAGGTGTTGACCATCGGCAGCGGCGAATGGGAGGTCACTCTGGGTGACGATCGCTTCACGGTCGGCCCGGAGGATACGGTGTCTATCCCCGCCGACACCTGGCGGAGTCTGCGCAACACCGGCGGCGAAGCCGGCGTGGTCTATCTGGCCACATCGGGCGATTTGCATGCCGGCATCGAGTGGTCTGAAGACGTCCAGAGTAAGCTGGGCTAACTTTTTCTAAAGCAGGTTTGACCGGACCGCAACCGGCGCCGGGGGAGAAACAGCATGGCAACGTATCTCAAGCAGGGAATCTCGCAGGAGCAGGCGGCGCAGAACAGCGCCCAGGTGCGGGAGACGGTAGAAGGCATCCTGGCAGACATCCAGGCGCGCGGTGACGCCGCCGTGCGCGAGCTGTCGGAGAAGTTCGACAACTGGTCCCCCGAGAGCTTCCGGCTCAGCGACGCGCAGATCCAGGCCTGTATCGACAGCCTGCCGGAAGAGACCCTCAACGACATCAAGTTCGCCCAGGAACAGGTGAAGAATTTTGCCCGCATCCAGCGCGAGTCCATGCACGATGTGGAAGTGGAAACCCGCCCTGGCGTGATCCTGGGCCACAAGCACCTGCCGGTAAACAGCGTCGGCTGCTACATCCCCGGCGGCAAGTACCCGCTGGTGGCCTCGGCCCATATGAGCGTGGCGACCGCCAAGGTGGCGGGGGTGCCGCGGGTGATTGCCTGCGCGCCGCCGTTCAATGGCGAGCCCAATGCCGCCATCGTCGCCACCATGGCGCTGGCCGGTGCCGACGAAATCTACTGTTTTGGGGGCGTGCAGGCGGTGGGTGCCATGGCCCTGGGCACCGACAGTATTGCGCCGGTGGATATGATCGTCGGCCCCGGCAATGCCTTCGTGGCCGAGGCCAAGCGTCAGCTGTTCGGCCGTGTCGGTATCGACCTGCTGGCAGGCCCCACGGAAACTCTGGTGATTTGCGACGAACACGCCTGCGACGGTGAAATGGCCGCCACCGACCTGCTGGGCCAGGCCGAGCACGGCCCCAACTCACCGGCCATCCTGCTCACCAATTCCGAGTCGCTCGCCCGCGACACCATGGCGGAGATCGAAAAGCAGCTTAAGACCCTGGAGACGGCGGACATCGCCGGTCGCGCCTGGGAAGACTACGGCCAGGTCATCGTCTGCGACTCCTACGAGGAGATGGTGCAGGTAGCCGACGAGATTGCGTCAGAGCATGTGCAGGTGATGACGGAAGACCCGGACTACTTCCTCAACAACATGACCAACTACGGCGCCCTGTTCCTGGGCCCGGAGACCAACGTCTCTTACGGCGACAAGGTGATCGGCACCAACCACACCCTGCCCACCAACAAGGCGGCGCGCTATACCGGCGGTCTGTGGGTAGGCAAGTTCATCAAGACCTGCACCTACCAGAAGGTATCGTCTGAGGCGACAGTGGAGATTGGCGAGTACTGCTCGCGCCTGTGTGCACTGGAAGGCTTTGCCGGCCACAAGGCCCAGGCCGATCTGCGGGTGGCGCGCTACGGCAAGGCCAAGGTCGCCTGAGCCAGGCCCTGACCTCGCGATAGGACGATC
>JANQGK010000355.1 GCA_028277365.1 Halieaceae bacterium | reverse complement strand
GGCCTCGGCCAGCGACTGGCTGGCACACAGCTTACTGACCAGCGCCAACATGGTGTGGGAAGCCAACCAGCTCAGCCAGCTGCTGCGCGACCCCACCAGCCACTTGCCCGGTCGCACCGAGTTCCAGGCTCACCTGCGCGATGCCATGGACGCGGCCCGCAACAACCACCCGCTGGGCCTGCTGTTGATAAACCCGGACGATTTCGACCTGGTAAACCGGCGCCTGGACCGCGACAGCGGCGACGCCGCATTGGCGGAGATCGCCACCCGCCTGTGTGACAGCCTGCGCCACTCCGACGAAGTGTTCCGCTACGGCGGCGCCGTATTCGCAGTGCAGATGCCCGGCGCCGGCAAAAAGGAAGCCCAGGAGGTCGCTGAAAAGTTGCTTGAGGCCGTCACCGGTGCCTACCTCGACGGCGCCATGCGACTCACCTTCAGCATCGGCATCGGCCTGTATGAACCCGGGGACGATGAGGACGCGGATCTTGACGACCTCGGCCTGGTGCGCCGCGCCGACGCCAGCCTCAACGCCGCCAAGGGCAAAGGCGGCGACAGCGTCATGGTCTGGCAGTCAGGGGACGAGAGTCTCGAGATACTGGGTCGCGACCGGCTCAGTGGCATCTTTACCGCCGATGCCGAGAAGGACTACCGCAACATGCTGGTACTTTGGGACACCATTGCCATGGTCTCCTCGGCCACCGATGAGGAGCGCATTGCCGCCGGCTTCGTCGAACGGATCCAGCTCGCCATGCGCGGCGCCTGGGTTGCCCTGTACACCCGCCGGGAAGGGGGTGACGAGGTGCTGTTGGCGGAAAGCGGACGCTCCAGCGCCGGCCCCAACGGCGAGGCCCCCGAAGAAGTCAGCAAGCTGATGGAGCGGGCCCGCAGCGTGCAGCGGGCTGAACGTCTACAGCGCCCGCCGCGCCCGTCAGACGAGGCCGGTGCCGGCGACCGGCTGGGATATGCCATCCCGCTGTTGGCTGATGGGCGCGTCATGGCCTGTCTCTATATCGAAGGGCCGGAATCGGAGCTGATCATGGATTCCTCGGACCTGGTGTTTCTAAACGGCCTGGCCGGCCAGGTGGCCCTGGCCCTGGATCGCGCCGACCTCGCCGCCCGCTGGCAGGCGGAAAAGGAGCGCGAGAGCCGTCGACTGCGCAGTGAGGTGCACGGCCTGCGGCAGGCGGTGCAGAGCGCGCGACTGGTCTATACCTCCCGGCAGATGGACGCCGTCCTGGAAACCGCCCGGGCGGCGGCACCTACCGATGTCACCGTGTTGATCAACGGCGAGAGCGGCACCGGCAAAGAGATGCTGGCGCGCTCCGTACACGAGCTCAGCAATCGCAAGGGCAAGCCCTTTGTGACTGTCGACTGCGGCGCCATCGCCGCCAATCTGATGGAAGCCGAGCTGTTCGGGCATAGCAAGGGCGCCTACACCGGTGCCGACAAGGCCTCTCTCGGGCGCATCGTCCAGGCCGATGGCGGCACCCTGTTTCTGGACGAAATCGGCGAAGTGCCGCTGGATGTACAGGCCAAGCTGCTGCGCTTCGTGCAGGAGAAGGAAATTCACCCGGTAGGCGCCGCTACCTCCCGCAAGGTGGACGTGCGAATTATCGCCGCCACCAACCGCGATCTGGCCCAGGAGGCTGCCGCCGGCCGCTTCCGCGAAGACCTCTACTATCGACTCAACGTGGTGACCCTCACCGCCCCACCGTTGCGCGAGCGCCCCGATGACATTCTGCCGCTGGCCGGCCACTTCCTGGAAAAGTTTGCGCTGCAGTACGAAAAGGGCGCACGCCGTTTCAGTCAGGCCGCAGAGAGACTGCTGCAGTCCTATAGCTGGCCCGGCAATGTCCGCGAGCTGCAGAACGGCATCCTGCGGGCGGTGGTGCTGTCCACCGACGAGATCATCGACGTGCCACAGTTGGTGTTCGAGGAGCCCAGGAACCTGACTACACCGGCCCCGGAGCCGGCCGCCAGCAAAGATAAAGCAAGTACTCACTCACAGGAAGAGCATGCTCCCGATGCGGCTGCCGAGGACGAACCCTGGGGGTTACTGGCTGGCGAACTGGAAAAGCAGGTAGACGCAGCCCTGCAGGCCGATGCCAGCGCCACCGCTCCGCTCGGGCGCTGGCTCAGCGAAGACCTGGTGCTGAAAGTGGACGAAATTGCCCGTGGCACCGCCCGTCGCGGCGCACGCCGTTTGGGCGTGGCGGAAACCACCTACCGGCGCCAGCTGGAGAAGGCCC
>JANQGK010000323.1 GCA_028277365.1 Halieaceae bacterium | reverse complement strand
GTTTCGCATGTCGCTACCGTTGGACCGGTAGTTCAGTTGGTTAGAATGCCGGCCTGTCACGCCGGAGGTCGCGGGTTCGAGTCCCGTCCGGTCCGCCATCCTTTAACAGTTAAAGACTTCTTCTCTATCGGTATAGACTGCCGCGCGCAACTTTGGCGGCTTGAGTCAGCACGCCGGTGACATCCACGCTTTCATTGAGGCGGCTCGCTTCGCACACCAGTGAGGTAAAGCCTTCTGTATGCCAATGCGTGGGCTCCGGGGCGTCGGGAAGATGGGCCGGGGCTGGCCACGGCGTGCAGTAAAAGTAGGGTTGGGCATAGCTGGCATCACCGGGTGACAAGCCTACCCCTATGGAGCGCGCGATCTCCGGGTCTCCTTCTTCCAGCATTAACAAGGTGGCCAGGTCGTAGTGGTGAGGCCAGCAGCGCACCTGCGCGGGAGCGACCGCATGGCTGCCGAACGTCAGCAGCAGGTTTTCAAGGGCCGATTGGGCGGCGGCGAACCAGGCGCCGAGCACTTCGAGTTCAATGCCGGCGCCCGCGAGGTCGGCGTAGTCGACTGAAGGTAGTTCGTAGGGCATCTCAGCCTGATCGGTGCCCTGCAGGCCGGCCGCCGCGAGGTGTTCGTCACACCAGCTTTTAGCGCGGGCATCCTCACGGCCCTGCAAGCTCAGCGAATCGACCCGTTTACCCGCCTCCAGCCAGAGCAGCGCAGCGTCGCGAAATCCGAAGCCGAGCTGAAAGCGCTGGGCGGAGTCCAGTGGGTGGCTGAGCAGCGCAAAATGGGGGTCGTCCCAGCCCAGGTTGGAGTGGCTGTCATCGTCGCGGGCGGGCAGGTTGGCGCGGGCTGCGCGGGAGGCCCATTGCACGGCGCTGTGGCTGAGTTCGCGAACGGTGACGAGATTCTCAGGAGGTATGGAAAACAGGGTGGCGGTCATGACGGTGGGCGTCCTGGTTTTCTGAGGAGCTGTGTCAGGGTTTTCTGGCTGCGAAGATATTGGCGGAGATGGGGAAAACGGCTGTGCCGTCCGCCCCCGCGTACTTTCCCAGCGTCCGGTCAGAGGCGGTCAATACGTTATTAATCTTGTCTTCATTCAGGAGTATGTCGAAGAGGGGAAGCCATCCCCGCAAATCCGCCTCAACCATCTGCCGGGAACTGGGGAACTTTGCTGATTCCTTTCTCGCCTCAACCGAAACATCCACGAATCCTGCATGCCGCAAATTCTCTGTTACCTCGTCGGCATTGCCAAGGCTGTAGGGGAGCCGCAGTGCGTCGCCGGCCTGCTTGCCCACCTGTTCATCCAGCACGGCAATAATGTCCGCGTAGGCCGGATTGTGCTCAACTGATCTCCAGACCGCGATGCTGATTCTCCCGCCTGACTTTAGCACCCGGTACATTTCTGCTGCCGCCTTGTTGCGATCATCGAAAAACATCATGCCGAACTGTGACAGGACCGCGTCAAATTCCCCGTCATCAAACTGCAGCGCCTCCGCACTACAGAGAACCCACTCAATCGATGGCTCGATCTCCTGCGCGACTGCCAGCATGCCGGGTGCGGGATCGGCGCCAACCACCCGTCCGGGCGCTCCCACTCGGCGCCTGGCCTCTCGGGCCAGCACCCCGGTGCCACAGGCTACATCTAGAACATGAGCGCCCATTTCGATGTCGGCTCCGTCCAGCAGGTGCTGCGTCCATACCTCGAACAGGGCTGGAACAAACAGGGTTTCATAGCCGCGGCCCGCATCGACCATTTCATCAGAAACCTCAAGGCTCATGGGCTCACCTGTCTTTCGTATGGGTGGGGCTTGTCGCCATGTCAGTCTAGTCGACGCCCGCGAAACTCGCGCCTTGCTACGGGTGGATTGGCGCTTCCTGGTTTTGTCCCCTCGATTGTCCTTCGCTGCGACGGGCGTCTACACTGGCGCTTGTTCCCTCAGAAGGAGAAATGCCCAATGACCGACCTGGTAACGGTTGCCGAACAGGACACCCACCTGCTGTTGACCATGGACGATGGCAAGGCCAACGCCCTCGGCTTTGAGATGTTCGATGCCCTCAACCGGGGCCTGGACGCCGCGGATGCTGCCGGCAAGGTGGTGGTGATTGCCGGGCGGCCCGGCAAGTTTTCCGCGGGCTTCGACCTGAACATCATGGGTGGCGGCGGTGACGACATGCTGCGATTGCTGCGCTCCGGGGCTGACCTTGCGCACCGGCTGATGGATTTTGCCACCCCGGTGGTGCTGGCAGTCACCGGCCACGCGCTGGCCATGGGGGCGATGATATGCCTGTCGGCGGATTACCGCATCGGTACCCGCGGCAACTACAAGCTGGGTCTCAATGAGGCAGCGATCGGCATGACCTTGCCCTGGTTTGGCATCGAGCTGGCCCGTGCCCGCCTGACCCCTGCGCACTTCAGTCAGGCGGTCGGCCTGGCCTGGATCTATGACGCCGAGGCTGCGGTGACCGCGGGCTTTCTCGACCAGGCCGTGGAAGAGCAGGCCCTGATGCCCACCGCGGAAGCGGTTGCGCAGGCGGCTTCGGGTCTGAACTTCACTGCCCACCGCAACAGCAAGCGCCGTATCCGCGAGGCCTTCTTTGCCAGCTATCAGCAGGCGCTTCAGAAAGACTTCGACCAGGGTGCTGTAATGGCGAGCATCGGCTGACGCTCGCCTCCAGCCCCTCAGTAACCGTGAGCTATGTCCAGGCGGGCGCGCAGCATACGCGCCCAGCGGTTGAACATGAAGCGCACGTCGCCCATGTTGCTCACCGAATTGTTTACGCCCCAGACCGGGCTGCCGCTGCGGCTATCCTTGACGATGGCGAAGACTTCGCCAGTCTGGCTATCTGCCAGGGTGAAAGCCATGGTCATACTGCCAGCGCCTTCGGTGTACACCCGGGAGCGGCCCATGTTGCGTGAGCGGCCATCGTCTCGGGTGGCGTTGGGGGCAATCTGAGTGATGGCGGCGCTCAGCCGCAGCACGTTCGGACCGGCCTCGCTCACCACGCCGTAGTCGCCGGTTTCAGCCAGCTCTCGCTCGAACACGTCCCGGAAGGCAGTCTGCAGGGATTCCCGATCCCGGTCCGTCAGCTCCCAGCCCGTGCGGCGGGCGGTGCTGGCGCTGGCACTAGGCTGGATGACTTCCACGTTACTGAGATCCAACGGGTCCAGCATGACGCTGGAGAAGTCCGCCAGATCCACCTCGGGGTCCACATAGGCCATGCCCACCCGGGCGTTGGTCACCAGGTAGAGCCGGTCCATGATCACATCAGAGTCGCTGAATTCCGGCTCCTGCGGCGTGCTATTGCAGGCCTGCAGGACGAGGGCCAGGGCGAGAGCGGTCAGTGGAGCAAGAGTAGGGCGCATAGAGCACTCCTTTCATCTGCTAGCTAAGCCGGTGCATGGCAAAAGTCTAATCGACCACAAGGCGTCTCGCCACGCAGGCGGATGAAGAAAGGCAGAGCCTGTGTTGGGAGGCTGGCACCGGCGGATGCCAGCCGGAGACGCGCGCCTAAAAACGAATCAGGGCGCTGCCGAGAATGGCATCGCCGTTGGCACGGCCGAGACCGGCGGGGGTCTCGGTGTCCTGGTACTCGATTGAGAGTGCGATGCTCTCGGTGACGAACCACTCGGCAAACACAGACCAGTTGTCGGAGCTGCCGCCAGAAATGCTGCGCTCCCAGCTGCCACCGACGCCGAGCTGGTTAACGGGGTAGTAGGTAACGGTACCCAGCCAGATGTCGGCGTCGCTGCTGTCGTCGGAATCGGCATAGGTATAGACGCCTTCCAACTTGAGGGCACCGGCCGGCAGCTCCTGCAGGTGTTCTACCTCCACGCTGTAGCTGTCGATCTCGTCTCCCTCGTCCGGGTCGGCATAGCTGTAAGACAGCAGTACCAGGGTGTTTTCCAAAACGTACTTACCGCCACCGATGGAGAAAGTGTCGGTTTCGAAATCTTCGACTTCACTGTAGGTGTAGGACGCCTCCACCAGCCAGCCCGAGTCTTTATCAAACACCCAGCGGGAGCCGATCCCATAGCTGGAAATGTCGGCATCCCCAGCGTCGCCGTCCAGCTCACCATCCTGAAAGTTCAGATCGACGCGTGAAGCGCGGTCCAGGAACGCGGCCTCGGACAGTGGGCCCTTTTCGGTATTGACCGAAGAGAAGAACCAGGAGCCGTCGATGTTGGCAATATCAATGTCGGCGTCGGACGCGCCAGCTTCTACCTCACCGGACTGGTAGCCGGCGCCCAGTTCCCAGCGGAACTCTGCGTGTGCGGGCAGGGCGACGGCCAGGAAAAGCCCGGCAGCGGTCGCAGTCTTGTTTAACATGTTTGTCTCCTTAAGGGTCTTCGTGTCGGGCCCGTGTGAGCCGGACTGATGCGCCCAGCGTCCCCGGCTCTGCACGCGAAGCTAACCCAGTAAAGTTACAGTTTGACTACAGTTCGGGCCTGCACCATTTGTGGTCGGTGCCGCATTTTCCTGGATCACCGGCGCAAAGCTCGCTCCGCAAAAAAGCTTGCCAGTGCTCTTGTCATCTTAGTGTCACATTCCGTTAATTGTTTAGTCACCGCGGCTTTCTAATATCTCGCCACGTGCTGCATCCGATCGGGCAGCTCTCGGTATGTGCAACTGTCCTGCGGCGACAGAGGCGCAACTGCACCCCTGTGCAGGCCCGGGAGTTCCGCGAGCAGGCTGCAAATTATCAGTACCTGGTGCCGCGACGGTATCCCGCGATGGATTCCCGCAACGGCAGCCAGGATGACAACAGAATTAACAAGGCCTTACACGATGAAAATAGCTGCTCGATACGTGGTCCTACTGACGCTGTTCGCTCAGCCCACCTGGGCCGCCGAGGTCTTCCTGCATGTGTTTTTCGAGGAAGCCCCGCTCCAGAATGTAAATGTATCGATCGACGGTGATTCCGTAGGCACTACCGACAACCGCGGTGTTCTGGCGACGGACCTGGACGCCGGAAGCTACACCATGGCGCTGTCATTCAAGGGTAATGAGATCGCCGAAGTGGACTTCACGATCAGCGACGCCGCGAACGAGGAAATCGAAATCGAGGTCAGCTATGCGCGGGACGTCGATGAGCCCGATGTCAATGTGATGACTTTCGCGGTGGGCGACAGCGGCGGCGAGACCGGTATTCTCTCCGGCACCGTGCGCGACGCCGACGGTAACCCGATATCCGGCGCCACCCTGCGCAGCAACGGC
>JANQGK010000216.1 GCA_028277365.1 Halieaceae bacterium | reverse complement strand
CTCGTTCTTACCAAGCTCTGCGTTGGAGTCGAAGCCCAGCCAGGCTGTAGTGACCACATCGGGGTTGTATCCTGAGAACCAGGCATCGGTAGGCCCGTTGGTGGTGCCGGTCTTGCCGGCGATGTCGCTGCGCTCCAGCACCCGGGCGCGACGGCCCGTGCCCAGCCGGATGACGTCCTGCAGCATGCTGTCGATGATGTAGTTCACGCACTCGTCCATGATGCGTTCGGCGCGCGGCAGTTCAGAGCTCTCGGTCTGTTGCAGAATTTCTTCCATGCTGAGCTCCTCCTCGACCAGTGGGTCTTGGGGAGTCTCATCCTCACAATCCCGGCACACGGTAATCGGGCGGGCCTTGAAGACTTCCTCGCGATCAAAGTTTTCCACCCGGTCGACCAGGTAGGGGTAGACCCGGTAGCCGCCGTTGGCGAGGCTGGCGTAAGCGGTGGCCAGCTCGAGCGGCGTGATGGCGTGAGTGCCCAGTGCCAGTGACAGGTCGCGGGCCATCTCGTCGGTCTTGAAGCCGAAGCGCCCGGCGTAGTCGATAGTGGTCGTGATGCCCACCTGCTCCAGCAGGCGGATCGACACCAGGTTGCGTGACTTGGTCAGCGCCCAGCGCAGCCTGGTGGGGCCGTAGAACTTGCCGCCATCGTTCTCGGGCCGCCAGGTGTCTTCCAGCGCCGCGTCCTCGAACACCACCGGCGCATCGTTGATGATGCTGGCCGCGGTCCAGCCCTGCTCCAATGCGGCGGAATAAACAAAGGGCTTGAAGCTGGAACCCGGCTGCCGCACGGCCTGGGTCACGCGGTTGAACTTGCTCTTGGCAAAGCCCAGGCCGCCTACCAGGCTCAATAAGGCGCCGTCTTCTGGATGCAGCGCGACCAGCGCCGCCTGGGCCTCGGGTACCTGGGTCAGGTGCCAGGCTCCCTGTTCCCGGCGCACGCGGATCAGGTCACCCACCCTGAACAGTTTATCGGCACCGGCCGGCGGCGGGCCGCGCCGGTTTTCATTGATATAGGGCTGGGCCTTGGAGGGACCGTTCTCCCAGGGCAGTAGAGCCTGGCTGCCATCGGCCAGCAGGATGGTGATGGTGTTTTCACCGCGGGTGGATGCCTCTGCCTCGTCAGCGGGGGCTTCAGCGGCGACAGCGGCCGGCTCGACGACCTGCTCGCCAATACCGACCACGATGGCCGGGATACGCCCGGCGATTTCGCGGGTCTGTTCGAGTTGGTCGCGCCAGCGGGGCAGGGGGTCCTGCTCGCCGTCCTGCACCGGCAGCGACTGCTCCGGGCCGCGGTAGCCGTGGCGCTCGTCGTAGGTAGCCAGGGCCTCGTCCACCGCCCGGTTGGCGGTGCGCTGCAGGTCGCCGCTGATGGTGGTGTAAACGTGGTAGCCATCGTTGTAGGCCGCCAGGCCGTATTTCCGGACCATTTCGCTGCGCGCCATCTCCGCCGCATAGGGCGCGTCGAAGGCGAGCTTGGCGCCGTGAAAGCTGGCGGTCACCGGGGTTGCCACCGCCAGCTGGTAGTCTGCCGCGCTGATGAAGCCGAGACGCTGCATGCGCCCCAGGATCCAGTCGCGGCGCTCCTGCGAGCGCTGCGGGTTGGAGATGGGGTTGAAGCGAGACGGCGCCTTGGGCAGACCCGCCAGCATGGCCAGCTCGGCGAGCTCCAGCTCTTCGATATTCTTGCCGTAGTAGACCTGGGCCGCGGCCTCGAAACCGTAGGCGCGATGGCCGAGAAACATCTGGTTGAAGTACAGCTCGAAAATTTCTTCTTTGCTCAGCACCCGCTCGATCTCAAGCGACAGCAGGATTTCCTTGAACTTGCGGGTGAAAGTGCGCTCCAGGGTCAGGAAGTAGTTGCGTGCAACCTGCATGGTGAGGGTGGAGCCGCCGGAGCCTTTCTCCCCGGTCAGCACCAGCTCCGACACTGCCCTGGCCAGGCCCATGAAGTCGATGCCCACGTGATCGAAGAAACCGTCGTCCTCGGCGGCCAGCAGCGCCTGGATGAACAGTGGCGGGATGCGGTCGTAGGGCAGGGGGTTGCGCTTCTTCTCGCCGAACTGGCCGATTAGCTCCCCCTCGCGGGTGTACACGCGCATGGGGGTTTGCAGGCGCACATCCTTCAACACATCGACCGAGGGCAGGCTCGGGCTGAGGTGCAGGTAGACGCCGGCGCTCACCATGATGGCGCCGCAGACACCCAGGGGAACGAGACGCAATGCGAATTTAAGGAGTTTCATTTAGACAAGGAAAATCAACAGCTTGCAGTACTGGGACAGCGGTCACGGAATTTTTAGCGCTAATGATTATATGCTCTTTTACCCTTTTTATATATTTGCGTGTATGTTATATCTGGTATTTAATGTATCGGTGCATAAAAACAACGTAAGTTACGGATACCAATAGGAAAAACGATAATCATGGTGTTAGGGCTTTTTGGGAAGAGAAAGTCGACCCCGGTTCTGGGTCTCGACATCAGCTCTACGACTGTAAAGTTGCTGGAGCTGAGCCACACCGGCGAGCGCTACCGTGTCGAGAGCTATGCGGTCAGCTCGCTGCCCGCCGACGCCGTGATTGAGAAGAACGTCAACGACATAGATGGCGTCGCTAATGCCATTCGCAACGTCGTCAACCAGTCCAAAACCAAAGTTAAGCACGTGGCCGCGGCCGTTGCCGGTTCCTCGGTGATCACCAAAGTGATCGACATGCCAGCGGGCATCAGCGAAGACGAGATGGAAACCCAGCTCACGCTCGAGGCCGACCAGTATATTCCCTACCCTCTGGAAGAAGTAGCGATCGACTTCGAGATCCAGGGGCCGCTGCCCGATAATGAGACACGCGTCGAGGTTTTGCTGGCCGCCTGCCGCCGGGAGACCATCGATACCCGCGTCGAGGCCATTGAGACCGCTGAACTGACCGCCAAGATCATGGACGTGGAGGCCTACGCCATGGAGCGCGCTTTTGGCCTGGTCCGGAATCAGCTTGAGATAGAAGATGACAACACCGTGGCCGTTGTCGACATTGGCGCCCAGATGACCACCCTCAGCGTGCTCTCCAACGGCAACACCATTTACACCCGCGAGCAGTTGTTCGGCGGCAAGCAGCTCACTGACGAGATCATGCGCCGCTACGGACTGCCGGTCGAAGAGGCCGGTCTGGCCAAGAAGCAGGGCGGTCTGCCCGATGACTATGAGCCGGAGGTGCTGGAACCTTTCAAGGACGCGGTGGTGCAGCAGGTGGCGCGCTCACTGCAGTTCTTCTTTTCCTCCAGCCAATACAATGACGTGGACTATATCGTGCTGGCTGGCGGCGTATCCTCCATGGAGGGCCTGGCGGACATGGTGCAGGACAAGCTGGGCACCCCGGCTACCGTCGCCAACCCCTTCGCGGACATGGCGATCTCTTCCAGGGTGAATGCGGTGGCCTTGTCCAGTGATGCGCCGGCTCTGATGATCGCCTGCGGGCTCGCGATGCGGAGTTTTGACTAATGGCACAGATTAACCTGCTCCCATGGCGCGATGAACGGCGTGCCGAGCTCAAGAAAGAATTCCTGGTGGTGCTGGGCGCTGTGGCGGGCTTCGGCGCCGTCGTCATCTTTCTGGTGGACCTGTTTTTCTCCGGCCAGATCCGGACCCAGAACGATCGCAACAACTATCTGACGCAGAATATCCGCGAACTGGATGCCATGGTGGCGGAGATTCGCGAGATGCAGAAAAAGCGCACCCAACTGCTGGATCGCATGAAGGTGATCCAGGACCTGCAGGGCAATCGGCCCATCATCGTGCGCATCCTGGACCAGTTGGTGCGCACGGTACCTGATGGTGTGTTCTATACCGAGCTGACCTCCACGAACCAGATCATCAATATCAGAGGCATCGCCGAGTCCAATAACCGGGTGTCCAGTCTGATGCGCCGGCTGGACGCTTCGGAGTGGTTTGCAAACCCCAACCTGGATGGTGTTCGTGCCGAGCCCAGCTACGGTGATCAGGCCACTACCTTCAATATGTCTGTCAATCTGCAGCTGCCCTCCGCGGGCGATGAAGACGGGGGCTGAGCCATGGCGATGGAAGACGTACTGAAATCCCTACAGGAATTCGATGTCAACGACCTGGACCTCGACAACATCGGCGCATGGCCGATGGCGATCAAGGTCATCGTCTGGGTGCTGGCATTGGTCGGCGTGCTCGCGCTTGGCTATTTTTATCACATTCAAAAGCTGCAGCAGGCACTGCAAACGGCGCAGGGCAAAGAGACTGAACTGAGAGAAGAATTCGAGCGCAAGGCCTTCCAGGCTGCCAATCTCCAGGCCTACCGCAGACAGATGCAGGAAATGGAAGAGTCCTTCGGCGCCCTGGTCAGCCAGTTGCCCAGTGACACCGAGGTGCCCGGCCTGCTCGAAGACATCACCAACAAGGGCATGATGAACGGCCTTGAGTTCAACAGTATCGAGCTGCAGGCCGAGGTGGCGCGCGAGTTCTACATTGAACTGCCGATCCAGATTGTCGCGCGGGGCTCCTACCATGACCTCGGCGCCTTCGTCAGTGGCATGGCCAGCCTGCCGCGGATCGTGACCCTGCACGACTTCGCCATTCGCCAGCAAAGCCCGGACAGTGCCATCCTGTCCTTGAATATCACGGCCAAGACCTACCGATACCGGGACGAGGGGGTCTAGGGTGATGCGTAGCACCGGCAAATTAGTCACGATGGCGCTGGTGGTCGGCCTCGCCGCCTGCTCCACTGACCGATTCACAGACCTCGATGAGTTCATGGAAGAGAAGCGCTCGCGTCCTGGTGGGGTCATTCCGCCCATCCCGGCATTCAAGGCCTACAAGGCGTTTGCCTACAGCGCCACCAGCCTGCGCAGCCCTTTCGATCGCCCGATCGAGATTCGTGAGATTTCCCAGCTTCAGTCTGTTTCCACCGTGGAGCCGGATGAAACACGCCCCAAAGAATTTCTCGAGCAGTTCACCTTCGATTCGCTGGCCATGGTGGGCACCCTGTCCCGGGCCGGTATCGACTGGTGCCTGATCAGGGATCCGGCCGGGGGAGTGCACCGGGTTCGCGTGGGTAATTTCATGGGCCGCAACCACGGCAAGATTGTCGAGATGACTGACACCTATGTGGCGGTCATTGAAATCGTTTCCGACGGCAGTGACGGCTGGGTTGAGCGTCCGCGCACAATCAAGCTGGCTGGCCTCTAATTAGCACATGGTGACTGTCATGGACAGAATAATGAACGACATATCCAGTAGCCCTGCCGCCGGCAGGGGCCTGTGGGGAGTGCTGTTGGCGCTGGTCCTGTACGCTGCGAGCGGCTCGGTCGCGGCGGCGGTAGCGGTCCAGGACATCAGTTTCAACTCCAAGCCGGGAAGCAAGTTTGAAATCCGGCTGGAGTTTGACGGCCCGCCACCGCAACCGAAATCCTACACCATCGAGAAGCCGGCGCGTATCGCCATGGATCTGCCGGCCACCAGCAGCGATTTGGATCGCAAGAAATACGCGCTGCCCTACGGCAACGCCACCGGCGTGGTAGTCGTGGAGTCCGGCGATCGCACTCGAATGATCGTCAATCTGGTCAAGCTGGTGCCTTACTACACCCGCGTCGATGGCAACGCACTGGTTATAGAGGTTGGCAACGAGGGTGCCGATGAATACCTGAAGCCCATTTCCGATCCCTTCCAGGTGCAGACAGACGTCGCGCGGGCGCGGGACGCCGAGTCTCGCATCGAAGAGCTGGAGTTTCAGCGCAGTGCTGACGGCGAAGGCCGTTTGATGTTGACCCTCAGCAACCCCAAGGTTGACGTCAACATTTACAGTGAGGCCGACGAAGTCAAAGTCGAGTTTCTGGACACTACGGCAGTCGAGGATATTCTACGCCGTTACGACGTGACTGATTTTGCCACCCCGGTATCTACCGTGGAGGTGACCTCCAGCGAGACCGGCGTCACTCTGGCCATGCAGGCCTCTGGCGACTATGACTACCTCGCTTATCAGACCGATGAGCAGTATGTCATCGCCTTCAAGCCGCTGACGAAGCGCGAGGCGGAGGACCGTCGCAACGAGTTTAACTACGTGGGCGACCGGCTGTCGCTGAATTTCCAGGACATCGAAGTGCGGGCGGTGCTGCAGTTGATTGCCGACTTCACCGAGCTGAACCTGGTGGCCAGTGACACGGTGCAAGGTCGCATTACCCTGCGTCTGCAGAATGTTCCCTGGGATCAGGCGCTGGAGCTGGTATTGAAGACCAAGGGCCTGGACAAGCGCCAGGTGGGCAACGTACTGATGGTGGCGCCGGCGGCAGAAATCGCCGAGCGCGAACGCCAGGAGATCGAAGCCAACAAGCAGATTGCCGAGCTGGCACCTCTGCAGACGGAGTTCATTCGAATCCGCTACGCCAAAGCTGCCAATATTGTTGGCCTGCTGGCAGCGGGCAGTGAAGAGGGCGGAGCGATGAGCTCTGGTCGCGGCTCTGTCATCGTCGACGAGCGCACCAATTCGCTGATCATTACCGACACCGCCTCCAAGCTAAGTGAAATTCGCAATCTGATCGACCGGGTGGATATCCCGATCCGCCAGGTCATGATCGAGGCGCGCATCGTGATTGCTCAGTCTGATGCCAGCCGTGCCCTGGGCATCCAGTGGGGTGGCGCGTTTCTTGACGTCGGCGATGATGATGTCACCACCGTGGCAGGTGACCTCGGCAATGTCGTGGATATCAACTCCGAGATCACCCAGGGCAACACTCCCACGGTGACCTTCCCCGGCGCCCTGTTGGTTGACCTGGGCGTTGCCGGCGCGGCGGGCTCCTTCGCGGTGGGTTATACCAGCAACGATCTGTTCCTGGCCGCTGAGCTGTCGGCCCTGGAATCCTCGGGCAACGGTGAGGTAGTTTCACAGCCCAAGGTCATTACCGGCGACAAACAGCAGGCTTCTATCAAGTCGGGTACCGAAGTGCCGTTCCAGCAATCCTCCGCCAACGGCGAAACAACTGTGGCCTTCAAAGAGGCAGTGCTGTCCCTGGATGTAACCCCGAATATCACCCCGGATGACCGCATCCTGCTCGACCTGATAATCAACCAGGACTCGGTCGGTGAACTGGTGCCCAGCGGTACCGGCGGCTCCATTCCCTCCATCGATACGACCGAGCTCACCACCCAGGTGTTGGTGGGTAATGGTGAAACGGTGGTACTGGGCGGTGTGTTCCGCACGGAAGACATCGAATCGGTTAGCAAGGTGCCGTTCTTCGGTGATATCCCCTACATGGGGACTCTTTTCAAGAGCACCAACTACCAGAGCACCAAGACCGAGACCTTGATCTTCATCACGCCGCGCATTCTCGCCGAGACCCTGCTCGACTGATAGATGACGGGAGTGCAGCGGGTCTTCCTGGTGGGCCCCATGGGCGCCGGGAAGACCACCATTGGCCGCCAGCTGGCGCAGCTGCTGCACCTTGAATTCCTCGATAGCGACCAGGCTATCGAAAACCGTGCCGGCGCAGACATCCCCTGGATTTTCGACGTGGAAGGTGAGGCTGGATTCCGCGAGCGCGAAGTTCGCATGATCGATGAGCTGACCCAGCGCGACGGCATCGTGCTCGCCACCGGCGGTGGCGCCATTCTGCGCGCAGAAAACCGTGCAGCCCTCAGTCAGCGCGGCAGCGTGGTCTACCTGTTCGCCTCTATCAAGCAGCAGTTTGAACGTACGTCAAAGGACCGCAACCGGCCGCTGTTGCAGGTGCCCGACCCCGAAGGTAGGCTTCGTGAACTCATGGCGGAGCGGGACCCGCTCTACCGGGAAATTGCCGATCACGTCGTCGAGACCGACGGCCTTCCGGCGCGCACTGTAGCCCAGCAGCTGGCCCGCGCACTGAAAGCCGGCTGAATTCGGGCCACCGGCCCGCCTCGACGCCCTGGAGAGATAAGCGCATGACTGTCCTGATGCACACCCTGCACGTGGCGCTGGGGGAGCGTAGCTATCCCATCTACATAGGACGCTCCCTGCTGACTGACGCCGACCTGCTGCGGCGTCATGTCAGCGGCCGTCAGGTCGCCATCATCAGCAACGAGACCGTGGCGCCGCTCTACGCGGGCCGGGTGCGGGCCGCGCTGGAAGGCGGCGAACAGGGCCTGGACAAGATCACCGAAATCGTCCTGCCCGATGGCGAGCAGTACAAAACCCTGGAGACCCTCGGTCATATCTATGACCGTCTGCTGGCCGAGGGCCACAATCGCAGCACCACGATTGTTGCGGTGGGTGGCGGAGTGGTGGGTGACGTGGCCGGTTTTGCCGCCGCCAGCTATCAGCGCGGGGTCAATTTCATCCAGGTCCCCACCACGCTGCTGTCCCAGGTGGATTCCTCGGTGGGCGGCAAGACAGCGGTTAACCACGCCTTGGGCAAGAACATGATCGGCGCGTTCTACCAGCCCTCAGCGGTGCTGATCGATATCGATACGCTGCACAGCCTGCCGCCGCGGGAGCTTTCGGCGGGCCTTGCCGAGGTCATTAAGTACGGGCTGATTGGCGATGAGCCGTTTTACCGCTGGCTGCACGACCACATCAGCCAGCTGCGCGCCCTGGAGGAAGGCCCGTTGGCGGAAGCCATTGAGCGCTCCTGCAGCAACAAGGCCCGGGTGGTGGCGGAGGATGAACGCGAGGCGGGCCTGCGCGCGCTGCTGAACTTCGGGCACACCTTCGGACACGCCATCGAGACTGCCCAGGGATATGGCGTGTGGCTGCACGGCGAGGCGGTAGGTGCCGGTATGGCCCTGGCCACCCGGCTGTCGGTAGAGCACTGCGGCTTGCCCACTGATGAAGTGGCGCCGCTGCTGGAGTTGCTGAGCGCCGCCGGCCTGCCCACCCATGGACCCGCGGATATGGATGCCGATCAGTTCCTGGAGCTGATGCAGCGCGATAAAAAGGTGATAGACGGGCGCCTGCGGCTGATACTGCTGGACCGGATCGGCGCCGCCCGGGTGGTTGATGATGTCGCCGCCGAGGCCCTGCGCCGCCTGCTGGAGGCGGGCCCGGTATAATTCGCCCCATCAATGCCGGCTATCTGCCTGCGCATTGTTCGCATCCTTGCAACTTGTGTAATATTACCGGCCCTTTCGCGTTTGCCTGGGCTCAGCCGGCTGTTTGTCTGGGCATATGGATGACGGCGCAGCTTTGCAACCGCTTGTTTTAGCAAGATATTTTGGACCCCTGTATGACTCAAGGCCTATATCGCCCTGGTGAGTTCCGAGACAACTGCGGCTTCGGTCTGATCGCCCACACCCATGGCGAAGCCAGCCACCGGTTGTTGCAGACGGCGATTGAGTCACTCACCTGCATGACTCACCGCGGCGGTATTGCCGCCGACGGCAAGACCGGTGACGGCTGCGGCCTGTTGCTGCAGATGCCGGAGGGTTTCATGCGCGAGCTGGCGCGGGCGGAATTTGAGCGCGAGCTGTCGGAGCGGTTCGGCGTCGGCATGGTGTTTTTGAGCAACGACGAGGACAAAGCGGCCGAGGAACGCGAGGTGCTGGCCGAGGTACTCAGCGGGGAAGGTCTCGCACCTGTCGGCTGGCGCGAGGTGCCCACAGACCCCAGCGTGCTGGGGGAGATTGCGCTGGGCAATATGCCGCGCATTGAGCAGCTGTTCATCGACGCCCCCGGGACCAGCCTCGAAGAGTTGTCCACCAAGCTGTTTGTAGCGCGCCGTAAGGCGGAGATTCGCCTCGACAGCCACGAAGAATTCTATATCTGTACCCTGTCGGGTCGGGTCCTGTCCTACAAGGGCCTGATGATGCCGGCGGACCTGCCGCAGTTTTACCCGGACCTGGGAGACGTGCGCCTGGAGACGGCGATCTGTGTGTTCCACCAGCGCTTCTCCACCAACACGCTGCCGCAGTGGCCCCTGGCTCAACCGTTCAGGCTGCTGGCCCATAACGGCGAGATCAATACCATCGAGGGCAACCGCAACTGGGCGGACGCTCGCTCG
>JANQGK010000163.1 GCA_028277365.1 Halieaceae bacterium | reverse complement strand
GGCTCAGCCCCAGGCCGCTGCCAGGCTGCTTGCCGCGGCTGGATTCCAGCCGGAAGAAACGCTGGAATACATTCTCGCGGTCGGTTTCCGGTATTCCCGGCCCGCTGTCCGCCACCCTGATGAGCGGATGTCCTGAGGCATCCGTTGCCAGGCTCACACGCACCCGGCCACCGGGTTCGGTGTACTTCACGGCGTTATCCAGAAGATTCGCCAGCATCTGGAAGATCAGGTCTCGGTCGCCGTCCCAATGCATGCCCGTACCGTCCTCGAACTCCAGGCTGATGGACTTCTCCTGAGCCAGCGGCTCGTAGAGTTCCACGACGTCCTGCGCCAGCTCCTGCAGGTCGACCCGGGAGAAGCTGGAAATCCGGTTGCCGGCTTCCAGCTGCGCAATGCGCAGCAGCGCATTGAAGGTGGAGAGGATGTCATCGCACTCGTCGATAATGGCCTGCACCTGTTCACCGTTGTCCTCCGGCAGTGACTGCTTGAGGCGAGCAAGGTTATTGCGGATATGGGTGAGCGGGGTCCGCAGGTCGTGCGCGATATTGTCGGAGACGGTGCGCACACCGTGCATCAGCGACTCGGTCTGGTCGAGCATGCTGTTGAAGTTTTCCACCAGCCGCCGCACATTGCCCACCGACTCCCCCAGAGGAATGCGCTGGGACAAATCGCCGTGCACGATATCGTCGATACCTTCATTGATGCTGTCGACCCGGCGCAACACGTTGGCCGCCGCGAAGAATCCGCCGATAACACCCAGCAATACCGTGGCAATCATGGTCCGCACCAGAGTGGTAAACACCAGCCGGGCAGACTCGATCACCTCGTTGTAGCGCAGTGCCACCAGCAGGTAGCCGCCCTGGGGCAGAGTCAGCGGTCGCCCCAGCAATTCCTCCGACTCGTCGCCGTCAAAGCCGGTCAGGGTGAGGCCGAAGGATATCCAGCCGTCTCCCAGTTCCCGGTATTCCGGCCAGCGCGCCAGGTCGCCAGTAATCCTGTCGTAGTCCGCATCGGTCAGCAGGTACTGGAAATGCCTGACTTCGCGATCCTCGTCGCGGTCGGCAATGTATTGCTCCACCCCGACCAGGCCCTGGCCGCTGTAGATCAGGCTGATGGTGTCCAGCTCGTCCACCACCGCGTCCTGCAGCTCCTGGAAATAGTTGTAGGTGAAAATGCCGTACAACAGCGCCATCACCGCGAACACCGCACCGCTAAGCACCAGCACATAGCGCAGCATGAAGCGGAAGGTCAGGCTGGTGAGTACCGCCCGCAGATTCACAGCTTGCCCTCTTCCGGCAGCGGCGGACCCAGCCGATAGCCAGCGCCTCGCACCGTGTCGAGCAAGGCTGTGTCGAAGTCGCGATCGATCTTCTGGCGCAGCCGGCTGATATGCACGTCGATGACATTGGTTTGCGGGTCGAAGTGGTAGCCCCACACGTGCTCCAGTAGCATCGCCCGGGTCACGACTCGGCCGGCATTGCGCAGCAGGTATTCGAGCAGCTTGTACTCCCGGGGCTGCAACTTGATGGCGGTGTCACCGCGCACCACATGCTGGTTGAGGAGGTCCATGGACAGGTCTTCCACCGACAGCACCGTGGGGCTGGCGTCGTCGGCGCGCCGCCGTGCCAGTACCTCGAGCCGGGCCTGCAATTCGGCAAAGGCGAAAGGCTTACCGAGGTAATCATCGGCCCCCGACTGCAGACCCCTGATTCGATCGTCCACCTCTCCCAGCGCGCTGAGAATGAGAATAGGCGTGGCAATGCCATCATTGCGCAACGCCTGCACCAGACTGAGGCCATCCATGCCCGGCAGCATGCGGTCGAGGACCATTACGTCATAGCGGCCGTCCCGCGCCAGCTGCAGGCCGCTGGTGCCATCATCAGCGCGTTGCACGGCCATACCTGCACTGGCCAGGCCCTCGCAGATATAATCAGCGACCCGGTCGTCGTCTTCGACCAGCAATATATTCATGCGGCGACTTTAGCACGACGACCCCAGCCAATTCCCAGGGAGACCCACCCAGCCAATGCAACAGTTTGAACGCCCCGGGCTTTTCCGCCGCCTGGCGGCCATGCTTTACGACAGCTTCCTTGTGCTACCCATGATCATGGCAGTCATCGCGGTGGCCACCGGCATCGGCGTGGCCGTCACCGGCAACCCCGGCAACCAGGACTACAGCGCTACCCTGCCCCCCTGGCTGGTGCAGCTGCTGGTGGTAGTGTGCGTCGTCGGGTTCTACAGCTACTTCTGGCGTTTGAAGGGACAAACCCTGGGCATGCAGGCCTGGCGCATCCGCCTGCGCGGTTTTGACGGTGACGGCCAGACGTCCATCAGTACCCGCCAGGCCCTGCTGCGCTGCCTCGGCGCCATCGCCTCGTTGCTGCCGGCGGGCGCCGGCTATCTATGGTGCCTGGTGGACCGCAACAAGCGCTGTTGGCACGACTATCTCTCACGCACCGAGCTGGAGCTGCTGCCGAAGCACGACAAGATACCTAGCGATAAAGACGCAGCACACGCGGCAGCTGATTAACAGGACGCTCCTGTGCAGGGAAACTGTGAGGGCGGCGCACACCGGCAGCGCCGCTGCTGGCGCGCAGCAACACACTGAAGGCAGCCTCACAGTATCCCTGGCCAGCCGGCAGCGTGCGGGCCGGCGGGATGTTTGCGAAATACTGCGACACATCACTGCGCCCCAACACCACCTGCAGCACCAGGGCAGCCCGCGCCGACACCATGGGATCGCCGATGCGTCCAAGCTGGCCGAAACCCACCTTGAAATCGTCACAGGCGGCGTCCTCGGGTACGGCAGGACGCGTCACAAAAGCCGCCAGATAATCAATGCCAAAGTGATAACGCGACATCACCTGGTCTACCAGGGTCGCACTATCCTCAAAGCCGGTGTAATGACCGTAGAAGTCCACGGCATTATCACTGGCAAAGGCAGTACCGACCTGGCTGGCGGTAACCAGCCTCTGCGCCGCCGTGGCCTCCACTCCCTCAAAGGTAATCTCGGCCATTGCCTTGACCAGTTCATTGCTCAACGGGTAGGTCGCTTCCAGCTGTGTCGTCGCGGAAAACTCTTCGTTCTCAACGAAGGCCTCGATAGGTGTGTCTGACAGATCCAGTGCAGCCATGCGGCCGGGCGGGAAAAAATCATTGGCATGGGCCAGCTCGTGGAACATGACAATGCCGAATAGCCGCTCCGCTTCAGCCACCGTACGTTCGCGGTTATCGTCGAGGCTGAAAAACTCGAAGGCTGCGAATACGCCTTCCAGGTACTCTGCCGCGTAGAGGAAGCTGAGGTCTTCACCGAAGTCCTGCCGAAAATCTGGCGCATCTGAAATCGTTGTCTTCTCTTCGTTCCGTAACCAGATGAGCGCAGGGTCGATATGAATCGCACCGGTAAGTGGCAGGTAGAAAGATGGTCGCACGTTGGCGCCGACAACAACGGCAGTGATTCCGCGGAACATTGAAAGCATGTCCGGAGGCATTCGCTGAAGGAACTGTTGAAAACGCAATCCCATCCAGTCGTGCGTTACCACCAGCCGGTCCATCACCGCGTTGATGTCGGGGTTGCTGGTCTCCATACCAACCAGCGGCAGTGTGTGCAGCTCGCAGGCAGCAAACGGCGTGTCCGCGGTCACGCAGCCGGCAATCACGTCGGCGTATGGACCCGCGGCTCGATAGGGCTTCAGCGAGGCTGCATCCGCCGCCAAAGGTGTTTCCACTGTCAGTCCTACGCTAGCCAGTACGCCGTTGCTATCCAGCCCCGAGACCAGCACCCAGAGATCTTCGTAGGTCAGCCCCGGTTCGGACAGGTTGAACTCGACGCTGTCGCCCGACCGCTCGCCCACCAGGACAAAAGACAAGTCGACGGTCGCAAGAAAGATCTGCAAGGCAGCGTCACCCGCTGCGAGGCCCTGTATGTCAAGGCCATCCAGTGGGATCACGAGGGGGCCGTCTGCCGGAAGCTCGGTTTCATAGAAGCTGCCCCCTGTGAGTTGCAGAGGCCCTACGTAGCCCGGCAGGAAACCTGGCTCGAGGGCGCCTTCGACATCAAACTCGATGAGAGACTCTGGCACGGTCACCGGGCATTCCACCGCCTGGTTGCGACACAGGGCGCCCCAGCCCGCGAAACTGTGGCCGGGGTGGGGAACGGGGCGGAAGCTCTCGCCATAGGCGGCGTCGATCTGAATGACCGCCCCCTGGCGATGGATCACCCCCGAGGAGGTCGCCAGCACAAAACCTTCACCCTCGATCACAAAGACCAGGCGACAGGCTGACAGCAAAAAGGGGAGACAGAGTACCGTCAGCAGGTAGCTGTAGCGCTTGAAAGCGGGTCTCGTGGCAGATCGTGTGGTACGGCGCAGAGCGCTTCGAATAACATCCTGGGTTGGCGTGACGTCCATGTTACCTCCTGTACCTCGACAAAACTGTTGTCACACGGGTCCACCTGGGGCAAGCGCTCGCAGCGCGTTGCCGTTTCATCATAAAATCCCGAGCTTCTCTATTCTGGAACAACATTGAGGAGTTTTCCATGGACTTTTCCGCCAAGACTCTCAAGGACGCCGGCGCAGCCAAAACCGCCTGTGCCATCGTCCCCGTCTACCCGCGCAAGGCGCTGAGCGCCGCGGCCAAGCAGCTCGACAAGCGCTACAAAGGAGTGATCGCCGATGCCGTCGCCGCCGGTGACATTGCCGGCACTGCCGGCGACAGTCTGCTGCTGCACACCGGTGACGAAAAAGGTGTACGCCGAATCCTGCTGGTAGGGGCCGGGACGCGCAGCAAGCTCGACGCCGCCGCGCTGCGCAAATTTGTCGCCGCCGCGATCAGGGGCCTGAAATCCTGCAAGGCGAAGGACGCCATGCTGCACGCTGAAGAACTGGCCTGCGAGGAGGTGCCCATGGGCGCCCTGCTCGAGCAGGTGGGCCGCAGCTTCGAATCTGCCAGCTACCAATACAGCGAAACCCTCAGCAAGCCCCGCCCCGGCCTGGCGGCAGCCCGCCTGCAGGTGAACTGTGGTGAAGCCATGAAAACCGCCGCCGCCAACCGCGCCCTCAAGCTCGGCAAACAGATCGGCGAGGGCATCAACGTGGCCAAGCAGCTGGGCAACCTGCCCGGCAACATCTGTACGCCCTCCTACCTCGCCAACGAGGCCAGGAAGCTTGCCAAAGGCGACAACAAACTGACCACCCGCATCCTCGAGGAAAAGCAGATGCGCGAGCTGGGCATGGGCTCCTTCCTGTCGGTCAGCGCCGGCAGCGAACAACCCGCCAAGCTGATTGCCATGCACTACAAGGGCGCCGCCGCCTCTAAGAAACCCTACGTGCTGGTGGGCAAGGGCATCACCTTCGACAGCGGCGGCATCAGCCTCAAGCCGGGCCTCAAAATGGACGAGATGAAGTTCGACATGTGCGGCGCTGCCAGCGTGTTCGGCACCATGCACGCCGTGCTCGCCATGAAGCTGCCCATCAACGTGGTAGCGCTGGTCGCGGCCTCCGAAAACCTGCCCAGCGGCAAGGCCACCAAACCGGGCGACGTGGTCACCAGCATGTCTGGTCAGACCATCGAGATTCTCAACACCGACGCGGAGGGCCGCCTGGTGCTGTGTGACACACTGACCTACGCCGAGCGTTTCAAGCCGGCGGCGGTCATCGACATCGCCACCCTCACCGGCGCCTGCGTGGTGGCCCTGGGCAGCCACGCCCACGGCATGTATGCCAACGACGACAAGCTGGCCGAGCAGTTGACCGCCGCGGGCGACTCCAGCCACGACCGGCCCTGGCGCATGCCCCTGTGGGACGACTACCAGAAGCAGATCGACTCACCCTTCGCTGATATCCAGAACATTGGCGGCCCCGGCGGCGGCAGCATCACCGCGGCCTGCTTCCTGGCGCGCTTTACCAAGAAGTACAAGTGGGCGCACCTGGATATTGCAGGCACGGCCTGGGACAGCTCGCCAAAAGCCGCCACCGGTCGCCCGGTGGGCATGCTCAGCCACTACCTGCTGGATCGGGCAGGCGTAAAGCTCGGTTGAGGCCGCGCCGGTGACGCGGGTCGATTTCTACGTACTCCCCCAGGAGGATCCGGGGGAGCGCCAGCGCTTCGCCTGCCGGCTGGCGGAAAAGGCCTTCCGTGAAGGCCACCGGGTCTACCTGCACACCAGCGACGAGGGCGCGGCGAAGGATCTCGACGCGCTGCTGTGGGGCTTCCGCAAGCAGAGCTTCCTGCCCCACGGCCTGTTAGGCAGCGAAGACGCTGAGCGGCTCGGCATCGGCTGGGGCGCGGACCCCGGCGAACACCACGACCTGATGATCAATCTGGCGCTGGCGGTGCCCGACTTTGTCGGGCGCTTCGAACGGGTGCTGGAGATTGTCGTTCAGCACCCCTCGGTCCGCGACCCGCTGCGGGATTCCTGGAAGCGCTACAAGCACTTCGGGTATCCCATCGAGAAGCGCGATCTCTGATATAATCGCGCGCTTTTCAAGGCACCTGCATCCCCTAATGGACAAGACTTTCCAGCCCGCCAACATCGAGTCCCGGTGGTATCAACACTGGGAGGAATCCGGCTATTTTGCCCCCAGCGGCGAGGGCACGCCCTACTCCATCATGATCCCGCCGCCCAACGTCACCGGCAGCCTGCATATGGGCCACGGTTTTCAGGAAACGATCATAGACGCGCTGATCCGCTACCACCGGATGCGCGGCAATAACACACTCTGGCAGGTGGGCACCGACCACGCCGGCATCGCCACCCAAATGGTGGTGGAGCGACAGCTGGAAGCCGCGGGTACCGATAGGCATGAAGTGGGCCGCGATGCCTTTATCGAGAAAGTCTGGGAGTGGAAGGAAAAATCCGGCGGCACCATCACCAGCCAGCTGCGCCGCCTGGGCGCCTCGATGGACTGGTCCCGGGAACGCTTCACCATGGATGCGGGCCTGTCGGCCGCTGTGCAGGAAATCTTCATCCGCCTCTATGAAGAAGGTCTGATTTATCGCGGCCAGCGCCTGGTGAACTGGGACCCGGCCCTACACACGGCAATTTCCGACCTGGAGGTGATCGCCGAGGAGGAACGGGGCTCTCTCTGGCACCTGCGCTACCCGCTGAGCGATGGCTCCGGTCACCTGGTGGTGGCCACTACCCGCCCCGAGACCATGCTGGGCGACGCCGCTGTCGCCGTGCACCCGGAGGACGAGCGCTACCGCCACCTGCTGGGCACCACCGTCGATCTGCCGCTGACCGGCCGCCAGATCCCCATCATCGCCGACGACTACGTGGACCGGGAGTTCGGTACCGGCTGCCTCAAGATCACCCCGGCCCACGATTTCAACGACTGGGAGATCGGCCAGCGCCACGACCTGGAACGCATCAATATCCTTACTGTGGATGCCGCCATCAACGACAACGCACCGGAGGCTTACCGCGGCATGGACCGCTTCAAGGCCCGCGAGCAGATCGTTGCCGACCTCGATGCCCAGGGCCTGCTTGAAAAAATCGAGGACCACACTCTCAAGGTGCCCCGGGGCGATCGCTCCGGCGTAGTCATCGAACCCTATCTCACCTGGCAGTGGTACGTGGACGCCAAGACCCTGGCAAAACCCGCCATCGAGGCAGTGGAGAACGGTGATATCGCCTTTGTGCCGAAGCAGTGGGAGAACACCTACTTCGCCTGGATGCGCGACATCCAGGACTGGTGCATCTCGCGCCAGCTGTGGTGGGGCCACCGCATCCCGGCCTGGTATGACGATGACGGCGGGGTCTACGTGGGCGAAAACGAAGCCGCGGTGCGCGCCGCACACGGCCTGAGTGACGACATCGCCCTGCGCCAGGATGAAGACGTGCTGGACACCTGGTTCTCCTCCGCCCTGTGGACATTCTCCACGCTGGGCTGGCCCGAAGACACTGAAGACCTGCGCACCTTCCACCCCTCCAGCGTACTGGTGACGGGCTTCGACATCATCTTCTTCTGGGTCGCGCGAATGATCATGATGACCCTGCATTTCCGCAAGCAAGTGCCGTTCCACACCGTGTATGTGCACGGCCTGGTGCGCGACGGCCACGGCCAGAAGATGTCCAAGTCCAAGGGCAATGTGCTGGACCCCATCGACCTGATCGACGGCATCGAGCTGGAGCCGCTGATCGCCAAGCGCACCGCCGGCATGATGCAGCCGCGGCTGGCGGCCAAGATCGAGGAGCAGACCCGCAAGGAATTTCCCGAGGGTATTGCCGCCTACGGTACCGACGCCCTGCGCTTTACCTACTATTCGCTGGCGTCGACCGGCCGCGACATCAAATTTGACGTCGGCCGTATCGAGGGCTTCCGCAATTTCTGCAACAAGATCTGGAATGCCGCCCGCTACGTGTTGATGAACTGTGAGGACGCGCCCTGCGGCGCCAATGACGAACCCTTTGATCTGGGCCTGGCTGACCGCTGGATTATCTCCCGACTGCAGGAGACCGAGGCTGAGGTGGAGCGCGCGGTGGGCAACTACCGTTTCGATCTGGCCTCCCAGGCGATCTACGAGTTCATCTGGAACGAGTACTGCGACTGGTACCTGGAGCTCTCCAAGCCTACGCTGTGGGACGACAGTGCCAGCGAGGCACTGAAAACCGGTACCCGCCGCACGCTGATCCGGGTACTGGAGGCCGCCCTGCGGCTGGCCCACCCGCTGATGCCGTTCATCACTGAGGAAATCTGGCAGCGAGTCGCCCCGCTGGCGGGCCGCGAAGGGCCTACCATCATGCTGCAAGCCTACCCGCAGGCGCAGGACAAACTGATGGACACTTCTGCGACGGCAGATATAGAATGGCTCAAAGCCGTTATTGTCGGCATACGGAATATCCGCGGTGAGATGTCCATCCCGCCGGGCAGGGAGATTTCCGTACTGCTGCGCAACGGGGACAATAAAGATAAAACCAGGCTGAAAGAAAACGCACAGTATCTGAAAAAGCTCGCAAAGCTGGCGGACATACGCTTCCTCGAAGGTGGTGAAGAAGCTCCCGCCGCCTCAGCGACGCTGATAGAAAATCTGGAAATCCTTGTGCCCATGGCGGGTCTCATCGATCGGGAAGCAGAGCTTTCCCGGCTGGCGAAAGAAATCGACAGGCTCGACAAGGATCTCAAGCGAGTACAGCAGAAGCTTTCCAACGCCGCTTTCATCGACAAGGCCCCCGCCGAGGTGGTCGAGAAGGAACGGCAGAAGCTGGACAGCCAACAACAGGCCCTGGAGAAGCTGCAAGTCCAGGTCGAACAGATTGAGCGCATGTAGCGCAGGCCGGTAGTTCCCTGTAAGTGTACGTGGGAGCAGCCGGCGCCTCGATGACAGAATTACAAGTTCCGGAGGCGGATAAGCGGCGACAAAAACAGTCGCACCGACGCCGGATATAACAACGACAAAAAGGCTACAAGTCGAGGAAAAGTGGTATGAGTGAGCGGGTAACTGGCACCGTAAAGTGGTTTAACAATGCCAAGGGTTTCGGGTTCATCACCCGGGATGAGAACAGCACGGAAGATGTATTCGTGCATTTCCGTTCCATCCAGGGCGACGGCTACCGCACCCTGAACGAAGGACAGGAAGTCGAGTTCACGATTGTCGAGGGCCCGAAGGGGCTGCAAGCGGAAGACGTCGCAAAAGTCTGATCGCTGCGCTGGGTGAGCTAGCGCTCATCCTGCCCTCCCAACAGCACCAGGCCGACCGGCTCCGTGCTGCCATAACCGCTGCGGTGCTCTGCCGCAGTATGGGTAGGCTTTCCCTGAGATTACGGATTCCGCATCGCGCCGATGTCCGTCGTCGCGTCCAGCGTACGCAGCGCGAGTCGGATTTCGGTATAGTGATCAGCGCCTGATTGCAGCGGACAATTCGATGACTCTGACCTCCCAATTGGCGACCGCCATCGTCGCCGGGCTCACAGCTTCTGCCCTCATACTCAGCACCAACCTCGCCCAGCAGCCGCTGCTGCTGGCGGCCACCGTGGTGGCCGCCTGTTGCGTCGCGCCCCTGCTGTCGCGCCGGCCTGCGCCCAGCGCGGCGATAGAAGCAAGCGACCGGGACGCCGAGCGCGAGGAAGGTGAGGTCAAGTGGTTCAATGTCAGCAAGGGCTTCGGTTTTATCCGGCGCCAGAACGGCGAGGAAGTCTTTGTGCACTTCCGCTCAATCCGCGACAGCGGCAGGCCCGGCGATGAGAATGAGGGTAAACGCGATGGTCGGCAGCGCGGCAGTCGGGCGCGGCGTGCACTGCGCGACGGTCAGCGGGTGACCTTCACCGTGGTCGACGGCGACAAGGGGCCGCAGGCCGAGGAAGTAGAAGCTCAGTAGTGCGGCGGCTTTTCATCCGAAACGCCTGAGTCCGGCAGCTGCTCGCGCAGGCCGGCGTAGCGTTCCTTCACCGACACCCATTCCCGCTTGAGGGCTTCAAGGTCCCGCTGCTGATCGGCCAGCGCCTCGCCCAGCTCGTTGATGGCCTGCTCCTGGAAAGCCACCTGGGTCTGCAACTCCACTACCTGCTGCTGCAGTTCCTGCTCCTTGCTCATGACCAAGACTCCACCTTGCCTTCACATTGCAGCCGTGCTCCGCTGGTTGGGCGGGCACCGGCGGCGCTATTATAGCCACGCAATCGCTACCCGGTAGGCCCCATGCCTCATTCGAAACACAGCCACAGTCGCCCGGTCTATTCCACTGACAAGGGCCGTCTTTGCCCCCAGTGCCAGCGGGCGGTAGCAGACTGTGTCTGCGGCAAAAGCCGGCCCGCCGGTATCGGCGACGGCGTGGTGCGCATACGGCGTGAGACCAAGGGCCGGGGCGGCAAAGCAGTGACCGTGATCGACGGCCTGCCGCTGGCTCCGCCGGAGCTGAAGGCACTGGCCAAGGCGTTGAAAAAACGCTGTGGTGTGGGCGGCAGCACGCGCGAAAGCAGCATTGTGATTCAGGGCGATGCCCGCGACACCGTCAAGCAGGAGCTGGAGAAGCGCGGATACACCGTCAAGCTGGCGGGCGGCTGAGCCGCAATTTTCCACCTTCCTGGCGATTGGCAAGCCCCGGAGCCTATGTTTAAATCGAACACATAATAAAAACAAACCGGCAACCAAGCCGCGCCGGCAGGCCTGAACACCCTGCCAGACCATTGCAAGGAAACATGACGACGGATAGATCGGGGAAACCGACATCCGCCCTGACTGGAGACGTAGTGAGCGCGACGCGCTCTACCGCACGTCAACCGCAGGGTAACGTCGTAGAGAGGTGGCTACATGGGGGATTTATGTACGTGACGGCGGAACACCTGAGGGATCAGGTAATCCAGCCCACCCTGAAATACCTGGGGGTTTGGGACCACGACACCGAAGCATTCCTGCTCTCCGCAGCAACCAACGCACCCGAACTCGGTTTGTTTTCAGCTCGCCACGACGGCCTCGGCATTTTCCACATCACGCCGAAACAGCACCGTGATATCTGGGACACGCACCTGGCGTTCAACCCGGACCTCGCTTCCAGGGTCCGCGGCCTGGCCAGCCAGCGTGCGTTTCTCAGCGATCCCGACAAGGAGCTGCAGACCAACCTGAGTTACTGCACGGCGATTGCGTTTTTACTGCACGAGCGCTCGAGCCCGGTGAAGAACCAGAACCTGGAAGAGGCAGCGGCCACCGCCTGAGCGGTCGCAGCGTCTACCAGACCAGGTCTTCCGGCAGGAACCGGAGGTCATCCGGCCTGTCGACATCTGGGAGGGGGTCCAGCACCTTCACCCGCTTGCCGCTCTCCGCCAACGCCGCCAGGCTCAGCTCCAACACTCTGTCCGTACCCCAGGGCAGCCCCGCAAACAGTTCCGGGCTGCGGGCTTTTAACCCCAGCATCACATAGCCGCCGTCAGTGGCCGGCACAAAGGCGGCATCCGCGCCGTCCAGCGCCGCCGCCACCCGCGCTACGTGTGAGGCATTGAGGCCGGGTGCGTCGCTGCCCGCCAGTATCACCTTGTCGAATTTCTCAAGGCCCACGGAAACAATATGGGCCATGCGCGCACCCAGGTCATCGCCCCGCTGCTGTTGCACGCTGTCGGCCCCCGCCGCCAGGCACGCCTGGAACAGCGGATCCGCGCTGTCGCCGTCTACCCACAGTTGCAGAGTGCCCGCCGGCGCCAGGCGGCGGCAGGTATAAAGCACCATCGCCGCATGCAGGTCGGCGGCCCGCTGCGGGTTCAGCGCCGGCAGCAGCCGGGTCTTCACCTGTCCGGCCACCGGCGCCCGCGCCAGCTGCGCAATCAGCAGCTCAGCCACGGTAGCGGCGCTCCAGATCCGCAGGCCTAGCACCCAGCCAGTAGCGCAAGCGCAATTCCCACATCAGCATCACCGTGCGCAGCACACCCCGCCGCTCCCAGCGCCGACTGGAGGTGACCACCGGCGGGCCGAGCACTCGCGGCGGCGCCACGCGGCGCAGGCGCTTGCAGATCTCGACATCCTCCATGAGGGAAATGTCGGCAAAACCCGCCAGCGCATCGAACAGCTCGCGGCGCACAAACAGGGCCTGATCGCCGGTGGCGACCCGGGTCAGACGCGAACGCCAACCCATGAAATGCTCGATGATGCGAAAGCGCCAGTCGCGCCCCTCCAGCCGCACGGTGAAGAAACCCCAGGCGGGATTTTCACGCAGAGCAGCAAGGAATTTTTCGGGGGTAATACTCAGCGCCGTGTCGCTGTGCAGGAACAGCAGGTAGTCACCGCCGGCCAGCGCCGCACCCGCATTCTGCTGGCTGGCACGGCCACGTGGAGCGGAGATAACTCGGTCGGCCCGCGGGGCAGCGATTGCCAGGCTGTCGTCTTCGCTGCCGCCATCCACCACGATCAACTCGGCGACCTCACGCCAGCCCTGCAAGGCATCAAGTCGAGTGGCGAGCTGGTCGGCCTCGTTCAGCACGGGCATCACCAGGCTGAGGGCAGGTGGGTTCAAGCTGCGAGGATCGCCTTAGCCGGATGCCGCTAATCGAGGGCACCGCCACAGCTACTGCCCTGCCCGGCGGTGCAGCCGTAGCAGTGCTCGCCCGTGGCAATCACCGTGTTGGCAACCGCGGGGTCGGCCAGCAGGTCGCTGATATGGCGTCGGCGATCGCTGGCCAGCAGCGGAATCTCCAGCATCTGATTGAAATCGCAGTCGTAGAGGTAGCCCTGCCAGTCGACGCTGACCAGGCTTCTGCACATTACCGTTTCCAGATTGACCGCACTGAAGCTGTTGCGCAGCAAGCGCATGTAGTCGTGGTACTGGCCCTGCGACAGCAGCACCGCGCCAAAACGGCTGATGGGCATGTTGGTAATGGTGAACAACTGGTTGAAGACAATGCCGTAGCGCTCCGCCAGCTCGCGCTTATAGTCCGCCTCCAGCCCGGCCTGGGGCGGAGGCAACACCGGACCGATCGGGTTGTACACCAGGTTCAACTCGAGGCGGTCGCCATAGCCCAGGCCGTTGAGGAAACGAATCGCGCGAATGCTGTCGTCGTACACCCCCTTGCCGCGCTGCTGCTCGACATTCTCTTCCAGGTAACAGGGTAGTGAAGCCGTGATCACCACGCCCTGGTCTGCAAGAAATTGTCCCAGGTCCTCCTGACCGGGCTCAAACAGGATGGTCAGGTTGCAGCGGTCGATCACCTCAATGCCGCGCTCGCGAGCGGCGAACACCAGTCGCCGAAAATGAGCATTGAGCTCCGGAGCGCCACCGGTCAGGTCGACGGTGGCCGGCGCCAGCTCGTCGAGCAGTTCGATCAACTGGTCCACCGTTTCGCCACTCATCTCCTCAGTGCGGCTGGGCCCGGCATTGACGTGACAGTGCACGCAGCTGAGGTTGCAGCGGTAGCCGAGGTTCACCTGCAAGGTGCTGATCTGCTGGCGATGAATCTCGGGGAAGTCGGTTTCCAGTAGCAGTGGTCGTGTATCAAGCATGGGTCTATGATAGCGGGGCTTCAGCCGTTCGACGACAATAAACATAGCGACACGACAAGGGGCCGCCCGTGGATGCCAGGAATGTAATTGACAGCGAAACTGCCGCAACGTTCGTTCGCGAAGCAGGCGTTGAAAACATTAAGCTGGCAGTGACCGACCTCGACGGCGTCATGCGCGGCAAGTATGTGAGCCGCAAGAAGTTTCTGTCGGCGCTGGACAAGGGCTTCGGCTTCTGCGACGTAATCTTCGGCTGGGACTCTGCCGACGAACTCTACGCCGAGGACTCCTACACCGGCTGGGCCACTGCCTTTCCCGACGCCTGGGCTCATATCGATCCCACCAGCTGCCGACCGCTGCCGCTGGAAGACAACCAGAGCGCCCTGTTCCTGGCAGACTTTTCGGATCACGCAGCCGCTAGCGTCTGCCCGCGTGCACTGCTCAAGCGTGTGCTCGCCAGGGGTGAGTCGCTGGGTTTTACCGCCTCCGCCGCTGCCGAGTTTGAATTCTTCCTGTTCGATGAAACCCCCGACACGCTGCAGGCGAAATGCTTCCGCGAGCCGCAACCCATGACGCCGGGCAACTTCGGCTACTCGGTGCTGCGCAACTCCACCCATGCCGATTTCTACCACCAGCTGCTGGCCATGACTGCCCACATGGGCATGAGCCTCGAAGGCCTGCACACGGAGACGGGGCCAGGCGTGCTGGAGGCGGCGCTGGAGCACAGCGGCGCCCTGCGCGCCGCCGACAACGCCGCCCTGTTCAAGACCTTTACCAAGGTGCTGGCACAGCAGCAGGGCCTCATGGCCACATTCATGGCGCGCTGGTCATCCGACTATCCCGGCCAGTCCGGACACCTGCACCTGTCGCTGCAGGACGGCGACGGCCAGCCGGTGTTCCACGATGCAAACCAAGACCACAGCATCTCTGACACCATGCGCTGGTTTATCGGCGGCCAGCAGAAGCTGATGCCGGAGCTGCTGTGCATGGTAGCCGGAACCTGCAACAGCTACACCCGGCTGGTGCCGGGCTTCTGGGCGCCCACCGCCGCCACCTGGGGTATCGACAATCGCACCTGTGCCTTGCGGGCGATTCCGGGTCTGCCCGGCGCCCAGCGGGTGGAGTACCGGATTGCCGCGGCCGACATCAACCCCTACCTGGCCCTGGCCGCCGCCTTCGGCTCCGGCTTCTGGGGCATCGAGAACCGGGTCGAACCCGGCGCGCCCTTCTCCGGCGACGCCTACAGTGGCCGTTTTCCCCGCGCCCTGCAGCTGCCGGCGACCCTGAGCGAGGCCGCAGCACGGCTCCGCAAGTCGAAGGCAGCGCGGGAACTGTTCGGTGAGGGCTTCGTCGACCATTACGCCTACACCCGCGAATGGGAAGACGCCGAGCAACGCAAGGCCGTCACCGACTGGCAGCTGAAGCGGTACTTTGAAATCATCTAGATGCCTCTCCCATATACCAACTGGCATTACCCCACCCGCATCTGGTTCGGCGACGGCCGCCTGCAGGAACTGCCCGAGGCCTGTCGCACGCTGGGCCTGTCGCGCCCGCTGCTGGTGACTGACCGGGGCCTCGCCAGCCTCGACTTCGTCACCTCCGCCCGCCAGCTGCTGGCAGAGGCCGGCCTGGGAGATGCCTTTCACAGTGATGTCGACGGCAACCCCGCCGGCCGCCACGTCGACAGCGGCGTTGCCGCCTTCCTGGCAGGCGACTGCGATGGCGTGATCGGCCTGGGCGGCGGTTCCGCCCTGGATGCCGCCAAGTCGATCGCACTGGTCGCCCGCCAGTCTCGGCCGCTGTGGGACTTCGAGGATGTCGGCGACAACTGGCGGCGCGCCGAGCCTGATGCCATTGCGCCGGTCATTGCCATTCCAACGACGGCGGGAACGGGCTCGGAGGTGGGACGCGCTGCGGTAATCCTCGATGAAGCTGCGCGCACCAAGAAGATCATCTTCCACCCGGCAATGATGCCGGCACTGGTGATCTCCGACCCAAGGCTAAGCCTCGGTCTCCCACCGCACATCACCGCCTGGACTGGAGTGGACGCTTTCGTGCATGCCCTAGAAGCCTGGTGCGCGCCGGGATACCACCCTATGGCTGAGGGTATTGCCCTCGAAGCCATGCGCATGGTGCGCCAGTGGTTACCCTTAGCGGTCGCCGACGGCTCTAACCTCGACGCCCGCGGACAGATGCTGGTGGCAGCCTCCATGGGCGCGACGGCCTTCCAGAAAGGCCTGGGGTCGATCCACTCGGTGTCCCACGTGATTGGCGCCCGCTACGGCGTCCATCACGGCCTCGCCAACGCGGTCATCCTGCCCTATGGCCTGGCGCGTAATGCCCGCTATCTGGAACCGAGAATGCCGGCCCTGTGTCAGGCCCTGGGTATCGACGGCGCGCGCACTACCGATCTGGTGGAGGCGTTGCTGGCCTTTCGCAGCGCGCTGGGAATTCCCGAATCTCTGGCCGCTCTCGATGTTCCCGGGGAAGAGGCAGCAGAGATCGGGCTCGCCGCCCTGGCAGATCCCTCAACGCCCACCAATGCCGGCCCGATGACCGCCGAGGATTTCGAAGGGCTTTTTCGTGACGCGCGACAAGGCGAATTGCATTACACATGAATAGAATAGGTAAAAACAATAAGGACATCCGATGAAGCGACTTCTCACCCTCCTGTTCCTGTTGCTGGTGATCGCCGCGGTACCCGCCTATTTCAAGCGCGCAGATATCGCCCGCAGCGTGATGGAGCGCGGCGCCCTTAGTGCCATGCTGGAGGCGCCGCTGGCCGACCTCGGCCCCGGCCTGCACGTGGCACTGTGCGGTGCCGGCGGTCCGCTGCCTGACCGGCTGCGCTCCGGCCCCTGCGTGGCAGTCGTGGCAGGCGAGCGCATGTTTGTGTTTGATGCCGGCAGCAATGGCGCGCGCAACCTGGGCCTGCTGCGCTTCCCGCTGAGCAGTATCGAGGCGGTGTTTCTCACCCACTTTCACTCCGACCACATCGACGGGCTTGGCGAAATGGCGACCCTGCGCTGGATCCAGGGCAACCACACGGCTCCGCTGCCGGTATTCGGGCCACCCGGGGTCAGCGACATCGTCGGCGGCATCAACAAGGCCTACGAACGCGACGCCGTGTATCGCAACGCCCACCACGGGGATGCGGTAGCGCCGCTGTCTGGCCACGGCATGATACCGCGGCCCTTTCCAACGCCTGAGAATGGCAGTGCGGCCAAAGTGTACGACCGAGATGGAGTGCTGGTAGAAGCATTCCTGGTGGACCACGCGCCGGTGTCGCCGGCGGTCGGCTATCGCGTGAGCTACCAGGGCCGGCGGCTGGTGATTTCCGGTGATACCGTGAAGTCCCTCAACCTAGAACAGATGGCCGCCAAGGTGGACCTGCTGGTGCACGAGGCGCTGTCGCCGGAGCTGGTCGATATCATCAATCGGGCGGCAACCATTACCAACAACCAGAGTATGGCCAAGATCACCGCGGATATTCTCGACTATCACACAAGCCCGCTGGAGGCGGCGGAAACTGCCCGTGACGCCAGGGTACGGCACCTGTTGTTCTATCACGTCGTGCCGGCGCTGCCGGTACCGGGGCTGGACGCGGCCTGGCTCGATGGCGTGGATGTGATCTTCCCACATTTCACCCTGGGCCGGGATGGCACGGTGATATCGCTACCCGCCGGCAGCCGCGACGTGGTCCTGGTCAGCCCCGGTCTGGCCCGTTTGCCTTTCTGATTAGGCGCCGC
>JANQGK010000066.1 GCA_028277365.1 Halieaceae bacterium | reverse complement strand
GGGTTGGGTAGTGTCAGTCATGCGCTAGATACGGCGCATGCCGACCGCCGGTTTGGAGACCGTGTGCTACTTGCTCTCAGCGTGCGCCACCATGGGGTGGCTGCTGTCGCAAAGGGCGCTGAGGTCGGCGGTGGTCATGGGATCGCCGCGGCAGGTCTGGTCGCAGAACACGACCAGCAGCCGGGCCAGGTACTTACGTACCGACTTGCCGTGGCCGCGGGTGCGGCGATCGAGGAATTCCTTGCCGGTGGTGGGGTCCCTGGGGGCGGCAAAGTTGTAGTGGCTGGCGCCGTCTACCAACACCAGGTGGCGGTCGCCGCGTTTGCCCTTGATGCCGCGGCTGAAGCTGTGCTGCACGGCCCAGGTCGGGCTTGCATCCTTGCCGGCCAGATAGGCAGTCTCCGCATCCAGCACCCCGTCGTTGGTGCCGCCGATCAGCAGCAGGGACATGTCGGGCTCCAGTGGCAGCACGTCGCGCTTGTCCCAGCCCTGCTCCGGGTCTGCCAGCGCGTGGCCGCCGTAAGCAAAGGCGCCACACACCGCAGGGAACCAGTCGCGGTTGGCATTCAGCAGCGCCATGCGGCCGCCCAGGCCGTGGCCGCCCAGCACCATGCAGGACAGGTTCAGGTGATTGGCGAGCACGCCGGATTTGTTCATTTTCTTGAGCGCCGAGAACACTGCGGGCAGGGCCGGACAGGAGGGTTTTTTGCCGTAGCGCTTGCGGCTCAGGCGTTTGCGCTGCAGGCCGGGTCCGGGACGCACCTGGCCGCTGGCGTCTTCATTGATCCAGCTATAGGTCACCACCGCGGAACCGGCCTGGGCCAGCTCCGAGGCCAGCCAGCCATAGCTTTCCTGGGACAGGTCTTCATCCGGCAGCAGGATCACCACCGGGAACGGCGAGCGGCTGGAGTCCGGGCGCACCACGCCCGTACTGCGCTCCTCCACTGAATCGGTGAAGCGGCTGGGGTAATACACCTTGAGAGTGAGCGAGTCATGCGGCGACTGCGTGCCCGCCACCCGGGTAGAACTGTAAAGCGCCCTGACCTTGATCGTCTTGTCCCTGCGGGCTGTCGGCTGTCGCCGCGGCCCGACTTTCCCCTAACTGTCGCCCCGTGCATCGCACGCGACTTTTATTGTTAACCCGTAACCGGGCTGCCTAGGGTAGTGTTGGGGCAGAGGCTTGTAAACCCGCGGGAGCAGGGTCGTTCAGGCGCCGTTGCCGGTCCCGCAGAGCTTGCGAAAGCCCGCCGCCATGAAAGGGATCATGTGGTCGTAGGCGGCCTCAAAATCCGAAGAGGAACACAGGCCGTTGGACAGCGCGTCGATACGGCCGGTGTCGGCCAGGGTCAGGGTCAGGGCGCCGGACATGTTGTGGTAACACCAGTACAGGTCGGTGTCGGAAGCGCCGGGCAGGGCGACCCGCAGGGCGTCGATGAACTCGTTGACCAGGCTGTCGAACATCTTAGACATCATGCGCCGGCCCCAGTACGGGCTGTTGTTGATATAGGCCACCAGGGCCAGATAGTGACGCCAGCCCTCGTCGCCGGTCTCCTGGGCCAGTTCCAGGGGCCGCAGGAAGGCCTCGATGATCTGCTCGACGCTGGGGCCGGCGGCACCGGCTTCCTCGCGCACTGCCTCAAGCGCCTCGTGGCGCGCCTGGTTCAGGTAGGCGGAGCGGCGCTCGAAGACCGCGTTGAACAAATCCAGCTTCTTGCCGAAGTGATAGCTGGCCAGCGCCACGTCGACTTTCGCACCGCTGGCAATTTGCCTAAGGGTCACGCCGTCGTAGCCGTGTTCGGCAAACAGCTGTTCCGCCACGTCGAGGATGCGGTCGCGCTTGGCGCTGCTGCGGTTGGCCTTGCTGTCGCTGGCTTTGCCCGCGCTGGCTGTGCTTTTACTGGTTTTGGAAGGTGCTGGCATCGGCCCGTGCTTGCGCTTATCGTCGTTTTCGCTGTCTGGCACAATTCAACAACTGTTGAAAAGTTGCTGATTCGCATTATAGTGAGCCGGCATAAAAAAGCGAGTAGGGAGCCACCCACCGATGACGCCGGAACTGTTCAAGTATGCCCTGCTGGGATTTTACGTGATGCTGGTGTATTGGCTTTCCTGGGTGGGCATGCGCCGCACCCGCGACATTCGCGGCTTCACTATCGGCAACAAGGATATGAACCCCTATCTGGTGGGGATCACCCTGGCAGCGTCGATCTCATCCACCGCGACCTTTGTGATCAATCCAGGCTTTGTTTACGTGCACGGCCTGTCGGCCTACCTGCACTACGGGGTAGCGGCGGTGCTGGGCATCCTCTCTGCTTTTCTGGTGCTGACCCGGGGTTTCCTGCGCCTCGGAGAGGCCGGCGGGGCCATGACCATCCCGGGCTGGGTCCACGCCCGCTACGGCAGCACCGGGCTCAGATTGTTCTTCGCGCTGATCAACCTGCTGTCGGTGACCTTCGTGGTGTTGATCCTGGTGGGCTGCAGCCTGCTGGTCACCGGCCTGTTTCCCGTGAGCCAGAAAACCGCTCTGGTGCTGGTGCTGCTGTTTGTCTTCTCTTACGTGCTGATGGGGGGCACCTACGCTCACGCCTACACCAATACCCTGCAGGGCATCATGATGCTGCTGATCGCCGTGTTCCTGTTTGTCGACGGCTGGCACTACTTCGACGGCGCGCCGCTGGCGGCGCTGCGGTCGGTGGGGGGCAACTACGCCGCGGTCTTCAATCCTGACAGTGACCTGTATTTCAGCTTTTTCTCGGTGTTTGCCAGCGGCTTCATCATCACTTTCGCCCTCATGCTTCAGCCGCATATTCTCACCAAGGTGCTGTACCTGCGTTCGGAGCGGGACATTTCCAAATTCATTGCCACCACGGCGGTGGTGGGCGGGCTGTTTACCCTGATGCTGGTGATCGGCTTCTACGCCCGGCTTGCCGGCATCGAGGTGGAAGCGCAGGACACGGTGCTGCGGGAGTACCTGTTACAGGAGTTTGCCCGCTCCACCGCGGGCGAATACGCCCTGACGCTGATCTTCGTGACCCTGCTGGCGGCGGGCATGAGCACCCTGGACGGCATCCTGGTGGCGCTTTCAGCGATGGTGGTGAGCGATATCGTTATGCCGGCGAAGGGCGCTTCCGCAACGGGCTCGAAAGATGCCGCTGCCCGGGGCCTGGCCTGGTCCCGCTACGTGCTGGTGGGTGTGGGGGTGCTGGGTCTGGTCCTGGCCTGGAACCCGCCGCCGCTGATCGGCCTGTTTGCCCAGAAGGGGGTGTACGGGCTGGCGGCGGCCTCCACGGTGCCCATTCTGTTCGGGGTGCTGTATCGCGGTGTGCTGCCGGTTTGGTTGGTGGGCAGCGCCGCCGGCATCAGCCTGGCCGTGCACCTGCTGTTGAACCTGGCCGGCGGGGTGACCAACCCCGCGGTCTCCGCCAGCTACGCCATCATGATCTCGGTGGGCTACACGCTGGCCGCTCTCCTGCTGTTAAGGCTCAGGCCGGTGAGCTGAGCACTTTTGGCGATGAATGGCATTTCTCAGGCTTGACAATTCAACACTTGTTGAATATTTTTCATAAACAATTCAACAAATGTTGAAAATCAATAAATATAAAAGGTATCCCTCGATGAACGTATCCCCTCTCCGCAATCGTCTCGCCGTGGCTGTGGCCCTGGCGTCCACTGCAGCCTTTGCTCCCATGCCGACCAGTGCGCAGGAGGGAGCTGTTCTCGAAGAGGTGACCGTTACCGCGCGGCGCCGCAACGAGAGCCTGCAGGATGTGCCCATCGCGGTGACCGCATTCAGCGGCGAGAGCTTGAAGCTGCGCGGCGCGGCAGACATTACCGAATTGGCCCAGCAGGCCCCCAGTGTGACGCTGGAGCCCTCCCGTGCCACCAACACCACGCTGACCGCATTCATCCGCGGCATCGGCCAGCAGGATCCGCTGGCCGGTTTTGAGCAGGGCGTGGCGCTTTACATCGACGACGTGTACCTGGCGCGGCCGCAGGGTTCGCTGCTGGACATCTACGACGTCGAGCGCATCGAGGTGCTGCGCGGCCCACAGGGGACGTTGTATGGCCGCAACGCC
>JANQGK010000041.1 GCA_028277365.1 Halieaceae bacterium | reverse complement strand
CGTGCGGTGGCGCTGAACCCGCCCACCGACGGCAAGGACGAGGAGTCCATTCACTTCACCACCATGATCCACGCCATCCACGCACCGTCGCTGCGCGATAATCCGCTGCAAGTGGTGGGCTTCAGAGGCTTTACCACCTACGTCTACGACGACGATCATGTGCAGTACCCGGGCAACCTGGCCGACTGCTCCTCCTGCCACGGCGACGAGGGTTACCAGCTACCGCTGGCCGGCAGCGTGCTGGGCACGACGATCGACACCGGCGCAGATGTGCTGGACCCTGCGGACGACGTGGTGATGTCGCCGCAGTCAGCCGCCTGCTACAGCTGTCACGAAAACAGCACGTCCAGGGCGCACATGGAGCAGAACGGCGGCAGCTTCGCCACTACCCAGGCGGCTCTCGACTCAGGCGAAGTGGCGGAAACCTGTGAGGTGTGCCACGGCAGCGGTCGCAGCTCTGATGTTGAGCTGATACACGGGTTGCTGGACTAACAGCAGGCAGAAAAAGAAAAGGCCGGTGATCACTCACCGGCCTTTTTTGTGCTTCGTGCTTGCGTATTTGGGGTCAGAGTCCTTTTTCGCAGAAAAAGGACTCTGACCCCGGGAAAACCGACCCCGGTAAAACCCTAGTTGCCGAGCATCTGCTTGAGGCGTGCCGCGCTCTCGGCGGAGGCGTCGCTGTGGCAGGTATCGCAGCCCATGGCTTCGCCGTGCTTCTCATGCATGGCGCGGAAGTAGGGATCCTCCGCCTCCGCCACGTGGCACATGCCGCAACTCTCGGTAGTCACCTCGTCTACCGGCATATGGTCTGCCGGCAGCGGCGCACTGTCGTGACACAGGGTGCAGTCGACATCCACCTCGCCCGCGAACAGGGCGGCGCTGGCCAGCAGGCCCGCAGAAACAAATACACAGACTCTTAGCATCACTAGCCCCCGGAAGCATTGGTCACCCAAACTGTAGCAGCCAAGATGCTGCTGACCAGCCCTTTCTTGATTGACTGCAGCAAGCTTGCGATAGCTCAAGCGAGGCGCTTGTTACCGTGGGCTGGCGCGCTATAGTGGCGGTATCAATGATGAGCATCCAGACGCGTTCCCGGGGGAGAAGTAATGGCTTGGCTCAAGCGATTGTTCGGGTTTCTGCTCAGCCCCAGCAACAAGTATTCGGTCGCCACACTAGTCGGTGGCGGCCTGGTGCTGGGCGTACTCGGCGTGGCCGGCTTCAATTACAGCATGCACGCCACCAGCACCGACGAGTTCTGCACCTCCTGCCACGTTATGGCGGACAACGCGGGAATGATGCTGGTGGGCACCACCCACCACATGAACGAGAGCGGCGTGCGCCCGGGCTGTTCCGACTGCCATATTCCCAAGGAATTCGGGCCCAAGCTGGTGCGCAAAATCCAGGCCTCCCGCGAAGTCTGGGGCTGGATGACCGGAGTGATCGACACTCCGGAAAAATACGCCGCCCACGCACCGACCATGAAAGCCCGGGAAATCGCGCGCCTGAAGGCAAATGACTCCAGGGAGTGCCGCAACTGCCACGAAGTCAGTCATATGCTGGCCTCGGCCCAGTCACCCAAGGCGCAGTCTTTCCACAAGGTGCTGGAGACTGGCAAACGCACCTGCATCGACTGCCACGCCGGCCTCACCCATACCCCCAGGGACCAGCTGAGCATGGCCGCGCCTCGCTAGGATGCTGTCGACCAAGGAGCGGCAGGTGGCCAGGTGAGTCAGATAGTGCGCACACAAGCATTCGCCGTACTGCTCGGCCTGGCAATCGGCCTGGGCGCGTCAAGCAATGCCGGCGCGCAGTCTCAAGAATGCCTGGGCTGCCACCTCAACACCGAGGGGAACCCCGTGCACGCCATGCTGCAGAGCGTGCACGGCGGCATCAGCCAGTCCTGCGAAGCCTGTCACGGAGCCAGCACCGGGCATATGGGCCAGCCCACGGTGGACTCCCCGGATATCAGCTTCGGCCCGCGGTGGACCGCGAGCCCCGCGCTGCAGGACAGCCAGTGTCTCGACTGCCACCAGACCTCGGTGGCCAGCCACTGGAGCGAGGCCCTGCACATGGTCAATAACGTGACCTGCGTGAGCTGCCACGACCTGCACGTTAAGCAGGATCCGGTACTCGCCAGCGGCGGCCAGATGGCGGTGTGCACCACCTGCCACAAAACCCAGAAATCCGGCATTCACGGCCGCGAGAACATGGTGCGCATGAATCCGCCCTGCACCCAGTGCCACAACCCCCATGCCGACCAGTCACCGGTGGGCGTGATGCTGGCCAATGACTCCATGGGCTGTCGCCGCTGCCACAACCTGAACGCGATGGCGCGCAGTGACAAGGTCAGCGCCCGGGTCAAGGGCTTTCATCGCGCCATGGAAAGCGGTGACATGACCTGCCTGGGCTGCCACAAGGGGGTTGCCCATGGCGACACGGAAGCCGTCGAGCCATTCATCCCGCTGCCCGTCAACGAACTTGAACTGAACCTGTTTGACCCCGGCGGTTCCGACGCTGAATGGCTGGTCAGTGAACATCCCGGTTCCCAGCCCCTGCGCCAGGGCACCAACTGCCGCCAATGTCACCGCGGCGAGGAAGCCGAGCTCAGTGCTGCCCTCGGCGGCCCCGAGCCGCGGATACGCCCGCTGACGGTCGACTTTGCAAGCAACAACGGACAACTGCTTACCCGCTTGAGTTGGGAGGGTGATCGCGCGGACACCCGGGTGTCGCTGATGTGGGGCTTCGGTGATGATGCCGCCCTGCGCCGCGGCGGCTGCTGGGCGGCCTGTCACGACGACATGCGCGGCATGCGCTTCGACAAGGGCAAACCCAAGTACCTGTGGTCGGCCCTGTCCCAGCGCCGCGCCCTCAACCAGCCGGCGCTGACGAAGCCGGAAGACGTGCTGGCGCAGGACCTTGCCGCCGGCCGCTTCGCCGAGCTGTGGACGGTCGACCTTGAATCCGGCGCGCTCAGGGTCGACGCCCTTCTGGAGAAGCCACACCGGATCGCTACCGGAGCCATCACCGCCGCCGTGGAGTTTGCCAACGGCCGCTGGACGGCTACGGTCAGCCGCCCCCTTGCACCCTCGAAGCCGCTACTGGCTGTGGAGCCGGGCCGCAGCTACACCTTCGGCGCAGCACTCCACGGCAAAGGCCGTAACGACGGCGACCACTGGGTGTCTCTGCCGATGACCTTCAGCACCGATCGCGACGATACCGACTTCATCGCCCACTAGGGCGGCGTGGCAGTTTCGACCGGCGTGCTCGTCCCACCCGTATGTTCATCGGCCTGTCTGGCGGGCATCACCAGCGGCAAGCAGTTTGTGGTGTCGACGCTGAGCGCTGCAGGCCCGGCTGGCTCATCATCGATGAACCCGGCTGGCCGGTGACCCGGGATTTGCCAAGCGGATCGGACCGAAGCAGTCAGGGTAGCTACAGGTGGAAGCGGATGCCGAACAGCAGGTAGTGGTGGTTGCTGTGCTCGAACTCGAGGATGCCGTCGGCGGAGGTCTCGACGCTGGTGTCGAATTCCTGCTCGAAGTACTGGTAGGTCAGGCTGGTTGACCAGTGCCGGCCGAGGTCGTAACTGAGGCCGAGCTGGATGCCGTAAAGCCCCTCGTCGTCTTCAAGGTCATCAATGACGGCGTCGGCAAAAGCCGGCTGGCTGTTCCACTCCAGCCTGCCCTCGCCCACGACCAGACCGATCATGCCCTTCATGCGTGGAATGAACAGCGGTCGCTGGTAGTTGACGGAAAGAAATACCTGATCGATCTCCAACTCGTCGGCGTCGGTGCGGGTCCAGTCGAGCTGGAAGAACCAGTGAGACGTGACCTCATAGGCCAAGCCGATGCCAAAGGTGTCGCCGCTGTCCTCAGGGTCGAAGCCCAGGTCGCCGGCAAACTGGAAATCCGCGTCGAACTCCGAACCGCCCCCATGGAGTGCCGCAAACACCGGCCGGCGCTCATACTCCGCCGCCGCGCCCGCTGGTACAAAACCCAATATCAGGAGTACAGCTGCCAACCCGGGTTGGAAAACCATCTCTCAGTCCTTCATCCGATGAATAGCTGGAGTATTACATAAAAGTCCGTCGGCATGAGGAGAACGGCCTCACGCTTTACGGGCCTTTGCCCTCAGTCCTTAAGCTCCGGCAAGTCGCGGTACAGCTCCAGCGCCTCCGGGTTGGCCAGCGCATCGGTGTTCTTCACCGGCCGGCCGTGCACCACGTTGCGCACCGCCAGCTCGACGATCTTGCCGCTGATGGTGCGGGGGATATCTGCCACTGCGATGATCTTAGCGGGCACATGCCGGGGCGTGGTGTTGCTGCGTATGACCTCCCTGATGCGGCCCACCAGCTTGTCGTCGAGAACCACGCCCTGGGCCGGCACCACGAACAACACCACCCGCACGTCGTCCTGCCACTCCTGGCCGATGACGATGCTTTCCTGGATGTCCTCGAGTTTCTCCACCTGGCGGTAGATCTCCGCGGTGCCGATGCGCACGCCACCGGGATTGAGCACGGCGTCAGAGCGGCCGTGGATAATGACACCGCCGTGCTCGGTCAACTCACCGTAATCGCCGTGGGCCCAGATATCCGGCCAGCTCGCGAAGTAGGCGTCGCGATATTTTTCTGACGCCGGGTCATCCCAGAAGCCGACGGGTGTGCAGGGGAAGGGGCGGCTACAGACCAGCTCGCCCTTTTCGCCAATCACCGCCCGACCTTCTTCGTCCCGGATTTCCACCGCCATGCCGAGGCCGCGACACTGGATTTCACCCTTGTAGACCGGGAGGATGGGGCTGCCGCCGACAAAGCAGGAGAGAATGTCAGTCCCGCCGCTGATGGAGGACAGACACAGGTCGGATTTGAATTCCCGATAGATGTACTCGAAGCTCTCGTGGGCCAGCGGTGAACCGGTCGACAGCACGGTGCGCAGCCGCGACAGCTCGTAGCGCTCACCGGGCTGCTGGCGGGCCTTCTCCAGGGCGGCGAAGTACTTGGCGGAGGCCCCAAAAACGCTGATGCCTTCAGCATCCATGGCATCCAGCAGCACCCGCCCCCGGCGGGCAAAGGGCGACCCGTCGTACAACACCAGCGTGGCGCCGCTGGCAAGACCCGACACCAGCCAGTTCCACATCATCCAGCCACAGGTGGTGAAGTAAAAGAAAACATCACTGCGGTGCAGGTCTACCAGGAGCTGGTGCTCCTTGAGGTGCTGCAGCAAAGTGCCGCCGGCACCGTGAATGATGCACTTGGGCATGCCGGTGGTGCCGGACGAGTACATGATGTACAGCGGGTGATCAAAGGCGAAGCCGGGAAAGGCCAAGTCGGTGACGTCCGGGGTCAGGTAGTCATCAAACAGCACGGCATTGGGAATGCCGTCCAGCGCCGGGGCCTGCTCGACCAGCGGCACCACCACAACCCGCTGCAGGCTGGTGATCTGCCCGGCTATCTCGCGCAACCGTTCCAGGCTGTCACAGGTCTTGCCGTTGTAGAAATAGCCGTCGGCGCTGAACAATACCGTGGGTTCGATCTGGCCGAAGCGGTCCATCACACCGTTAATACCGAAATCCGGTGAACAGGAGGACCAGGTGGCGCCAATGCTGGCGGTGGCCAGCATGGCAATGACCGTCTCGGAAATGTTTGGCATGAAACCGGCCACGCGGTCACCGGGCCTGACACCCTCGGCACGCAGACTGGCGGCCAGCGCCGCCACCTTGCGGTACAGCTCGCCGTAGCTGAGGGTCCGGCGGCGCCCGGTCTCCAGCAGTGAAACCAGCGCCACCTGATCGTCACGGTAGCGCAGCAGGTTCTCGGCAAAGTTCAGCCTGGCGTCGGGAAACCAGCGCGCACCGGGGGGCTGCTCGGAAGAGAAGCGGCCCGGGGGCTCCAGAACAACAGTCCCCTTGTCAGTGGCAATCACACGGCAGAAGTCCCACACCGCCGACCAGAAGGCCTCTATCTCCGCCACCGACCAGTCGTAAAGGGCCGGGTAGTCGTCGAGGTCGAGGCCATGGCGCCGGTTCACGAAACTCATGAACCGCGTGATATTGGCGGCGTCGATACGCTCCTGTGAGGGTTGCCAAAGCGGTGCGGCCATCGTTGTCTCGTTCTTGTCACTTGCCGGGGGGCACAAGCATGCAAAATGGCAACAAGGCTGGCAAGCAGCAAAGTGCCGGTGAGGACTCATGCTACGTGCACCCTGGCAATCGTCAGAGAGGAAGCGATAAGGACCGCGGCCCCGTCGCAGCGGCCCGCCTACACCGCTCAGCCCGAGGCACACAGGATGCGGGCAGGCCACTGGCCGGATGGTAGACTCGCGGGAACACGCGAATACCACTTGTGGACAGCAGGGGAGACCACTGAGATGGCGGAGCCACCGGAAGGACTGATTCACGCCAAGCGCCTGGACGGCACAGGCGGCGCGGTCGACCTGCGCTGGGACGAGGTCAGAAACAACGACGATGCCCACACCTGGCTGCATTTCGACTTTGACCGGCAACCCGCCCAGCAGTGGCTTATCAACGACAGCGGACTCAACGACATCGCCTATACTGCGCTCATCGCCCAGGAAACCCGGCCCCGTGCCGTCAACCGCGGCGACAACCTGCTGTTGGCCCTGCGCGGCGTCAACCTGAACCCCGGCACCCAGCCAGATGACATGGTCTCGGTGCGCATCTGGACCAACGGCAAGCGGCTGATCTCCACCCGCCGGCATCGACTGCAATCCACCGAGGACGTGTTGAGCGAGCTGGCCGCAGGCCATGGGCCTGGCAGCGCCCCGGCCCTGCTGGTCACCTGGATCGACCACATCACCAATCGCATGAGCGGCACGGTGGACAATCTGGAAGAGCAGGTGGACGCCCTCGAGGAGCGCGTCGTCAACGGCGAGTTGGCCAACGTACGCCTCGACCTCTCATCCATCCGCAAACAGTGCATCACCCTGCGCCGCTATCTGGCGCCCCAACGCGAGGCCATGAATCGGCTGGTCAACGAGCCCATCAGCTGGATCAGTGAGATGGACCGTCTGCGACTGAGGGAAATCACCGACCGGCTGGTGCGCCATATCGAAGATATCGATGCCGTGCGGGAGCGGGCGGCGAGCACCCAGGACGAACTGCTGACCCAGGTGTCGGAAGCCATGAACAGGCGCTCCTACGTTTTTACCGTGGTGGCGACCATCTTCCTGCCGTTGGGCTTTTTCACCGGGCTGATGGGGATCAACGTGGGCGGCATGCCCGGCGTGGAAGAGGAGGCCGCTTTCTGGGTGGTGGTAGGCATCTGCGTCGGCCTCATTGCCGGCACGGCGGCGGTGTTCCGCTGGAACCGCTGGTTGTAGTTACCTCAGCCCCTGACTTTCTTCACCAGGCCAACCAAGGCGACCGCCAGGCCGCCGGCAATAATTCCCACCAGCGCCGCCGCCAGGGGATGTACCAGGGCACCGGTAACCACCCCCAGCGCCGGCAGGCTGCTGCCCCAGGCCACGGCGTCTTCCACCACATGCTCCACCGGGTGCAGGCCGTGCACCAGGATGCCTCCGCCCACCAGGAACATGGCCGCCGTGCCAAGCACCCCCAGCGCCTTCATCAGCCAGGGAGCGAAGCCCAGCAAGCGCAGGCCCAGCCAGCCCTGGAAGCCCGGCTTATCCGCCAGATAGAGCCCGGCGTCATCCAGTTTCACGATGCCCGCCACCAGGCCGTACACGCCGATGGTCATTGCCAGGGCGATCGCCGACACGGTAAGAATCCGCACCGTGGGATCGGCGTCCACCACGGTGCCGATAGTAATCACGATGATTTCGGCGGAGAGAATGAAGTCGGTGCGAATGGCGCCGCGAATTTTCCGGCGCTCAAGCTCTAACAGCTCCTCACGGGTCGCTTTGAGGTGCGCGCGATGGGCCTCGCGGTGCGCGCTGTCTTCGCTGTCGTCGTGCAGGAACTTGTGCGCGACCTTCTCAAAGCCCTCGTAGCACAGGTACAGGCCGCCCAGCATCAGCAATACGGTGACCAGGACGGGGATGAAAGCTGCAATCAATAGCGCCGATGGCACCAGGATCAGCTTGTTGATGAAGCTGCCCTTGGCCACCGCCCATACTACCGGCAGCTCCCGATCGGCCTTGACGCCGGACACCTGTTCGGCGTTGAGCGCCAGATCATCGCCGAGCACGCCGGCGGTTTTCTTGGCGGCTACCTTGGTCATTAGCGAGACGTCGTCCAGCACCGCGGCGATGTCATCGATCAGCAGCAGCAAACTGCCTCCGGCCATGGCCGAATCTCCAGTCGAAGAAGTGAGCGGGAATTATTGGAGGGACGGCGGGAGGCTGTCCAGTGGCGCCTCAGGAACCGCCGAGGTCGATCGTCGTTTCCAGCAGCACACCGCGAGCGCCTTCCATGAGGTGATCGCCATAGCTGAGGGTAAACGCCATGTTGCGCTGCGGGAACCAGGACACGGTGCCGCTGCCGTAGACTTCCTGGGTGCGGTTGCGCGACTCATCCAGTGAGTTGACCTTGAAAGCCACCGAGTACTGGGACGAGGGCGACCAGGAGAAGCCGGCCCCCAGCAGAATTTCCGTGTAGAGCTCATTCACCAGGCCGCCGTCATAGCGGGTTTCATCGAGGCTGTGGCCGGACACCTCCAGGCGCAGCTCCGGCACCAGCTGCAGGCCGGAGGAAAAGGCCATGCGCTCGGTGCTCCGTAGCTGCTCTACGCCACCGAACAAGTCCGTGGCCTTGTAGCTGCCGGACCAGTCGAGCCGGCCGCCATCAGACGCGCCTCTAAGACCCATGCTGTAGGCAGTTTTTTCCCGCTCTTCGGCATTGGCACCGGGCTTGTCCAGCCGGTACTCGTAACGCACATTCAGGCGCCCGAGGTCGGCCAGGGACTTGGAGAAACCGGGCGCCAGGCTGTAGACGTAACCGCCATCACGCAGGGTACTGCCGGCGCGAATATCGGCGTTCAGCCCTAGAGCATCGTTCAGCAGCTTGCTTTGCAGTGAGGCGCCGACCCGTTGGGACACATCGGCTTCCGGGGAAGATTCCCTGAGCCTGCTCTGCACCCGGTAGTCCATATCGAGCTGCAGCAGGCTGTTGGAGAGTGCAAAACCAAGGCCGGAGCGGAAGCTGGCTTCCTTGATACCGTCACCATCGGCATCGGCGGGTTTCATCTGCACGTTAAACAGGTCAGGGCTAAGGTTGAGGGAGGTATCCAGTGCCTCCGCCCAGGCAGGAGTGGCCAGCGACACACTCGTCGCCAGCGCCCCAATCACCTGGTTTTTCCATCCCGACACAGCCAATTTCACTGCGTTGTCCCTGTTCTTTTCGTTGTGCCAGCCGTTGTGCCAGCCGCTGAGTTAGCGGTTGTACCGGCCACCTGCCCGGATCGGACAAATGTACAATTATTTGTCGAAGCTTCGATTATAAGTCGGATTTCAAAAAAAATGCCAACTATTACCATTTTTGTGACACAGATCGCTGTCGCCAATCGCCACCGGTCGATGAGCAGGCTGGTGTCCAGCTGTTCGGCGAGGTTCTGCCTGGTCCTGTCGACCTGCTGAACCGCGAAAGCGGTGGAGAACCAGGCGAAGCTGCAGGGGCCTCCGGAGATCGAGCTCGACCATTGAATCTCAGGGCGCAGTCACTGCGGGCTCAAGCTGCTCCCCTGAACCAAACTCACGGCCAAAGAAATCGCCGGCATTCCAGCGCGGCCGCACCGGACTGTTACCGATTTCGCGCCCGATATTCACGTTGATCTCGGTGAACACAGCGCCCGCCTGGTAATCGATCGGCAGGCTCAGGTCATCGCTGGGCTGGTGGTAGTGTTCCTTCAGGTGCGCCTGCCAGACCTCGGCGCCGGACTGCTGGGGATCTTTTGACTCGAAGCCGGTCATCAGGAACACCGCCGGTACGCCCTTTTTCACCAACTCGTAGTGATCGCTGCGCGTG
>JANQGK010000026.1 GCA_028277365.1 Halieaceae bacterium | reverse complement strand
CCAGCGAACGACGATGGACGACCTCGCCGGCGGGTGGCAAGGCCATCGGCGTGCCGGGCACGGTGCGCGGCATGCAGAAGGCGCATCAGCGTTATGCGCGCCTGTCCTGGCGTCGTCTGCTGGCACCGGCTATCACGCTGGCGGAGGAGGGCTTCGTGGTGCACGAGAGCCTGGCGGCCATGAAGGACGACGCCATCGAGCACTTCGGCAGCGACACCAATTTCGCGGAGTATTTTGCTGGCATGGAGGCGGGGACCACATTCAAACAGCCGGAGCTCGCCGCTACTCTGCGGCGTATTGCCGTGGCCCCCGACGACTTCTATCGCGGTCAGATAGCCCGCCAGATCGTGGCGCAGATGGCGCGCAGCGGCGGCATTGTTACCGCGCGCGACCTGGCCGACTACACCGCGCCCTGGCGCAGGCCGCTGCTGGCAAGCTGGCGCGGCCACGACGTGGTGGCGGCGCCTCCGCCCAGCTCAGGCGGCGTCGCCCTGATGCAGCTACTGGGTATGCACGATGCAGCCAGCGAACTGTTCAACGGCGTCGGCCACAATTCCGCCACTTATATCCATCTGCTCGCCGAACTGGAAAAACGCGCCTTCGCCGACCGCGCGGAGTATCTGGGTGATCCCGATTTTGCTCCGGTGCCAGTGGCTGCGCTGACGGAACCGGATTACCTGCGGCGCCGGGCGGAGGGTATCAACGTCGAGGCGATTTCTCTGAACGTGAGGCCGGGCTTAAGCGCGCCGGGTGAGCGGGCCGGTTCGGGACGGTACGAGAGCCCCCAGACCACCCACTTCTCGATCCTCGACGCCGAGGGCAATGCGGTAGCGCTGACCTACACCCAGAACTGGGAGTTCGGCAGCGGCGTGGTGGTGGAGGGTGCGGGCTTCCTGCTCAACAACCAGATGAACGATTTCAGTGCCAAGCCCGGTGTACCCAATGCTTTCGGGGTGGTGGGACGCGATATGAATGCCATCGGCCCGGGCAAGCGCATGCTGTCATCCATGTCGCCGACATTGCTTGTACGCGATGGCAAGATCGTCACCGCGATCGGCACCCCGGGAGGCAGCACTATTTTTACTTCGGTATTGCAGGTGTTGCTGAACGTGCTGGACTTCGGCATGGATGCAGAGGCCGCGGTCAGCGCCACCCGCTTTCACCACCAGTTGCCCGCCGAGCGCCTGATCCGATTCGACCCCGGCCGACAGCCTGGCCCAGATGTGCTCACGCGGCTCACGACCATGGGCTATCGCCTGGAACCCAATAGTTGGGGCCCTCTAGGGGACGTGATGCTGATTACGGTTGACCCGTCTGGCCGGGTCGATGCAGCCGCCGATCCGCGCGGCCGCGGAGAAGCGCAGGTGTTTAGCCCGGCCCAGCCGGCAGCACCCTGAGGGTAATTCAGGCCTTGCGGGTTTTCTTGGGCCGCTTGCGGTTGGGGTAGCAGGTGCGGCAGATATCGCAGACGGTGCCGTCGCAGCCGCGGGCGGTGCAGAACTCCCGGCCGTAGAAAATGATCTGCAGGTGCAGGTCGTTCCAGCACTCTTCCGGAAACAGCCGCTTCAGGTCCTTCTCGGTCTGGGTCACGTTCTTGCCGTTGCTCAGGCCCCAGCGCTGGGCCAGGCGGTGGATATGGGTATCCACCGGGAAGGCCGGCACGCCAAAGGCCTGGGCCATCACCACGCTGGCGGTTTTGTGGCCCACGCCGGGCAGGCGCTCCAGGGCCTCCATGTCGGCGGGTACCTCGCCGCCGTGTTCCTCTATCAGGATTTCACTGAGCCGCCTGATGGCTTTGGACTTCTGTGGTGACAGTCCGCAGGGGCGGATGATCTCTCGAATCTGCTCGGCACTCAGTTCGGCCATATCAAAGGGATTGTCGGCGGCAGCAAACAGCGCCGGGGTGACCTGGTTGACCCGCTCGTCGGTGCACTGCGCGCTCAGCAGTACTGCCACCAGCAGCGTGAAAGGGTCGCTGTGGTCCAGCGGCACCGGCGGCACCGGGTAAAGCGCCTGCAGGCGCTCGAGAATGAAGGCAACTCTTTCCGCCTTTAACATGCCAGGGTTTCCCGCAGACAGTCAGCGGCCCGCAGGCAGTCGTCCAGCGGTGGTACCAGGGCCATGCGCACCCGGTCCTCGCCGGGATTGCCGGTCGCTGTTTCCCGCCCCAGGAAGCGGCCGGGCAGAACGGTCACGTGATGCTGGGCATACAGGCGCCGGGCCAGCTCGGTGTCGGGTAGCGGTGTGTGCGGCCACAGGTAGAAGCCCGCTGGCGGCCGCTCGAATTCCAGCGTCCCGGCCAGTCGCTCGCAAACCGCGTCAAACTTCTCCCGATACAGCGCCCGGTTTTCGCGCACGTGCGTTTCGTCGGACCAGGCCGCGACACTGGCCAGCTGGTGGTGCAGCGGCATGGCACAGCCGTGGTAAGTGCGGTAGCGCAGAAAGCCCGCGATGAGGGCGGCGTCGCCAGCCACGAAGCCCGAGCGCAGGCCGGGCAGGTTGGAGCGCTTGGAGAGACTGTGGAATACCAGGCAGTTGTCGAAGCCCGGCGCCCCGGCCTGCACGCAGGCTTCCAACAGTCCCGGGGGCGGTGCGGCCTCGTCATCGTAGATTTCCGAGTAGCATTCGTCGCTGACGATCACAAAGTCGTGTTCCCGCGCCAGGGCTACGAGCTGTCTGAGAGTAGCCAGGGACGTGATGGCGCCGCTGGGGTTGCCGGGGTTGCACAGGTACAGCAGCTGGCAGCGCTGCCAGGTCTCGACGGGCACCTCGGCATAGTCGGGAATGAAGCCGCCCTCGGCACGGCAGTCGAGAAACCGGATCTCGGCGCCGGCCAGGAGGGCAGCGCCTTCGTAGATCTGGTAGAACGGGTTGGGGCACAACACCAGCGGGTCACGGCTGCGGTCCACCACTGCTTGGGCGATGGCGAACAGACCCTCGCGGGTGCCCGCCACCGGCAGGATCTCGCGCTCCGGGTCCACTCCCGGCAGGTGGAAGCGCGCCGCCAGCCAGGCGGCCATGGCATTTCTCAGTTCGGGAATGCCGCGGGTGGCCGGGTAGCGCGCCAGGCCCGGCAGCTCCCGGGCCAGCACCTCCAGCACAAACTCCGGGGCCGGATGTTGCGGTTCACCGATTCCCAGGTTGAGCGCTACCGCGTCCGGCGGTACAAGGTCGGCGAACAGGTCACGCAGGCGCTCAAAGGGGTAGGGTTTAAGCAGGTCCAGTGCCGGGTTCATGGCAAGCGCCGATCAGGCCGCTGCCTGTTCGTCCAGTTCCTTGCAGATCGCGGAGCGGATGTTGGCGACCAGTTCGGGGTTTTCCAGCGGCTGCTTGTTGGCGTCAGTGACAAAGAACACGTCTTCAACGCGCTCGCCCAGGGTGGCGATCTTGGCCGCCTGCAGGGCAATGCCGTGCTCGAAGAAGATGCGCCCGATCCTGGCCAACAGCCCCGGCCGGTCCGGCGTCGTCACTTCCAGTACGCTGACGTTCTTGATGGTGTCCACGTACATGCTGGTCTCGGTGGGCATGGCAAAGTAGCGCACCTGGCGCGGGGTGCGCCGGTTGACCACCTCGGGGAAGCGGTCGCGATCAGTCAGCGTGCGGGTCAGGAACTCGACAATATGCTCCAGACGCTGAGGGTCGTTGGCGATGGACTCGCCGCTCTCGTCGAGCACGTAGAAGGTGTCCATGGCCATGCCGTCAACGGAGTTGTAGAGGCGCGCGTCGTGCACGCTCAGGTGGAGCTGTTCCAGGGCCGCGGTTACCACCGAGAACAGGTAGTCCTGGGTGCGGGCGTGGATGAATATCTGAGTGGCGGCGTCGGTCTGCAGCACCGGGTCCTGCTTGACCAGCACCAGCGGGGTCGACTTGTCGTAGTGCTGGGCAATGGCCTCGGTATGCCAGACGATGTCGTCCACGTGCTCGCGCAGGAAATAGTCCTCACCGGCTTCGGCCCACAGGGCCTCGACTTCCTCGGCGATGAAGCCGCGGTCTTCCAGGCGCTCCAGCGCCCGGCGCTGAGTGTTGGCGATGGCCTCTTCCTTGCCGACCTGATTGTCGAGGCCGCGCTGCAGGGCCCGGCGGGTCTCCGTATACAGCTGGCGCAGCAGAGAGCCTCGCCAGGCGTTCCACAGGGTCGGGTTGGTGGCGTTGATGTCTGCAACGGTCAGGCACAGCAGGTAGTCCAGATAGGTCTGGTTGCCCACGGTGGTGGCAAACTCCCGGATGACTTCCGGGTCGGAGATGTCTTTGCGCTGGGCGGTGCCCGACATCAGCAGGTGATTCTCCACCAGCCACACCACCAGATCGGTGTCGTGCTTGTTCACACCGTGCTTTTCGCAAAACCGGCGCGCGTCCACGGCGCCCAGCTCCGAGTGGTCGCCACCGCGGCCTTTGGCGATATCGTGATACAGGCCGGCGATGTAAAGAAGCTCAACCTTGGGCAGCCGGCCGGCCACCCGGCTGGTCACCGGGAACTGCTCCTGGTGTTCCGGATACAGCAAGCGGCGCATGTTCTTCACCACTTCCAGGGTGTGGGCATCTACCGTGTAGACGTGGAACAGGTCGTGTTGCATCTGGCCGACGATGCGGCCGAACTCCGGCAGGTACTTGCCGAGGATGCCGAAGCGGTTCATACGCCGCAGCTGCAGCGCCAGCTTGTGGGGTGAGCGCAGGATTTCCATGAACAGCCTGCGGTTGCGCGGGTCGGCGCGGAAGGCGTCGTCGATCAGGTCGCGGCGCTCCCGGGCCAGGCGGATGGTTGAGGCGTGGATGCCCTCGATCTGCTCGTCCTGGGCGCACAGCAGGAACAACTCCAGCAGCGCCGAGGGGGCGCGGTCGAAGACTGCCTCGTCTTTTATCTCGAGCAGGCCGTTGCGCACCTGGAAGCGCGGATTGATGTCGACGATTGCTTCCGGGGCGTCGGAGCGCAGGATGACCTGGTCGAAGTGCTGCATCAGCACCTCGTTGAGCTGGGAGATGGCCAGCGCAGCCCGGTAGTAACGCTGCATGAACTGTTCAACCGCCAGGCGCATGTCGCTGTCCTCGAAGCCGAACAGGCGCGCCAGCTCGCGCTGATGGTCGAACAGCAGCCGGTTTTCCTCACGGCCGGTGACCATGTGCAGGGCCCAGCGCACCCGCCACAGGAAATCGCGGCCGCGCTCGAGAATGTGCAGCTCATCGTCGGTGAGAAAACCCAGCGCCTTGAGGGCCTCCGGATCGCCGGTGCGGTAGTGGCGCAGGGCGATCCAGCTGATGGTCTGTACGTCGCGCAGGCCGCCGGGGGAGCTCTTGACGTTGGGTTCCAGCTTGTATTCGGTGTCGGCGTACTTGGCGTGGCGCTGCTTTTGCTCGTCCCACTTGGCGCGAAAGAACTTGGCGCTGGGCCAGATTTTGTCGGCACTGATAGCGTCGCGCATCTGCGCCCTGAGAGCAGCCGAGCCCACGATCAGGCGCGATTCCATCAGTGTGGTGCAGACGGTAATGTCGCGCTGGGCGGCGTCCACGCACTCGGCTACCGTGCGCACCGAGTGACCGATGTCCAGTTTGATATCCCATAGCTGGGTGACGAAACCTTCGATGGCCGCGTGCTGGCTCTCGGCGTCCTCGTCTACCAGGATGAGCAGGTCGATGTCGGAGTGTGGGTGCAGTTCGCCGCGGCCGTAACCGCCCACCGCCACCAGTGCGATGCGGTCTTCGCTCCAGTCGAAGCGGCCCCATAGCAGCCGCATAACCTCGTCGATGGCGACTGCGCGCAGCTTCAGCAGCTCGCCGATGTCACGGCCGTTGCGGAATTCCTCATTCAGCCACGCGTTGGCGCGCTCCACCGCCTCGCGCACCGTGGCGACGGGGCTGTCCGCCTCATCACAGGCGCTGGCCAGCGCCTCGCGATCGAGTAGCTCGCCGGGGCAGGCGTTCATGAGAAGTGTTCTTCGCTCCGCGCGGTGAGGACCTCGCAACCGGTGGCGGTCACGGCCAGGGTGTGCTCCCACTGTGCGGACAGGCGCCCGTCGCGGGTGGTCACGGTCCAGCCGTCTTTCTTGTTGAGCTTCACGTGACGGCGGCCGGCATTGAGCATGGGCTCGATGGTGAAGGTCATGCCCTCCTTAAGCGTCATGCCGGAGCCGCGCCGGCCGTAGTGCAGTACCTGGGGTTCTTCGTGGAAGACCCGGCCGATGCCGTGGCCGCAGTACTCCCGCACTACCGAGTAGTAGTTCTTCTCGGCGTGTTGCTGGATCACGTGGCCGATATCGCCCAGGGTGGCGCCGGGCTTCACCACCTCGATGCCGCGGTACAGGCATTCCTGGGTGATCTTCACCAGCCGTTCAGCGTGGCTGGCCGGGGTGCCGATGAAGAACATCTTGCTGGTGTCGCCGTGGAAACCGTCCTTGATAACGGTGACATCGATATTGACGATATCGCCGGATTTGAGGGTTTTCCTGTCGCTGGGAATGCCGTGGCACACCACCTCGTTGACTGAGGTGCAGATCGACTTGGGAAAGCCATTGTAGTTGAGCGGTGCCGGTACCGCGTCCAACTCGTTGACGATGTAGTCGTGGCAGATGCGGTCCAGCTCGCCGGTGCTGACGCCGGCCTCCACAAAGGGGCCGATCATTTCCAACACCTCGGCGGCGAGGCGGCCGGCGGTGCGCATCTTGTCGAGTTCCTCGCCGGTTTTCAGCGTCACGGTCAGGGCGTCTTGATGTACGGGTAAGTCTTCCATTGGCTCTCCGGGTATCTCCCGGTTGTCTGCTGGCATCGGATTCGACGCTCTCTGCGACGGTGTATACGCAGGGCGCGGAAAAAGGGCCATCTCAAAGGGGGCGGTATTGTAACCCGAGTGCCCACCGCTTGGGCAAATTTCAACGAAAAAACAGTGTCTTAGGGTGGAATCTATGGTATAAAGCGCGCCGTTCGAGTGTGGCACTCCCGCCGCCGCCGGACAAAACAACGACGCACACATGCCGTCACATGGTTCAGGGTGCCCGGAAATGCCCGATTTCAGCCGCTTGCCGCACAGCTAGCTGCATGAAATCGCCAGATTCGGGTTGGATCATGGGGCATGTGGAGGACTAACCCGCTAAAAAGGTAATTGAAATGACGCAGGTAAGTATGCGCGACCTGCTGCAGGCAGGCGCACACTTCGGGCACCAGACTCGCTACTGGAATCCCAAGATGGGCGAGTACATCTTCGGTGCTCGCAACAAGATCCACATCATCAACCTCGAGCACACCGTGCCGGCATTCAACGATGCCCTGGCGCTGGTGAAGCAGCTCGCGGCCAATAAGAACAAGGTCCTGTTTGTCGGCACCAAGCGTGCCGCGGGCAAGATTATCAAGGAGCAGGCGGAGCGCGCCGGCATGCCCTACGTGAGCCATCGCTGGCTGGGCGGCATGCTGACCAACTACAAGACCATCCGCGCCTCTATCAAGCGTTTGCGCGATCTCGAGACTCAGGCTGAAGACGGCACCTTTGCCCGCCTGACCAAGAAGGAAGCGCTGATGCGCACCCGGGCCATGGAGAAGCTGGAGCGTTCCATCGGCGGTATCAAGGACATGGGCGGCCTGCCCGATGCCCTGTTTGTGGTCGACGTCGACCATGAGCGGATCGCCGTGACCGAGGCCAACAAGCTGGGTATCCCGGTGATCGGTATCGTCGACACCAACAGCAATCCGGACGGCATCGACTACGTGATTCCCGGCAACGACGACGCCATTCGCGCCATCAAGCTGTACGTGACCGCCGTGGCAGATGCCTGCGTGGCGGGCCGCGAAGAAGCGGGTGAAGCGGCGGTAGCGCGCGACGAGTTCGTCGAGGTGGAAGCCGAAGCCACTGAGAACGAGGCCGAAGCGGCCCCCGCCGAGTAAGCCAATCCCGTCGGGATGCCGCCGGCCTGGCGCATCCCGGCTATTCAGAATTTAGTTCACGCCCCTCGCGGGGTAGTACGGAGGAATTCCAATGTCTGTAGCACTGGTAAAGGAACTGCGTGACCGCACCGGCCTCGGCATGATGGACTGCAAGAAGGCTCTGGCCGCGGCAGACAACGACATCGAGAAGGCCATCGAAGATTTGCGCAAGTCCAGCGGCATGAAAGCCGCCAAAAAGGCAGGCCGCACCGCTGCTGACGGCGTGGTGGCGATTCGCACCGCTGAAGACGGCAGCTTCGGCACCATGGTGGAAGTCAACAGCGAAACCGACTTTGTCGCCCGCGACGAGGGTTTCCTGGGCTTTGTCGGCCAGGTGGTGGACGCGGCACACAGTGGCAAGGTGACCGACGTGGCCGCTCTGATGGACGGTGAGCTGGAGTCGGCCCGTGAGGCACTGGTCCAGAAAATCGGTGAGAACATCGGCGTGCGCCGGGTGGTCGTGCTGAATGCCGACGACGGCGTGGTGGGCAGCTACGTCCACGGCAACAACCGCATCGCGGTGCTGGTCGAGCTCAAGGGCGGTGACGCCGAGCTGGCCCGCGACGTGGCCATGCACGTGGCCGCGGTCAACCCGCAGGTGGTCAAGCCGGAAGATATGCCGGAGGAAGTCGTGGCCAAGGAGAAGGAAATCTTCACTGCCCAGGCCCAGGAGTCCGGCAAGCCGGCCGAGATCATCGAGAAGATGATTGGTGGCCGCATCAAGAAGTTTCTGTCCGAGAACAGTCTCGTCGAGCAGGACTTCGTTAAGGACCCGGAGGTAACGGTGGGCAAGCTGGTGGCTGCCGCCGGCGCCGAGGTCGTGTCTTTCACCCGCTTCGAGGTGGGTGAGGGCATCGAAAAAGAAGAGGTGGACTTCGCCGCGGAAGTCGCGGCTCAGCTCAACGGCTGACCACCGCAGGGAAAACGGGGCTTCGGCCTCGTTTTTTCTATCTAGAGGACGCTAACGAAAGAAGGGGACGTCGGATGCCCAAGCAGTTCGGTGACAGGAAGTACCAGCGCATCCTGCTGAAGCTCAGCGGTGAAGCGCTGACCGGCACGGAGAGCTTCGGGATCGATCCCAAGATCCTCGACATGATGGCGCTGGAAATCGGCCAGCTGGTCGGTATCGGTGTCCAGGTGGGCCTTGTCATTGGCGGCGGTAACCTGTTCCGCGGCGCGGCCCTGAGTGCCGCCGGCCTCGATCGCGTCACCGGCGACCATATGGGCATGTTGGCCACGGTGATGAACGCGCTGGCCATGCGCGACGCCCTGGAACGCTCCAGCATTGCCACCCAGGTCATGTCAGCCATCCCCATGAGCGGCGTGGTCGACCATTACGACCGCCGCAAGGCCATGCGGGCGATGTCGGCTGGTGACGTGGTCATCTTTGCCGCCGGTACCGGCAATCCTTTCTTCACCACCGATTCCTCAGCCTGCCTGCGCGCGATCGAGGTGGAAGCTGACCTGATGTTGAAGGCCACTAAAGTAGACGGTGTGTACTCCGCCGATCCGATGAAGGTGGAGGACGCCGAGAAGTACGACGAGCTCAGCTTTGATGAGGTGTTGCGCCAGGAGCTGGGCGTGATGGACCTGACCGCCATCGTACTGTGTCGCGACCACGAGCTGCCAGTGCGCGTCTTCGCGATGGAACAACAGGGCGCCCTGCTGCGCATCGTGCGCGGCGGCGATGAGGGCACCCTGATTCACCCTTGAGGTGAACTATAGAACAATAAGGGAGCAAGACCTGTGATTGACGACATCAAAAATGAAGCGCGCGAGCGCATGACCAAGAGCCTCGAAGCCCTGGGCCACAATTTCAACAAGATTCGCACCGGCCGTGCTCACCCCAGCCTGCTGGACGACATCCGGGTCGAATACTATGGCGCCGACACGCCGCTGAACCAGATGGCCAATATCACCGTCGAGGACGGCCGCACCCTGGCGGTGACCGCCTGGGACAAGGGCGTGGTGCCGGAGATCGAGAAAGCCATTCTCAAGTCGGACCTGGGCCTCAATCCGGCCACCGCCGGTGAAGTCATCCGCATCCCCATGCCGCCGCTGACCGAGGAAACCCGCAAGGGCTTCATCAAGCAGGCGCGCCAGGAAGCGGAGTCCGCCCGGGTATCGGTGCGCAACGCCCGCCGCGATGCCAATGGCATGCTCAAGGATCTGCTGAAGGAGAAAGAAATCTCCGAGGACGAGGAGCGCCGCGCCCAGGAAGAAGTGCAGAAGATCACCGATACCTTTATCGGCAACATCGAAAAGGCGCTCGAGGAAAAGGAAAGCGATCTGCTAGAGATCTGACCGTGATTCCGCAGCACATTGCGATCATCATGGATGGCAATAATCGCTGGGCGAAGCGCAGGAACCTGCCGGGCTCGGCGGGCCACCGCGCGGGCATGGAAGCGATTCGCAACACGCTGGAAGCCTGCAACGAGCAGGGCGTGAAGGTTCTGACCCTGTTTGCCTTCAGCAGCGAGAACTGGGGCCGCCCCAGGAGCGAGGTGCGCTACCTGCTGGCCCTGTTCATGCGCTATCTGCGCAACGAGACTCGCGCCCTGCACAAGGACGGCATCCGCATTCGCTTCATCGGTGAGCGCTATCGCTTCAGCAAGCGTCTGCAGGCGCTGATGTCCGAGGCTGAGGCCATGACTGCCGGCCGGGGGTGACCGACCACATCTCCGGCCCCTGGGCCGATCCCGCGGCCCATCGGGCGTTCGTGCGGGCGCGCACGCTGCACGCCTACCCGCCGGGGCAAGGCTATTGGACCCTGCGCCCGCGCGGGGCGCCGGACCGGTTCCTCGGTTGGGTGCTGCTGATCCCGGACGATGCCGAGGGGCCGGAGGTGGAGATCGGCTGGCGCCTGCTGCCCGAGCATTGGGGGCAGGGTTACGCCGGCGAGGCGGCATCGGTGCTGCTGGGCTACGGCCTGGACCGGCTCGCCCTGCCGCTGGTGATCTCGGATATCCGGGCCGGCAACCCGGCATCGCTGCGGGTGGCGCGCCGCATCGGCATGACGGAGACCCGGCGCTACCGGGACGGCGAGGGCCACGAACTGGTGCGGTTCGAAGCGGGGCCGGAGGCGTGCCAAGGCCCCTAACGCAGGTCCGCACCCGAGGGCTGCCGGCGACTAGATGCCAGGACCGTACGGTACGGTACACGCTGCGCTATCTTCTTGCGGGGGCGGAATCTCCGGCGCGAGTTCTTTGGAGCGTGGTCCAAGATGTGGGTGGAGGTATCCGGGGTACCGTACCGTACGGTCCTTGTCTTCTAGGAGGCGTTGCTCTTTCTGTGGCGCGCTGGCACTCGCGGATGCGCAAGGGTGTGCGCGGAACCAGGCAGTGCGGGAGCTAGGCACAATGGCAGCGGCAAAGGGAGGGGGCGGACCGTACGGTACGGTACACGTCAA
>JANQGK010000247.1 GCA_028277365.1 Halieaceae bacterium | reverse complement strand
CAGGGTCAGGTGCGGTTGACGCCCTCGGCACGCCAGCGTGAGCAGTTCCAGCTCGACCCCGCGGGTCGTCACTGCTGGTGGCCGGCGGCGCCGGTGGCGAAGGTCGAGGTGGACTTTCAACATCCGGGGCTGCGCTGGTCCGGGCACGGCTATTTTGACTGCAACTGGGGCGAGGAGCCACTGGAGGCGGGTTTCAGCTACTGGCACTGGGCGCGGCATTCGGAGCCGTCCGGCGCGGTATCGGTACGCTATGAAGCCTGGCCCCGGCAGGGTGAACGCCAGTTGATTGGTCAGCGCTTCGCCGCCGATGGCAGCAGTGAGGCTATCGATGTGGGGGAGTCGGTGACTCTGCCACCCACTGCGGTATGGCGCATGGGTCGCCCGGCACTGGGTAACGCCGGAATGACGGTGGCGCGCACTCTGGAAGACACACCCTTCTATTCACGCTCGGTACTCAGCAGCGACGGCTCAGGTGCCTGGGACACGGTGCATGAGAGCCTCGACCTGGATCGCTTCGCCTCGCGCTGGGTGCAGTTCCTGCTGCCTTTCAGGATGCCGCGCTTCCCGCGGGCTCGGTAGCCAACAGGGGGCAGCTGGGTTCTACGTCCAGCGGGTCGCCGATTGCCCGGTCGCGGGCGATGCGGTCGCGGCGCTGCAATTCCGTGAACAGGTCCAGCATCCATTCCACCCGCCCCACCGGCTCTTCGTCAGCCAAAGCAGGCAGCGGCGCCGCCAGGACCGCCTCAATCAGATAGGCAGTTTCTTGCAGTGCTGCCATCGTCAGCGGTGACTGGTCCAGCCGGCCCAGCCGTCCGAGGCCGCTGATAGCTCGACATTTACGCGCCGGACTGACCACGGCCCGTCCCAGCATCGGGTCGCAGCCGCTGCGTTTCACCTCTTCGCCGATCTCAGCGTACAGCAGGCGCGCGGTCATCACGCAGGGCTGGCAGCCGGAGGGCAGTTGTGCAATGCCGGCTTCGGCCCGGGCGTAGAGCCGGTCGGCCTCAGTCAGCAGCCGGCGCACCACCTCACAAAGGGCCGGGCTCGACGCGGGCGCCCGCAGCCAGGCATCGGGGTCGATACCGGTCTCGCGCAGCCAGTCCAGCGGCAGATAGAGGCGACCGTTACCGGCATCCTCGGCCACATCCCTGGCGATGTTGGTAAGCTGCATGGCGACCCCGAGGTCGGCTGCGCGGGACAGCACCGCGGGCTCCCGTTGGCCCATCAGCAGCGCCATCATCACACCCACGTTGCCGGCCACCCGGGCGCAGTAGTCGCGCAGCGCCGAGATATCCTCGTAGCGGCGCGCCTCGCAATCCCAGGCAAAACCCTCCAGCAGAGCATCCAGAAGTGCTCGCGGGATGCCGAACTGCCGCACCACCTGCACCATCATGCGATCTGCCGGCACATCGGCCGGGGCGCCCCGGTAGATGCCGTCCAGCCGTGCTCGCAGCTCAGTGAGGGCCGCGGTGGGGGCTTCACTCAGGTCAATGGCATCGTCGGCCAGTCGGCAGAAGGCGTACAGGCTGATCGCCGCGTCACGGTAGGGTTGGGGCAGCAGCAGTGAGGCCGCGTAGAAAGAGCGCGAGCCGTGGCGCAGCAGCTCCCGGCAGGCCTGCTGGTCGGTGCGATTGGTGGTCAGCCGCTGACTAGACGAGGGCGCTGGCATGGGGCACCAGGGTTTCCACTACTTTGGCGGAGGCGATTACGCCGGGCACGCCGGCGCCCGGGTGGGTGCCCGCGCCAACAAAGTACAGGTTGCGGACATCTTCGCTGAGGTTGTGAGGTCGAAACCATGCGCTCTGCCACAATACCAAGTCG
>JANQGK010000354.1 GCA_028277365.1 Halieaceae bacterium | reverse complement strand
TGGCGGGCGGACCCCGGCGTTTTTTTGACGCGGTGATCACCCGCCAGACCCAGGCCGGCAATGGCCTCAACACTGTCAACCGAAACCAGTGCTTCCCGGCGCGCCGGGCGCAGGCCGATCCATTCCAGCCGCCCCGGGGGCAGGTGGGCAGCGAAACGGTCGAGGGGATTGCTGCGCTTGCTCATCAAGCGGCGCGGAGCCTCGCCTGGACCTCCTCGGTCAGCTGCGGCACCAGGTCCAGGGCGGCCAGGTTTTCCTCGAGCTGCTCGACCCGGGAGGCGCCGAGAATTACAGTCGACACGTTGGGGTTCAGCAGGCACCAGGCAATGGCAAGCTTCGACAGACTGGTGCCCAGCTCCTCGGCAATGGGCAGCAGCTTGCGCACCCGCTCCATGCGCTCCTGGCCGCGCTCACTCTCGACCATGCGCTCGCGCAGCCATTCGTAACCGGGCAGTGCCGCCCGCGAATCCGTCGGGATGCCGTCCAGGTACTTGCCGGTGAGCGCGCCGGAGGCCAGCGGCGACCAGGTGGTTGTGCCGATGCCGTACTTCTCGAAGATCGGCGCATATTCCACCTCAAAGCGGCGGCGATCGAGCAGGTTGTACTGGGGCTGCTCCATGCTCGGTGGCGTGAGGTGGTTGGCCGCTGCGAAGTCACAGGCTTCGGCGATTTCCTCGGCGGCCCACTCCGAGGTTCCCCAGTACAGCACCTTGCCCTGGGTCACCAGGTTGTGCATGGCCCATACGGTCTCACCGATCGGGGTATCGGGGTCGGCGCGGTGGCAGAAGTACAGATCCAGGTAGTCTACCTGCAGGCGTTCCAGGGCCTGGTGGCAGGCCTCGGTAACATGCTTACGGCTGAGGCCCACCTGGGTGGGCATCGGGTTTTCGTGGGCGCCGAAGAACACTTTGGAAGACACGCAGTAGGCGTCCCGTGGCCGGCCCAACGCCTTGAGAGCCTTGCCCATAACGATTTCCGACTGGCCGCGTTCGTAGCCCTCCGCGTTGTCGAAGAAATTGATACCGGCATCGAAGCAGGTGCCAAACATACGCTCGGCCAGCCCGGCGTCTACCTGCTTGTTGAAGGTCACCCAGGAGCCAAAGGACAGCTCGGATAGCTTGAGGCCGGCGCGGCCCAGGTTGCGATAGTTCATGCGAATGTTGTGCTCCGTTTCACTGACGTGTAGGTGTGACCTGCGGTATATTTCCTGCCACAAATCATTATAAGGCGCATACCTCCTCTCGGGTGGGAGAAGGCGCTACAGGATTCTCATGGGAGTGCGTTACATCTCGCTGGCAGTGCTGGCGCTTGGCTGCTCGCTGGCCACGGCGGCAGAGCCGGTGTTGGTTCGCTTCGACGAACAGCAGGTGCTGAAAACCAGCCTCAACTGGCTGGACCGGCGCCCGGACGCCCTGACGCTGCCGCCGCGGGTTGCCGCGCCTGTGCCCGGTTCCCTGCCCATTGAGCTGGACCCCACCGGTTTCGAGCATACGCCTCCCAGCCGGCAGGGCCATTCTGCCATTGGCAAGCTGCTGTTCGTCAACGCCGCAGGCTCCACCGAAAGCTGTGCGGCCACACTTCTGGGCCGCGATGGAGTGGTGCTCACCGCGGCCAACTGCCTCATCGACCGGGAAGGAAATGAGAGCGCCGATATCGTCTTCGTGAGCCTGTTGGGCACGGCGGCCCAGAAGCTCTACTCGGTGGTGTGCCTGGCCTATCCGGAAGAGTGGCGTGCGCTGCCGTCGCCGCAGGCCTGGCGCTTCAACTACGCCTTTCTGAAGCTGCGCAGCGCTTACACGTTTGGCGGCCTGGGTGTGACCAACGCGCTGCCGCCCAAGAAGCTCGAACGGATGGGCTTTTCCGGTGCCCTGGGAGACCGCACCCAAATGGGCTCGGAGAGCTCGGTAGTCAGGCTGCGCGGGGGCGTGCTGGCGAGCCGCAACGACACACTGGTGGCCGGAAGCAGCGGCAACCCGTGGATGCGCCATCAGGTGGTGCAGAGCCTGAGCTCCCACTACGACCCGGCCCAGCCCGAAATAATCCTGGGGCCGCAGTTTTCGGGTGCTACTATGGACCTGATGAACACCGTGCGAGAACGTTGCGATGCGCCGACCGGGTCGGCCGCCGGCACGGAGGCCGAAGACTAGGCTGACGGCGACCTCCGATATAAGACAAACAGAGGACAGGGTAATGAACGGGGAACTCTCTGCGAGCGCAAAACCGCAGCGCTACAAGCGCACCAGTTTTCTGGTGCTGCCGGGCTTCCAGCTGCGGTTTATGATGTACATCATTGGCTTTGCGCTGTTCGGCATTATCGTGCTGTACGCCACCAACCATATCTACTTCCAGCGCCTGATCAGCGAAGGCCAACAGCTCGGGCTGGCACCTGACCATATCTACTTCGAGTTCGTGAACCAGCAGCGCGAGGTGCTCAATACCACGTTCATGATGGTGGCCGCCGTTGTGTTCGGGGGACTGATCCTGGTAGGCCTGGTCCTGTCACACAAGATTGCCGGCCCGATCTATCGTATCCAGCTTCATCTGCAGGAAGTGCGCGAACATGGCGAGGCCAGCAGGCCGCTGGCGTTTCGGAGCGGCGATTTCTTTCCCGAGGTGGCGGAACTGGTGGAAGAACTGGTCGACCGCGCCGGGCGGAAAGACGAGTCGGCTTCCAGCTAGAGCGGCAGGCGCTGCAGCGAGACCACCTTTTGTGCCGGGGCTTGTGCTGAGTGAGCCAGACGATCCACTTCCTGAAAGCCGTACTTCTCATGAAACTTCAGCGAGCCCAGGTTGGGCGGCTCGATGTCGATTTCCGCCACGATGGCATTGAGTTGCTTGTCTCTCGCCCAGGCGATGCATTCGTCGTAGAGCGCTGACGCGACGCCCAGGCCGCGCCGCGCGGTGTCCACCACTACCCGGTCCACGTAAAAGAAGTCGCTGAAATGATCTGAAAACCAGCGATAGTTCGGGCTGTCGTAGTGGCTGCCCGCGCAGAAGCCCATCAGGAAGCCGGCAAGCTCGCCCTCGTGCTCCACTACTCGCAGGCGCGCCGCCTCTTCACGCAGCAGCGAGAAGCGAACACTGTCCATCGGGCTGAGCACAGCCACAGATTCGGCGTTCAGCGCCAGTACGGCTGGCTCGTCGCCAGCCTGGTAATCCCGCAATCTCATCCGTACTGGTAGCTGGCCTGTAAGCCCAGCGGGATCCCCACTGCCCAATACAGCAGCAGGAAGATCGTCCAGGTAATGATGAAGGTGATGGAATAGGGCAGCATCATGGCGGTGACAGTACCAATGCCGGTAGCCTTGATATAGCGCTGGCAGTACACCACCACCAGCGGGAAGTAGGGCATCAGCGGCGTGATGATATTGGTGGTGGAATCACCCACCCGGTAGGCGGCCTGGGTCAGGTCCGGAGAAATCCCCAGTTCCATCAGCATCGGTACAAAAATCGGCGCCAGCAGCGCCCATTTGGCCGAGGCGGAGCCGATGAAGAGGTTGAGCAGGCCGGTCAGTACCACGATGCCGGCGATAGTCAGACCCGAGGGCAGGCCCAGCGCCTTGAGGCCGGCGGCCCCTTCCAGCGCCATCAGCACGCCCAGGTTGGATTGGCCAAACGCATAGATGAACTGAGCGATGAAGAACATGATCACCAGGTAGTAGGCCATGCTCTCCATGGCCTTGGTCATGCCGGCAATCACGTCGCGGGAACTCTGCACGGTGCCGGCGCCGACGCCGTAGACGATGCCGGGCAGCACGAACAACACGAAGATCAGCGGCACGATGGAAGCCATAAGCGGTGCGTCCCGCTCGGTCAGCGAGCCGGCCGAGCCGCGCCAGGGAGAGTCACCAGCCCAGGCGCTGACCACCAGCAGCAGGATGCCGCCGAGCATGGCCCACAGGGCGTAGTTGAGGCCGCGGGACTCATGGGCGCTGAGCGCTTCCATGCTGTGCATTTCATCGATGTCGTCATCCAGCGCGTGGTCGGCCAGCCGCGGTTCCACGAAGCGGTCGGTCACCAGCCAGCCCAGGCCGACGATCAGCAGTGACGACGTGGCGGTGAAGAAATAGTTGTTGAGCGGGTTGAGCGTGACCTCTGGGTCGAGGATCTGCGCGCCGGATTGGGTGATGCCCTGCAGCATGGGGTCGATGGCGGCGGGGATGAAGTTGGCGGAAAACCCCCCGGATACGCCGGCAAAGGCTGCCGCTATGCCCGCCAGCGGGTGGCGCCCGGCGGCAAAGAAAATCACCCCACCCAGCGGGATCACCAGCACGTAGCCGGCGTCCGCGGCGGTGTGGCTGACGATGCCCACCATGATGATCATGGGGGTCAGCAGCCAGCGCGCGGTCACTCGCAGCATGGCGCGCAGGGCGCTGTTGATGAAGCCTGTGTGCTCTGCCACGCCGATGCCCAGCATCGCCACCAGCACTACGCCGATCGGGTGGAAGTGGGCAAAGTTCTTGACCATGGTGGCCATGAACTGGGTGAGTGACTCCCCGGAGAGCTGGTTGACCACTCGCACCGGCTCGCCGCTGCGCGGGTCGATGGCGGCAAACTCCACGTAAGACAGGAGCCAGGACACCACCCAAACGATGACCAGCAGGCCAATAAACAACATGGCTGGATCCGGCAGCCTGTTGCCGGTTCTCTCGATGGCGGCCAGCGCGCGCTGGCTGAACGGGGGGGTTGTTACGCTAGGTTCCACGGGCTGCTCCGGCGATGGGTCTGACACCAAGACTATCCGGATTAGTCAAGTTGGTTCCAGTTCTTGGCGAGAAAGCTGAAGAACTCCGAATCGCGCAAGGGCGCCGCCATCAGCAGGCCCTGCACCCGGTCGCAGTTGAGGCCCTTGAGGAATTCGAGCTGTTCACCGGTTTCGACACCCTCGGCAACGATTTCCAGCTCGAGCGAGCGCGCCATGGCGACAATGGCCCGGACGATGGCAGAGTCTTCGTGGTTGCCCGGCACCCCGCGCACGAAAGAGCGATCGATCTTCAGCTCGTCGATAGGGAAACGCTTGAGGTAGGCGAGCGAAGAGTAGCCGATACCAAAGTCGTCCACCGAGATGGTGACGCCGATATTCTTGAGGTCGTGGAGCAGCCGGGCGGTCCTGTCGAGATTGCCCATCAGCAGGCCTTCGGTGAGCTCCACCGTCAGGGACGAGGGCGGCAGGTCGGCGCGTTCGCAAGCTGCGGCGATCTGACCGGCCAGGTTGGCTTGCTTGAACTGGCGAGCTGAAACATTGACCGATACCTGCAGGCCGTCATACCCGGCCAGATGCCAGGCGTGGGTCTGGCGGCAGGCCTCTTCGATTACCCAGGCGTCGATAGCGATAATCAGGTCGTTTTCTTCCGCCAGCGGGATGAACTGTTCGGGTTGCACCAGGCCGCGCTTGGGGTGGTGCCAACGCACCAGGGCCTCCATGCCGCAGACCAGGCCGTCGTGGCCGTTGAGCTGGGGCTGGAAATGCAGACGTAGCTGGTGGCCGTCCAGCGCTTTGTGCAGGTCGGCTTCTATGCTGCGGCGTTCGTTGGCCCGCTCGGTGAACTCCGAGGTGTAGTACTGCAGGGTGTTACGGCCTTCCTTCTTGGCCGCCTCCTTGGCGGCGCCCGCGTGCTTGAGGAGCTGGCTGGCCTCAATGCTGTCCTCGGGGAAGCGGGCAATGCCGAGGCTGGCGGTGAGCACCACCTCCTCACCCTCCACCTCGAAGGGCTGCTTCATTATGCGGCTGATCTGCTCACCGATCTCGGTGATTTCCTCCTCGCTGGTGACCCCGGGCAGGGAAATAGCGAATTCATCGCCGCCCAGCCGCCCCAGGCAACGGGCGGTGCCTTCCTGGCCCTTGCGCTGGTCGTAGCCCGCATCCCGGGCAAGTCCGCTGAGGCGCTGGGCGATCTGGATGAGCACCGCGTCACCTGCCATCGGCCCCAGGCTGTCGTTTACGTTCTGAAATCGGTCGACGGACACAATCATCAGTGCCAGCCCGCTGCCGCTGCGCTGGGCGCTTGTCACACCCGTCTCCAGGCGCTGCTGGAACAGTAACCGGTTTGGCAGCCGCGTCAGGCCATCGTAGTAGGTGAGCTGGTCGCGGTAGGCTTTGGCGATCAGGGCGTTGCGCATGCGCAGCACGAGTTCGCTGGAATCCACCGGCTTCTCGAGAAAATCCGTCACCCCCATTTCCAGTGCCTTGAGCTTGGTGGTGGGGTCTGTGTCCGAGGTCAGTACAATCACCGAAAGCTGCCGGGTCTCAGGGTCGGCACGCACCGCTTTCAGGATGTCGAAGCCGCTGACTTCCGGCATATGGATGTCGAGGAGCAGGCAGTCGGGCTTTTCCACCTTGATCAGTTCCAGGGCCCTGGCGGAGTCGTCCAGGGTGATGAAGTTGCGGTAGCCCGCTTGCGCCAGGTAGGCCTCGAGAACACCGAGCGTCAGCGGCTCACTATCGACCATCATGATGATGTCGTTCTGGAAGTCCCCTTGCCCTGCGTCCTGATCGGTGCCGCTGGTGCCAACCCCGGGTAACTCCTCACCGCTATTCATGCTCTGTGCCCTTCCCTGGAGTGCCGTGTCTTGGTGTTAAGCCTGGAGCTACGTTTCGGGGGCCTTGCAGCGTTTGGCGTATCAGAATGTACCAAGCTTTCATTCGGGCGGCGAGGTCGGCAGAAACGGTTTCGTTAGCGCGTGCGTGCACCTCCCGCTGACGGGGCTTGTCCGTCATGACGATTCGCCAGCAGCCGCCAGGGCTGGTCCGGGTGCCGCTGCATGACATGTTTCACTCTCGCCGGGCACCTGGGTAATGCTGTGTTGCTATTAATTATTATTTTTATCAACAGCTTATGGCATATAGCTTATGTGACGTCCCGGGATTAAGCCCGCCCACCTTTCGTCGCGAGAAGAGCGATAGCAGTGGTCAAGCTGGAGGGGGATTGGGGTAAGCTGTGCGCGTTCCTGCCAACCCTGACAAGGAGTTCAGCGTGCAGATGATTCGTGCACTTACCTTTCTATTGGCTGGCTGCCTGAGCCACGGTGCACTGGCCGATACTGTCATCACCGCAGCGCGCCTGGTGGATACGGAGCGCGGCCGGGTGATGCAACTACCTGCGGTGCTGGTCTCCGGAAACCGGGTGGTCGAGGTGGGCACCCAGGGTGAACTGGCCGTACCCGCAGGTGCGGAGGTGATCGACCTCGGTGACACGACGTTGCTGCCCGGCTTCATGGATATGCACGTGCACCTGTCATCGGCGCCCAAGACCATCCCTTTCCTCGAAGCGCGACTGCAATCAGTGCCGCGGCGCACGGTAAACGCGGTGCGCAATGCGCGCCGGAACCTGATGGCGGGTTTCACCACGGTGCGTGATCTGGGCTCCAGCGGCGTGTCGGTAATCGAGGTGCGCAACGCCATCAATGCCGGTGACATCGACGGCCCACGCATTTGGGCCAGCGGCCCGGCGCTTAGCATTACCGGCGGTCACTGCGACAACAACTACTTCCCGCCGGAGCTGGATGTGAAGGCTGAGGGTGTGGCCGACGGCCCCTGGGCGGTGCGCGAGAAGGTGCGCGAGGTGATCAAACTGGGTGCCAACACCATCAAGTTCTGCGCTACCGGTGGCGTGTTTTCGCGCGGCACCACCGTCGGCGCCCAGCAGTACTCCCTGGAGGAGATGACTGCCATTGTCGAGGAGGGGCACCGGCGCGGTATGGTGGTCGCCGCTCACGCCCACGGCACCGAGGGTATCAAGGCCGCCATCAGAGCCGGCGTAGACAGCGTTGAGCACGCCAGCATTCTCGATGCTGAGGCTATACGCATGGCGAAAAAACGCGGCACGGTATTCTCCATGGATATCTACAACACCGACTACACCCAGTCGGTGGGCAAGGCCAACGGCATCCCCGAAGAAAACCTGGCCAAGGACAGGGAGGTAGCCGAGGTGCAGCGCGAGAGCTTCCGCGCGGCGGTGAAAGCCGGCGTGAGGATGGTGTTCGGCAGCGATGCCGCCATCTACCCCCACGGTCTCAATGCGGGTCAGTTCGAAGTCATGGTGCGCTATGGCATGACGGAAATGCAGGCGCTGCAGGCGGCGACCGTCAACGCTGCGGCGTTGCTCAAGCGGGACGACCTGGGTGTGATCGCTCCGGATATGCTTGCCGACATCGTCGCCGTGCCCGGCAATCCGCTGGAGGACATCAGGGCGACCGAGTTCGTGAATTTTGTGATGAAAGGCGGCGTGGTGTACAAGGCGCCATGAACAGGCTTGTTGCTACAAGCGCCTCTCGGCACCGTACCGGTCCAATCCTAGAAGCTGACGTCGTACACCAGAGACACGGCGCGACCGGGCGCGCCGGCGACCCGGGGGCGGAATGGCAGGCTATTGGTGTAGCTCTGGCTACTGGGCGCCAGGTAAGTCTCATCCAGCACGTTGGTCACTTGAGCACTGAATAACCCGGAGCCCACCCGCCAGTCCAGGCCGACGTCAAAAACTTCGTAGCCCTCTACCTCCCAGAGGTCCACGCCGTCATTAAACGCTTCGTCCCGGTCTCCCACCACCAGAGCCTGGAAGTTGATCGAGAAGCGGTCGGAAAACTCGTAGCGGCCGTTCAAGGTCGCTTTCCAGGGTGGAATGTCGAGTCCGGACTGAGAGACAAAATCCCCGCTGTCGTCGGGGTCGAATTCGCCCTCGACCCAGCTGTAGGTGGCGGTCAGGGACAGCCGCTCAGTCGCCTGCCAGTCACCGACCACTTCAAAGCCATAAGTTTCCTCCGGGGCGCGGTTGTACTGGCCCAGGCCCGTAGCAGGATCGTAAATAAAGTTTTCCCCAAAGTCGGATTCCGAGAAATAGCCTGCTACTGAATAGGCGAGGGCGCCCACTGCCCCTCTAAAACCCAACTCGTAGTTGTCGACGATCTGTGGCTCGATCGCCTCGTCGCTCTCCAGCGGCTGGTCGGGTGGCACAATTGTCGATACCTGGGACAGGCTGGGTAGCGTGTAGCCTTCGGCGTAGTTGGCGTAGACGGTGAGCGCCGGCAGCGCGTCATAGGTGAAGCCAATATTGTAGGCGTAGCCATTATCCTCACCGCTGCCTCCGGGCCGGTCCGCCTGCAGGGAATCGAACAGGCGGACACCGCTACCTATCTCAAACTCGGCATCTTCATGCCGAATCCCGCCGCTCACGCGCAGCCGCTCCGAGACCTCGAGTTCCGCCTGGAGGAAGACGCCCAGAGTGTCGAGTTCAAAGGGATAGATGAAGAGTCCACTGCGAATGGGCGTGTCTACGACTCGTGTGCGGTTGAACGCGGTGCCGATGTCGTACACAAAGGCGTCCGCCTCGCGCTCCTGCTCCTCGTAGTCGGCACCGATCACTAGGGTGAGCCTGTCCATAAAGCTGCGGCTCAGCTGAAAGCGCACGCCAGTGCTCTCATCGTTTTTCACCGCCTGGTAGTTGTCCGGAAAGGGTGGGATGCCGATTACCAGGTCGACCAGGGGTTCGCGGATATCGTCCTCGCGCGTGTATAGCTGAGCCTTGAGCTGGTTCCCCCAGAGATCGTCATGCGAGTAGCTCAGGCTGAAGAAAGTCTTCTCGTCCTTGGGCTGGCTGTTGCCCACGTAGCGAAAGCGGACGTCTTCGTCGGCCTCTTCGGCGATGGCGAAGCCGTCATCGGTGAAGACCGTCTCGAAGTTGGTGTCATCAAACTCGCGATCCACGAAGCTGGCCAGCAGCTCGATGCGCTGCATCTCGTCAGGTTCAAAGCCTAGCTTGGCGAAATAGCTGTCGTCGTCGGTGTAGCCGTAGTAGACCGGATTCGCGAGATCACCGTTGCCATCGTAAACACCGTTCTGTGCATCGTGGCTGTAGCTCACCACGTAGTCGAAGCGGTCAATTGTGCCGGCGGCGCGCAGTGCGCTGCGCCAGCTGAGGCTGTCCGAGTCCAGGGGGTCATCGGCCCCGGGGTAGAACACGAAAGACTGGCGCAGGTTCAGCTCGATAGCCTTGTCTCGCGGTGGCTGTACCGAGAAAAACTGGATCACGCCGCCCGTGGCGCCCGCGCCGTAGATTGAGGTCGGCCCGTACAGTACCTCCACACGACCCACCGTGCCGCTGTCGAACTTGACCAGCGGCCCCTGCAGGAAGCCGGCACCGCCGTTGAAAGCCAACGGGATGCCGTCAATCAGGTACAGGGGCTCGCGACCCCGCAGCGTCTGCGTGCGCAGTTGATCAATGTGCGTTGGCGCTCCGAAGCCGGGAATTCTGGCGCCGAGCAGGTTAGCGATGTTGGAAGTTTTGGCCAGCTCCTCGGCGATCACTTCCTGCTCCAGCACCACAACCGTTCGGGCTATTTCGTTGATAGGTTGTTCGCGCCGCGACGCCGTTACGATGACGGTTTCGATAGCGGGCCTGGCGCCGCTGCTCTCCTGCGCTGGCGTTATCTGGGCACAGAGCAGGAAACTGCACAGGGTTAACAGGTGCAGTGGAGTGGGAAGAACTCGCATGGCGTACAGCCTTAGGGAAAAATGCTAATTCTAAATGAGAATCATTTGCATTAAAAGTCTGGGTGGATTTCCCGGGCCAGCTGCAGGTGCCCGATGAACTCGCGATTCCCGCTGGCGGCCAGTGGGGGCATGCACTGTTTGCTCAAAAAGTCAGCGTGAAACGGGCGCCGCCGTCGTCGCTGCGGCCCAGCACCACCGTGCCGCCGTGGGCCAGCATGACCTGGCGGGTGAGGGCGAGGCCCACGCCGGAGCCCTCGCGCTTGGTAGTAAAAAAGGGTACGAAGATCTCGGCCGCCACTTCCGGTTCGATGCCGGGGCCGTTGTCCGCGACTTCCAGGCTCACGTGGCCGTTGCGGTTGAGGTAGCCGCGCAATTCCACTCGCGGTGACTCCGTTGCCTCCAGCGCCTGCTCGGCGTTCTTCAACAGGTTCAGCAGCACCTGCTCCAGCATCTCCGGGTCGGCCTCCAAGGACAGGGACTCGGGTTTTACGCTGACCTCCAGTTCGATGGCCTTTTCTTCCCAGGGCGCGGCGACCAGTTGGGCGGCGCTGTGAAGCACGTTCTTGACGGCCAGAGTCTTCCGGGCAGGTGGTGGCAGCCGCGTGAGCTGGCGGTAGCTCTGCACGAAATGCATCAGGCCGTCGGAGCGCCGGGCTACGGTATCCACCGCGCTTTTCACATCTTCCAGTTCTTCGATCACGTCCGGGTAGGCGGCCACCTTGGCGGCGGCGTCGTCCACCAGGTCGGTGGCGGTCTTGGCGAGAGAGGCGACCGGGGTGATGCTGTTCATGATCTCGTGGGTCAGCACCCGCACCAGGTCCTGCCAGGCCTGTAGCTGCACGCCGTCCAGCTCGCTCTGGATATTCTGCAGGCTGACCAGCCGCTCCACCTCGCCGGCAATGGCGATCTCGGTGGCGGAGATGGTAAAGCGCTGCTCAAGCCCCTCGGACTGGAACACCGCCAGGCGCCGCTCACCGGGGGCCACCGCCTGCATGTGGCGGTGGAAATCTTCACCGAAGGTCTTGAGGTCGTCGAGTCGCGCCACTCGCGCGCTGCCGAACAGGCGCCGGGCGGCATTGTTGTGTTGTTCCAGTTTGCCGTCCTGGTGAATGGACAACAACGGTACGGGCACGTGCTCCATCAGCGCCTTGAGGTGGCGCAGGGTTTCCTCCTGCTGATTGCGCAATTGCTGGAAGCGCCCGACGATGCCGGTGAACACCTCGCCCAGCTCCTCGAAGCCCGCGCCCACTTTCTGCATCTCGAATCGCTGGCCGAAGTCGGCGTAGCGGATGGCGTCGAGGAAGCGGGTCAGTTCCCGGTTGGTGCGCCGCACGAAGCGCACGATTTCAGATAGTTGCAGGAGTGCGACGCCCGTCAGCAGTAGCCGCAGTACCGGGTAGCCGGGCTCCACCACGAGATAGACCACGCCGCTGAGCATCACCACCAGCAGCAGCACGCGCAGGCCCAGCAGGATGGAGAAGTTCCTAAAGCCCATGTTTCTCCATGCGCCGGTAGAGCGCGGCCCGGGTCAGTCCCAGTTCCTTCGCCGCGTGGCTGATGTTGTAGCGGTGTTGTTTGAGAGCCGCCTCGATAGCGCGCTTTTCCATACGCTCAAGGTTGAGGTCGTCGGGCGTTTCGGGTTTAGGTGCTGGTGTCAGCGGCGCACCAGCGGTGGCGTCGGCCAGCTGCAGGTCGCCAATTTCATAGCTGCCGTTCTCCGCCAGGATCACCGCCCGCTCCACCGCGTGGCGCAGGGCGCGCACGTTGCCGGGCCAATGGTCATTCTGCATGGCTTCAAGCGCGGCTGGCGAAAAGGACAGCGCCGGCTTGTGATACTTGCGGGCATAGAGGCTGGCGTAGTGGGTGGCGATTTCCGCGATGTCCTCAGGACGCTCCCGCAGCGGCGGCAGGGTCAGCTCGACCGTGTTGAGGCGAAACAGCAGGTCCTGGCGAAAGCGGCTTTCATCAGCGAGCTGGTCGCGGGGCACGTTGGTTGCGGATATTACCCGCACGTCGATGGGGATGGACTCGTTGCTGCCCACCGGTGTGACCTCGCGCTGCTCCAGCACGGTCAGCAGCTTGGCCTGCAGGTGCAGGGGAATGTTGCCGATCTCGTCGAGAAACAGGGTGCCGCTGTTAGCCGCTTCCAGGCGGCCGATGCGGTCGGCATTGGCGCCGGTAAAGGCACCCTTGCGGTGGCC
>JANQGK010000115.1 GCA_028277365.1 Halieaceae bacterium | reverse complement strand
CCAGCCCCTGCCGGTGCTCGCGCACCTCGTGTTCGGTCACCGCGAGCAGCACCGCCAGACGCTTGTCGGAGAAGCCCTTGCGCTTGAGGCGGAACAGGGTGTCGGCGTCGAGGTCCTTGAGCGCCACGCTCTTCAGTGCGTTCTCGCTTTCCACCAGGTCCTGGATCTGCACCAGGAACCAGGGATCGATACCGCACAGATCGAAGATTTCCTCCATGCCCATGCCGTGACGCATGGCGTCGGCGACGTACCAGATGCGCTCCGGCCCTGGAATGGTGAGCTGATGAACCAGCTCTTCCCGGGCATCTTCGCTGTCCACATCGATCATATGCTCGAAGCCGGCCGAGCCCACTTCCAGGCCGCGCAGCGCCTTCTGCATGGATTCCTGGAAGTTGCGGCCGATGGCCATCACCTCCCCCACCGACTTCATCTGAGTGGTGAGGCGGGCGTCGGCGCCATCGAATTTCTCAAAGGCGAAGCGCGGAATCTTGGTCACCACGTAGTCGATGCTGGGCTCGAAAGAGGCAGGCGTCGCGCCGCCGGTAATGTCGTTCTGCAGCTCGTCCAGGGTGTAGCCCACCGCCAGCTTGGCCGCCACCTTGGCAATCGGGAAACCGGTGGCCTTGGAAGCCAGCGCCCAGGAACGCGACACCCGTGGGTTCATCTCGATCACTACCATGCGGCCGGTCTTCGGGTCCTGGCCAAACTGCACGTTGGAGCCGCCGGTTTCCACGCCGATCTCGCGCAGCACCGCCAGCGAGGCGTCGCGCATGATCTGGTATTCCTTGTCGGTGAGGGTCTGGGCCGGGGCCACGGTGATGGAGTCACCGGTGTGCACGCCCATCGGGTCGAAGTTCTCGATGGCGCAAACGATGATGCAGTTATCGTTCTTGTCCCGCACCACTTCCATCTCGAACTCTTTCCAGCCGATCAAGGATTCGTCGATCAGCAGCTCGGTGGTGGGCGACAGGTCGAGACCGCGGGCACAGATTTCCTCGAACTCCTCGCGGTTGTAGGCGATGCCGCCGCCGGAGCCGCCCATGGTAAAGGACGGGCGGATAATGCAGGGGAAGCCGATCTGGTCCAGCACCTGCAGGGCCTCTTCCATGCTGTGGGCCAGGGCGGCGCGCGGGCACTCAAGACCAATACGCTTCATGCACTGGTCGAACAGCTCGCGGTCTTCGGCCTTGTCGATGGCGTCCTTGGTGGCGCCGATCATCTCCACACCGTACTGTTCCAGCACGCCCTCCCGGGCCAGGTCCAGGGCACAGTTCAGCGCGGTCTGGCCGCCCATGGTGGGCAGCAGCGCGTCGGGTTTCTCCTTCTCGATGATCTTCGTCACCGTGCGCCATTCCACCGGCTCGATGTAGGTCGCATCAGCCATCGCTGGATCGGTCATGATGGTGGCCGGGTTGGAGTTCACCAGAATCACCCGGAAGCCCTCCTCGCGCAGGGCCTTGCAGGCCTGGGCGCCGGAATAGTCGAACTCGCAGGCCTGGCCGATCACGATGGGTCCGGCACCGAGGATCAGGATGCTTTCTATATCAGTGCGCTTCGGCATCTCAGGCACCTCCTCCCTGGGCTGCCGACTCGCCGGCGTGTTGCTCCATCAATTCGATAAAGTGTGCGAACAGGGGCGCCGCATCATGGGGCCCCGGACTCGCCTCGGGGTGGCCCTGGAAGCTGAAGGCCGGGCAGTCGGTGCGGTGAATGCCCTGCAATGAACCGTCGAACAGAGACTTGTGGGTCACTCGCAGCTTGTCCGGCAGGCTGTCTTCGTCCACCGCGAAGCCGTGGTTCTGGCTGGTGATCAGCACCGTGCCGTCATCCAGATTCTGCACCGGATGGTTGGCGCCGTGGTGGCCGAACTTCATCTTCACGGTGCCGGCACCGCTGGCGAGGCCCAACAGCTGGTGGCCCAGACAGATGCCAAAGATAGGGATACCGGTGGTCAGCAGTTCAGTGATCGCCGCAATCGCGTAGTCACAGGGCTCCGGGTCGCCGGGACCGTTGCTCAGGAAGATGCCGTCCGGGTTCATTGCCAGCACCTCGCTGGCGGGAGTCTGGGCCGGCACCACCGTCAGGCGGCAGCCGCGATCGGTGAGCATACGCAGGATGTTGCGCTTCACGCCGTAGTCGTAGGCGACGACATGAAACTTCAGGTCTTCATCTTTATAAGTGGGGTGGCCCTCGTTCCAGACCCAGGCGCCCTCGCGCCAGTGGTAGGGCGCCTTGACGGTCACTTCTTTTGCCAGGTCCATCCCCTTCAGCCCGGCGAAGCCGCGGGCCTCGGCCAGGGCCGCTTCCTCGTTGGGGTTCTCGCCCGCGACAATGCAGCCGTTCTGGGCCCCCTTCTCCCGCAGGATGCGGGTCAGGCGCCGGGTGTCGATGTCGGCAATGCCGACGATGTTATTGGCCTTGAGGTAACTGGAGAGGTCCCGCTCGTTGCGGTAGTTGGAAGCCAGCAGCGGCAGGTCGCGAATCACCAGTCCCGAGGCCCAGATTGCCGAGGACTCCTCGTCTTCACTGTTGGTGCCGGTGTTGCCGATATGCGGGTAGGTGAGCGTCACAATCTGACGGGCATAGGAGGGATCGGTGAGGATCTCCTGGTAACCGGTCATGGCCGTATTGAACACTACCTCGCCGGTGGATGACCCGTCGGCCCCGATGGATATACCGCGAAAGATGCTGCCATCTTCCAGTGCCAGAATTGCCTTGTTGCTCAAGCAAACCTCCGAGAATCATTGGGGGGAAGGACCTTGCGCAGGCTACACGTCCGAGAGAAGCTGTCACGTTTTACGAGCCCAAAAAAAAGCGAGATGATCAGTTCATCTCGCTCTTTTTCATCGCAATTTGGCACGCGCTTTCACCGGCTCCTGTAGCCCAGAACACGGGGCTGTGGTCCTCACATTCTGGGAACGCGATTCTACGGAATAGGTTGCCGGGTGTCTAGATATAGCTTCGGGAGAGGGCGCTCATGGGGTCCTGAAGACACGCCGTGAACCCATCCCTGGGGGCTCGGGCGCGCCGTCCATGGCGCGCACGGTCTTCAGGACCCCATGAACACCCTCTCCAGCACCATCCAGCCACCAGGCAAATTCCTTCGATTTGGGGGGGGTAGTACCTCACTCTCAGGCGGAGCGTCGTCAGGCCCTTTGCCGGACCGTATGCCGCAGGGATGCGGCATCCGAGCCCCCAGGGACGGGTTCACGGCGTGTCTGCCAAAACCCCTCCACTGCGATCCGGCGACTACGGAGCTATTTGACGCAACAGCTATTGCTCTTGACGCGGAAAGGCCTATGATCTGCGCCTTTCAGAGGGATAACAACAATGAGCTATTTCGAGGGGAAGGTCGCCGCGGTGACCGGCGCGGGCTCCGGGATTGGTCGGGGCCTGGCGATAGCGCTCAACCGCGCCGGCTGTGTGTTGGAGCTCAGCGATATCAACGACGCTGCCCTGGCGGAGACCATCGGGCTGCTGGAGCGCAAGGAGCTGGGCGTTGAGAGCCGGGTGGTGGACGTCGCCGATCGCGCGGCCGTGTTCACCTGGGCCGAGGCCGTAGCAGACCGCCACGACCACCTCGACATACTCATCAACAACGCCGGCGTCGCCCTCGGCGGTACCGCCGAGGAAAACAGCATCGAAGACGTCGAGTGGCTGATGGGTATCAACTTCTGGGGAGTGGTGTACGGCTGCAAGGCTTTTCTGCCGCTGCTCAGAAAAGCCAACCGCGGACACCTGGTCAATATCTCCAGCGTATTCGGCATTATCGCGGTACCCACCCAGACCGCCTATAACGCCGCCAAGTTTGCCGTGCGCGGCTATACCGAAGCCCTGCGCCAGGAACAGGACATCGCCGGGAGCGGCCTGCACGTCTGCTGCGTGCACCCGGGTGGCGTCACCACCAACATCGCCCGCGCTGCCCGCACCAGTCGCAGCGAGGAAGAGCACGCGGCATTTGCGCAAAAATTCGAGGAAATGACCGGCACCACCCCGGCCTCGGCGGCAGACCAGATCCTGCGGGCCATGGAGCGCCGCAAGTCGCGCCTGCTGATCGGCCGGGATGCCAAACTCATCACGCTGATCAGCCGCCTGTTCCCCACCGCCTACCCGCGCATTCTGGCCGCACTGGGCGGCAAGGAAGTGAAAGAACTGGTTTCCGGAGGCGAAGTTGTCTGAGACGTTGCAGCCGACGATTCTGATCGCCGTCTACAGCGAAGACCCGCTGTTCGCCGAGCGCTGGCGCCAGGGCCTGTGGGCCTCGCTGGAAGAGGATTACCCGCGCAGCTCCATCGACTTCAAGCAGGCCACCAATGCCGAGCAGCTTGCCGAGCTGCTGGGCGAGCCACACCTGCAGGCCCTGCTCATCCACAGTCACTCCGCTATGGACGTGGTACCCCAGAGCCTGGCCCGGCGACCCCATGTCAATCACTTCGTGATTCTGCCCCAGAGCGAGCGCGGCCGCATTGACGACCTGCTGGAACTGAACATCGACGGCTACCTGGATGACAGCGAGGAGGACTTCTTCTCCCTGCTGAGGGAAGTGCTGGCGGCCATTGACCACAAGGCGGCCACGCCCTTCGCCGACACGCTCCGGGACTACGTGCGCAGCGCCAAGGACGCCTGGCACACACCCGGCCACTCCGGCGGCGACAGCATGAAGGACAGCCCCTGGGTCGCGGAGTTCTACCACTTCCTGGGCGAGCATATCTTTGACGCCGACCTGTCGGTGTCGGTGCAGATTCTCGACAGCCTGCTGGAGCCACACAGTGTGATCCAGGACGCCCAGGAGCTGGCGGCGCGGGCCTTCGGCGCAAAGCACACCTTCTTCTCCACCAACGGCACCTCCACCGCCAACAAGGTCATCCTGCAAAGCCTGCTACACCCCGGCGACAAGGTGCTGCTGGACCGCGGCAGTCATAAATCCGCCCACCACGGCATCATTCTCTGCGGCGCCATGCCGGTGTATCTGCCCTCCTCTCTGCGCGTGCGTTACGGTCTCTACGGCCCGGTGACCCGGGAGAGCATCTTCCGCGCCATTGAAGAAAACCCGGATGCACGGGCGCTACTGCTGACCAGCTGCACCTACGACGGAATGCGCTACGAGCTGGCGCCGATCGTCGAGCGGGCCCACGCGGCGGGCATCAAGGTGATCATTGATGAAGCCTGGTACGCCCATGCGGCCTTCCACCCGGCCCTGCGTCCCACCGCCCTGGAGTCCGGCGCCGACTATGTCACCCAGTCGACCCACAAGATGCTGTCCGCCTTCTCACAGGCCAGCATGACCCATGTGAACGACCCGGATTTCGACGAGCAGCGCTTTCGCGAGCATTTCAATATGCACGCGTCGACCAGCCCCCAGTACGCCATCATTGCCAGTCTCGACGTGGCGCGAAAGCAGATGTCGGTGGAAGGCTACGCGCTGCTCAAACGGACCCTGGAACTCGCAGAGCGACTGCGCGAATCCATCAACGCCACCGAGGTGTTCAGGGTGCTGGAGCTGCCTGACATGCTGCCCACGGAGCTGGCGGACGACGGCATCCGCCTCGACCCCACCAAGATCACCGTTGACATCAGCCAGACCGGTCGCAGCGCCGAGGCGGTGCAGGTGGAGCTGTTCGAGAAGTACAACATCCAGGTGGAGAAGACGACCTTTAACACCATCACCCTGCTGCTCACCATCGGCACCACCCAGGGCAAAGTGATGCGCCTGGAGAATGCATTGAAGCGCATGGCCAAGGACACCCGGTCTCGCGGCGGTGAGATCGAACTCAAGCCCCCTCAGGCACTGCCGCCCACGGGTGAGATCGCCCGGCTTCCCCGCGACGTGTTCTTCGAGCGAGGGGCAGTCGTGCGGCTGATGGACTCAGCCACGGCTCTGAACGAGGAACTGGTAGGCGCCATCAGCGCAGATCAGATCACACCTTATCCACCCGGTGTACCCGTGCTGGTGCCGGGCCAGGTGATCAGCCGCGAGGTGCTGGAATACCTGCGCTCGATTCTCCTGTCACAGCGTCACATCGAAGTACACGGGCTGACTTACCGTCAGGACCTGCCACACCTGCGCATCGCTGAGGGCGAGGCCGGCTGAGCCACTGAGGCGGACGCGCCGCCGAGGGCAGGGTACACTGTCCACCCCTCAAACACCCGGAACGCAACATGGCCCAGGCCCTCGACGGCATGAACATTCTGGTCACCGGCGGTGGCACTGGTATCGGCAAGGCCTGCGCCCGCCGGCTGGTGCGGGACGGCGCGACGGTCACCATTTGCGGGCGCACCGAAGCAACGCTGGCAGCGGCCGCCGATGCCATTGAAGCCGAAGGCCTGCCGGGACACATCGGCTGGCTGACCGGGGATATCACCAATGAAGAGGACGTCGCCGCCATCATGGCCCGCGCCGGCGGTGGGGAAGGCCTGTTGCATGGGGTGGTGGCCAATGCCGGCGGCGGTGGCATGCCCATGCCCTACGGTGAGCTTGATACCGGGGAGTTTGTCCGAGTGCTCAATCTCAACGTGCTGGGCACCATGCTGTGCATGAAACACAGTATCCCGTTGATGCTGGAAGCCGAGGGCGGG
>JANQGK010000102.1 GCA_028277365.1 Halieaceae bacterium | reverse complement strand
CCAGCCGCTCACCGGCGCTGTCTTTCAGTAGCTCCAGCACGTGGGGCAGCACCATGGCGTTGGCAAGGCCGTGGGGCATGTGGTAGTGGCCGCCCAACTGATGCGATACCGCATGCACGTAACCCACCAGGCAGGTAGTAAAGGCCAGGCCCGCGTAGTAGGACGCCAAGGCCATGGATTCCCGCGCCGCCATGTCCTCGCCGTTGGCGCAGGCCCGCTCCAGATTGTTGAGCACCAGGCGGGTGGCGGAGCGACCGTACTGCAGGCACTCGGGTGTATCCCAGGTGTTGATATAGGACTCCACTGCATGGGTCAGCGCATCCATGCCGGTGGCGGCGGTGATATGGGGTGGCAGGCCCTTCATGATCTCCGGGTCCAGGGCAGCAGCAGAGGGGATGATCTTGGTATCGGCGACCACCATTTTTTCGTGGGTCTGGTCGTCGGAAATCACCGCGGCGATGGTTACCTCGGAACCGGTGCCCGCCGTGGTCGGAATGGCGAACAGCGGCAGTGAGGGCAGCTTGCCTTTTTTGAGACCTACACAGTCCACGGCCTGGAGATTGTTGGCTACCGCCAGCGCCATGACCTTGGCGGCGTCGATGGAACTGCCGCCGCCGATGGCCAGCACCCCATCGCAGGCCTCGCGCCTGAGCATCTCGATGCCGGCATCGACCACGCCGACCGTCGGGTCCGGCTGCACGCCGTCGTACACGGCGGTGCTGACGCCCTTGGCGCTGAGCCGGGCAATGGCCTGTTGGGGGATGCCGATCTCCATCAGCGGCTTGTCGGTCACCACCAGGATTTTCTTGAGCCCCACGTGGGAGATGGTTTCACACAGGTTGAGTGCAGCGTCGCGACCGACAAACATCGCGGGGCGCGGCTGCGGCGCCATGACGATACCTTTCTTCAGTGCCAGGAACGCGCGATAGCTCAGTTCCTTGAAAAATCCCGGCATGAATTCCCCCTCTTGGCAGTTTTTTTAAGTTCCAGGCGGTCTCATCGAGAAATCCGGAGAGGCAGTCTCGCAGTGTCCATCTAATATGTAAATGATGAAACGACAGGAGCACAGCGCATGGAGACAGCCGTAGTCATCGGAGTGGGGCCGTTGGAGGGGCTGGGGGCGACGCTGTGCCGGGCAGCCGCCGGCGAAGGCCTGCACGTGGTCGTGGCCGGGCGCTCGCCGGACAAGCTAACCGCCGTGGTAGCCGCCATCGAAGGCGAGGGTGGTGCCGCCACTGCGGTCGCCTGCGATACCACCGATGAAGATAAGGTGACGGCTCTGTTCGAGGCCGCCGAGGTCATCGGGCCTGTGTCCCTTGCCATCTACAACGCCGGCAACAATATGCCCAGCGTGTTCCTGGATACCAGTGTGGAGCACTTCGAGAAGTGCTACCGGGTGGGGCTGCTGGGTGGCTTTCTGTTCGCGCGGGAGGCCCTGCGCAAGATGGCGCCCCGCGGCAGCGGCTGCCTGCTGTTTACCGGTGCGAGCGCCTCCATGCGCGGCAAGCCTGGCTTTGCTGCCTTCACCGCCGCCAAGGGCGGCCTGCGCAACCTGGCGCAGAGTCTGGCGCGGGAGTTTCACCCGCAGGGTATCCACGTCGGTCACGTGGTGATCGATGGTGGGATCTACGGTGAGAAGATCGAGCGCAACTTCCCGGAGTATTTCGACAAGCTGGGCGAGGAGGGCCTGATCGGACGGGAAGGTATCGCCGAGGCGTTTATGTACCTGTACCGGCAGCCGCACAATGCCTGGAGTCATGAACTGGACCTGCGTACCCACGTGGAGAACTTTTAGGCCGGTTTTTCACAAGCAACGCATTCCGGCGCTAGTGCCCGTCACCACTTTTCGTTAAGCATGGTGCTATGAGCGAAGCGCACAAGGTCGAATCCGCCAGCGCCCCGCAGGCGGCCGCTGCCCCCGGACCGTTGACCTGGGTGACCGTGGTGGCCCTGGTTTACTTGCTGCTGATCGGCGTGGGGGTCATCGGCGAAGGCTTTCGCTGGATGTCCGGCGGCGACGAGGGGGCCGCGCGCATTTTCGCGTTTGCCGGCAGTCCTATCGTCGGGGTGATCCTCGGTATTCTCGCCACGGCGCTGGTGCAGTCCTCCAGCACGGTCACCTCGGTGATCGTCGGCCTGGTGGCGGGCGGCGTGCCGGTGTCTATCGCCGTGCCCATGATCATGGGCGCCAACATGGGCACCACCATTACCAATACCATTGTCAGCCTGGGGGCGCTGAAGGAGCGCGATACCTTCAACCGCTCCTTCCAGGCCGCCACCGTGCACGACTTTTTCAACCTCTACAGCATCGTTATCTTCCTGCCTATCGAGGCGATCTTCCACCCGCTGGAGCGCATGGCGGGGCATATGTCGCACTGGTTTGTGGGCGGCAGCGGGGCCTCGGTGAAGGAGCTCAATTTTCTGGGCGCTATCACCAAACCGGTGAGCGGCGTGGTCATCGACTTGTTCGAGCGGGTACCGGCGCTGGGTGCATACCTGGCCATTGTGGCGGGTATCGGCATGGTAATCGCCTCGGTGCTCTACCTGGGGCGGCTGTTGCGCAGCACCATGACCGCCCAGGCCAAAGGGATCGTGCAGCTGGCCATCGGCCGTCATCCGATGGCCGGCGTGGCCTCGGGCACGGCCATCACTGTGCTGGTGCAGTCCTCCTCGACCACCACTTCGCTGGTGGTGCCACTGGCCGGCGCCGGCATTCTCTCCACTAAACAGGTCTTCCCGTTCACCATGGGTGCCAATATTGGCACCTGCATCACCGCCCTGCTGGCGGCCACTGCGGTCTCCGGAGACAACCAGCAGTTCGCGCTGCAGATTGCCCTGGTGCACCTGATGTACAACGTGCTGGGGGTGGCGGTCTTTCTGTCTGTCCCCTGGTTACGGGACCGGCCGGTAAGATCCGCCGAGTGGCTGGGAAATCGCACCGAGCGGAATCGGGGCTGGGCCTTCGGCTATGTGTTCACCGTGTTCTTCGTGGTGCCCGGCCTGGTACTGGGCGGCGAGATGCTGCTCTCTGACCAGCCTCCTGCGTCGCTGCCACCGCTGGAGGAAACCGCGAGGGAGCTGGAAGACGCGGGGCTCAAGATCGAGTAGAGCCATTGGTGGCGCTGCAGCGGCCTGGTCTATACTTCGCCGCCACACGATTCTCAGAGCCCGCCATTTGATGCGCACTATTCTCACCCTGCTGGCCTCTACCGCGCTGTTCAGCTGCGCCCAGCTTCCCAATAGCAACGCAACCGTCGAACAGGAACGGCTGCGCGCCCATATCGAGTTCCTGGCCTCCGACGCGCTGGGGGGCCGCAACGCCGGCACCACCGGCTATGACGTGGCCGCCGAGTACGTGGCTGCCGAATACCGCCAACTGGGCCTGGTACCGGCGGGTGGTGACGGCAGTTATTTCCAGCAGGTGCCCCTGCGCGAGCACAGCCTGGTGAAGGGCAGTGCCAGTGTGGTGATTGAGTCCGCCGCTGGTCGCACCGCGCTTAGCTACCCGGAGGATTTCATCATGGGCCCGGACCGCAATCGCCCGGTCGCGCGCCTGGATGATGCCGAACTGGTGTTCGTGGGCTACGGCATAGTTGCCCCCGACTATGAGCACAATGACTACGGCGATCTTGCCTTCCACGTTCAGACCGTCGTAGTCAA
>JANQGK010000090.1 GCA_028277365.1 Halieaceae bacterium | reverse complement strand
CAGGGCGGTGTCACCGTGGTGCCCGCCGGCCGACCCGGCTTCTTCGCCCGCGACGGAGGGTTTGGCGGTGGCTATTCCGAATAGCCCGCGCGGCCCGGGCATTGCCGCGCTGGTGCGGGCTGAGCAGGGACTGCGTGGGCCTGATCGTGCCGGTGCCCTTACGCCGAGCTCTGTGAGGGCGATGCCGGGACAAGAGAAGTGCCAATGCCAGTTGATCATTGGGTGCGGCTCTTCTGAAACGACGGGGTTCGAACAGGAAACAAGAGCTTAGCGAGTTGGTGGCGGGAAAGTTCTGATGACGGGGCCTCACGAGGGGTAGGAAACTTGAGGTGCGAATCTTTTGCCACCTACCCGAGGAGACCCCATCGATGACATCTTACGCAATCACGGCCAGCGCGATCGAGCACTACGCGGATGCGCTTGCGCAGTTTCAATCTCTTCTGGGCAACCTCACCGATGAGGAAAACCAACGGCTCACTCACGGTGAGCTGGAGGCGATGGTGCACACCGAAGGCAACGAGTTGTTGCGTCGGCTGATCCAAGGACACCTCGACCAGCGCAGTGTCGAGGAGCCCATCCACGAGCGCGTGGTGGGCGAGGATGGGGTTGCGCGAACGCATCGGCGCGAAGGCTGCCAGCGGCGCCTGGAGAGCCGCTTCGGGGAGGTAATCGTCACCCGTCGTGGCTACGGAGGACGGGGTCTGGACAGTGTCTTCCCCCTGGATGCACAGCTGAACCTGCCGCCGGACAAGTACTCGCACGGACTGTGCGAGGTGCTGGTGGAAGAGATCGTTGGCGGATCGTTCGATGAGGCGGTCGACCATCTGACGCGTGCCGGTGGCGGGCAGATGGCGAAGCGCCAAGCCGAGGAGGTCGCGGTGCAGCTGAGCCAGGATTTCGATGCATTCTACAATCAGCCGGCAACAGCGCACCAAGAAGGGTGCGACGAGGGCAAATTCTTGGTGATCAGCGCCGATGGCAAGGGCATCGTGATGCATCCCAGTGGTCTGCGCGATGCCACGCGCCGGGCCATGGAGCAAGAGGCACACAAGCAGCAAACACGGCTCAGTCCGGGGGAGAAGAAAAACCGCAAACGCATGGCCACCGTGGCCTCGGTGTACGAAGTCGATCCTTACCCACGCACCCCCGAGCAGATCCTCGATCCCGAACAACAGCCCGAGAGTCAACGACCGCGACCGCAGAACAAACGTACTTGGGCGCGGGTCGAGCCCTCGCAGGGGGCGGTCATCGAGGAGGCTTTTGCGGAAGCGCTACGCCGTGATCCGGACCAGCGGATGTGCTGGGTCGTGCTGACCGACGGGCAAGAAGACCTGCTGCGCCAAGTCGCTGCCAGCGCCAAGCGCTATAAGGTCGAGATCGTCGTGGTCCAGGATTTCGTGCATGTTCTCGAATACCTCTGGAAGGCCGCCTTTGCCCTCCACCCGGACGACGCCGAGGCGCGGGAGGAATGGGTGATGGATCGGGCCAGCGCCGTGCTCCATGGCAAGGCCAAGGACGTGGCGGTGGGTCTGCGTCGCGCAGCAACCCGCAAGCAGCTCGACCAAGGGGCGCGCAAACCCGTCGACAAAGCCGCCGACTACATCGACAACAACAGCGAACGACTCCAGTATGATCGCGCCCTGGCGCACGGGCTGCCGATCGCCACCGGCGTCATCGAAGGAGCATGCCGGCACCTGGTCAAGGACCGAATGGATATCACCGGCGCACGTTGGGGCTTGGATCGGGCCGAAGCCATCCTGAAGCTGCGGTCACTGAAGATCAGTGGCGACCTGCCAGCCTACCTGGCGTTTCACTTCGAACAGGAGCAACGGCGCAATTACCCTGGACCGCCGATTCCTGTGGCAGTGCCCGAGGCCGCCTGAAATGGGGCGCACGACAAGTCAACGAGCGCCACAAGAAATCGGTTCTAACCCTTCGATTCTTGGTCGCGGAGTGTCGTTACAAAAGAGCCGCACCCAACGGCGTTCACGTTCGCGGAAACGCTCTCGAACTGCGCTGGAATTCTTCTAACCCGTATGGCATACGCCACCGCTTTTTCGGAGGTGGGTATGCCGGCCAAGAGGATTCCAATGCAACAGATCAAAGAGGTGCTGCGCCTCCACCACGAGGCCAAGCTCGCCTACTCGCAGATCGCCCTCGCCTGTGGATTGTCGAAGGGGGTCATCAGCAAGTACCTGAGCCTGGCCAAGGCGCAGGGTATCGGCTGGCCTTTGCCGGAGGGCATGGATGAGGCCCAGCTGGAAAGCCGGCTGCTGACGCCAAAGAAGCACTCGGGACGCTTTGTCGAGCCGGATTTTCCGGCGATCCACCAGGAACTCAAGCGCAAAGGGGTCACACTGCAACTGCTGTGGTCGGAGTATGCGGCCGCCCATGGGGATCAGGCCTACCGCTACAGCCAGTTCTGCTTGCACTATCAGCGCTGGCGCAAGCACCAGAAGCGCAGCATGCGACAGCTTCACCGCGCCGGTGAAAAGCTGTTCATCGACTACTGCGGTCCGACGGTGCCGATCGTGGACGCCAGCACCGGCGAGCTGCGCCAGGCTCAAGTGTTCGTCGCCGTGCTCGGCGCCTCCAGCTATACCTATGCCGAGGCTACCTGGACGCAGGAGCTACCGCAGTGGATCGCCTCGCATCAACGTGCCTTCGTCTTCTTCGGCGGGGTGGTGGAGTTACTGGTCCCCGATAATCTGCGCAGTGGGGTCACCAAGGCCTGCCGCTACGACCCCCAGCCCAACGCCACCTATCAGGAGCTGGCACGCCATTATGGCTGTGCCATCCTCCCCGCAAGGCCCTACAAACCGAAAGATAAATCCAAGGCGGAGGTGGGCGTACAGGTGGTCGAACGCTGGATCCTGGCCCGCCTTCGCCATCACACCTTCTTCTCCCTGTCCGAGCTCAACGGGGCCATCCGGGAACTGCTGAGCGAGCTCAACGGACGTCCCTTCCAAAAGCTGCCCGGCAGCCGCAGGAGCGCCTTCGAGGCATTGGATAAACCCGCGCTCAAGCCCCTGCCGGCCACCCTCTACGAGTATGCCGAGTGGAAGCAGGCCAAGCCCGGTATCGATTACCACGTCGAGGTCGATCAGCGCTATTACAGCGTCCCGCACCGCTGGGTCGGCCATGTCCTGGATGTGCGCGCCAGCGCCAGCGTCGTGGAGGTGTTCCACAAGGGGCAACGCATCGCCTGCCATCCACGTAGCCACACCAAGCGCTTCTCCACCCTCCCGGAGCCTATGCCCAGCTCCCACCGTCAGCACCGCGAGTGGTCTCCCGGGCGCTTCCTCAACTGGGCCGGGCGAATCGGCCCAGCCACCCTGGAGGTGGTCAAACGCCAGCTCAAGGATCTACCCCACCCGGAGCACGGCTACCGCCGCTGCCTGGGCTTGTTGCATCACGCCCGCCGCTACGGCAAGGCGCGCCTGGAGGCGGCCTGCGAGCGGGCCTTGGCCATCCATTCCCCAAACTACCGCAGCGTCAGCTCCATCCTCAAGCAGGGGCTCGATCGCCAGTCCCTGCCCGAGGAGGAACCCGAGCAGGGGGAGCTGCCTCTGCATGCCAATGTACGCGGTCCCGGCTACTACCACTGATTCTCCCAGTTCAACAGGAACACATCATGTTACATCAGCACACCCTGGAGAAACTGCACGCCCTCAGACTCACCGGCATGGC
>JANQGK010000005.1 GCA_028277365.1 Halieaceae bacterium | reverse complement strand
CCTTCCCGTCCTCCACCTACGCCCAGTTTGCCGCTTTGCATCTGGCGCGCATCGCCGTGGTGGAAGGCAGCCTTGAGACGTTCGCCCAGGGTCTTGATGCTTTCGGCCTGGGCGGTCTCACCGCTCTGCCCCACCGACGCCATCATTTCCTCGTAAAGCAGCGAAGCCGCTTCGGCCTGATCCTGCTGATAACCCTGCCAGTACTGCCAGCCAAAGCCAGCCGCCAGGGCCAGCACCACAGCGGCAATGGTTGAACGGCCGTTTTCTTCCCACCATCTCTTAAGGGCTTCGACCTGTTCTTCCTCGGTACGATAGGTGTCCACTAGTGTTCCTCGTGTGCAAAAAAGTGTTTCAGTTCATCTGCCAGCGCATCCTGTGACACGCTGCGCTGGTCACCGCCGCGCAGGGGCTTGAAGCCCACGGTGCGTTCGGCCAGCTCATTCTCGCCCAGTACCAGCGCCAGTTGGGCGCCGCTGCGATCGGCCTTTTTCATCTGGCTTTTGAAGCTCCCGCCACCGGTGTGCACCTGCAGGCGCAGACCGGGCAAGCTGTCTCGCAGGGTTTCGCCGATGGCGAAGCCGGCTACCGCCGCACCCTCGCCCACGGCCACCAGGTAAACATCCGCCTGGCTGCTCTCCGGCGGCGCGACCTTCAATTCCTGCATCAGCAGCACCAGCCGTTCGAGACCCATGGCAAAACCCGCCGCCGGCGTGGGCTTACCACCCAGCTGTTCGACCAGGCCGTCATAGCGCCCGCCGGCGCAGACCGTGCCCTGCGCTCCAAGCGCATCGGTGACCCATTCGAACACTGTGCGATTGTAGTAATCCAGGCCGCGCACCAGGCGCGGGTTGAGCCGGTAGCTGATGCCGGCAGCATCCAGTAGCTGGGTCAGTTGCTCGAAATGCTCCCGGGACTCCTGGTCCAGGAATTCCCGCAGGGAAGGGGCCGCGGCCAGCAGCGCCTGGGTTTGCTCCGACTTGCTGTCGAGGATGCGCAGCGGGTTGCCGTCGAGCCGACGCTGGCTGTCCTCGTCCAATTCATCGCGACGTTCAGACAGGTAGGCCACCAGCGCTGCCCGGTAGCGGGCCCGGTCCTCGTTGCCGCCCAGGGAATTCAGTTCCAGGGTAACGGCACCGTCCAGTCCCAGCAGGCGCCACAGACGCGCCGAAAGTACGATCAACTCTGCTTCTACATCCGCGCTCGCGGTACCAAGCACCTCGGCACCCACCTGGTGAAACTGGCGCTGGCGGCCCAGCTGCGGGCGTTCGTGGCGGAACATGGGGCCGGCGTACCAGAGCTTCTGCTGGGTGCCCGTCATGCCGTGCTGGTTGAATGCGCGCACGCAGCCCGCGGTGCCTTCCGGGCGCAGGGTCAGGCTGTCGCCATTGCGGTCCTCGAAACTGTACATCTCCTTCTCGACGATGTCGGTGACTTCGCCGATGGCGCGACTGAACAGCTGGGTCTGCTCGACGATGGGCAACCGGATTTCGCGATAGCCGTAAGCGTCCAGCAGCTCGCGCACCACCGCTTCCAGGTGCTGCCACAAGTAGCTGTCCTGGGGGAGGATGTCGTTCATCCCCCGTATCGCGCGTATCGGGTTCACGGTATGTCCTTCAGGCTTTGGCGATGAGGTCGCCGGACAGGTCGCCGGGCGCTTCGTCGGCGCTTTCGGTGCCCTGGCCGCTGCGCGCGGCTTCCAGCTCAGCGGCCTTGTTGCGGGTCACCTGCTCCAGGTGATCGAGAAAATCCTCATTGCTGACCTTGTGGTCCGGCTCGCCGCCCACGTAGATCAGGTTGTTAGGC
>JANQGK010000332.1 GCA_028277365.1 Halieaceae bacterium | reverse complement strand
GCTGTGCATCGACATCCTGGTGCCGCCGCGCATCTTGCGCACGTTCAGGCAGCCGCCCCAACGGTCCAGGCGCAGCTGGGGCATCGCGCTGGATTACGACCCCGCCAACAATCGCCTCAAGTGGGGCCGCGACCGCGCCGGCTTTGCCCGGCCGGAATACGACACCTGGTGGCGACTGTGGGAAGAGGAGGGTTGGGTTGGGCTCGGCCGCCACCGCAACTTCGACTGGATGCATGTGCAGGCCGCGCGCCTGTAGGGTCTGAGCTGTGAACTGCAACACATCAACGCGCTTTAATTGCGCCAAACGTGCAATAAGCGCCTAGTTTTTCAGGCGGAAACGAAATTTGTGACCACGGTTCGCTCGCGCATTGGCATCCAAATTCCGGGTTTGATATCTATAGTACGGCGAGCGGGGACGAGTCCAACGAGGGCTGGTTCTGTTGTCCTGGAACCCAAACGGCGAGCTGTAATGGATGTAGCCGAATACACCTACCGACTTCAAAATGGCCAGCCCATCGTCACCGTGGCTGGCAAGCAATACCTGCTGTCTACGGGCGCTGCCCGCTCGGTCGGCAACGCACCGGTGCTGATGGGCCGGCGCGATATCGACGTTCTCACCAGCTACCAGGGCATCACCCCGGCCAACCTGCGCGAGCGCCTGGGCTCTCGGGTGGTGGGTATGTTGGGCATGGATCTGCTGGCGCCTTTCGCGGTGCACCTGTACCCGGAAGAACGCCTGTTGCGCCTGTGCCCGACCTGTGAGATCGAGGGCGATACCCTGCCGCTGGATATCGTGCATGGCGCCCCGGTGTTTAGCGTCCAGGCCGGTGGTATCGGAGGGCGCAAAATGCGCCTGGCGGTAGACACGTCCTCGGCGCTGTCGTTGGTCCCGGAGCCCCTGCTGCGCCATTGTGAGACGTTGGGCAGCCGCGAGTGCTACCACCCGCTGGTAGGTACGTACCGTACGCCTTGCTACCTGCTGGACCTGTCCATCGATGGCACTGACCGCAGGTTTCGTGCGGGCGTGCTGCCGAAAAGTCTGGAAGCCCAGCTCGGGAAAGAGCGCCTCGACGGTATTCTTGGCGCGGACCTGCTGGAGCATTTTGGTGTTTGCCTGCGCCTTACCCGACGTATGATCACCCTCGGCCCGCGTAATTTCGGTATAGCTGCGGCGGCTGGCGCCTAGGGCCAAGTCCTCGGCGGGACCAATCATGTTGCATAGTCGCGCATTCGCCGACTATAGCGACATGGCTAACTACCTTTTTCAACTTCATCACGGCCACATCATCGTCAACGTTGAGGGCCGGCCCTGCCTGCTGGATTCGGGGGCGCCGTTCAGTGTGGGTTACGAACCGCTGCGCATCGGCGGGCAGGTGTTCCCGGTGGAGGGCAATTACATGGGCGTGACTGCCAGCTACCTGTCGGAACACATTGGCGTGCCGGTCGAGGGGATGATCGGCGCCGATGTTCTCAGGGAGATCAATGTGTCCATCTATGCGGCCGAGCGCATGGTGCAGTTCAATCACCTGCCGCCCGCCGGTGAGATTGTGCTCCCGGTGCAACTGTGTGGCGAGCTGCCGGTGATCAACGTGCGGGTGAACGGCCGCGTGCGGCGCATGTACTTTGACACCGGTGCTCCGATCTCCTACCTGCTACCGGATGCGCTCTCTGGGGCGGAGCCGGAAGGACGTCACGAGGATTTCTACCCTCTGCTGGGGAGTTTTCTCACCCCGATCTACACCCTGCTGGTGGAACTGGGAGGGCATCGGCGCCGCTTCCGCTTCGGGCATGTACCCGAGGAGCTGCGCCCGATGCTTCGTGCGGGCGAAGTGCAGGGCATGATCGGCACCGAACTGTTACGTCACTTCGGCGTAAGCCTGTCGCTGCGCGATAAGGTCATGCGCCTGGAGTCACCTCACAACCTGGTGGGCCTGGCCGCCGGCTAGCTGGGACTCCCGTCGAGCCTTCAGCGCAGTTTTTTTGCGTGACCCAGAGCTGCATCGCACGTATGTTTGGCGCTATGGCAATTCCCAATGCGACACGGCGTGAGTGGGGCTGGCTGCTGGTGGCTATCCTCCTGCTGACCCTGGCCTGGCAGGGCGGCGTAGACCGCCTGGCCGGCGACTATGTTAGTGCCTCTCTACTGGATGCCGGCATTATTTACGGCACCGCGCGCGGTATCAACGCACTGGTCTCGGCCCTGCAGGGCACCGAGCTGGATATGTGGCTCGTGACCTTTTCCATCGGTGAACTGCTGGACCCGATCAACGACGTGATCGAGCGCTTCTCGGCGGTGATGACCCTGGCGGTGACCAGCCTGGTGATCCAACAGCTGTTGTTGGTGGTCGTGTCCGATGTGACCTTCTCAGTGGTACTCACCGCGCTGGCTGTCGCCACCGGCATCGCCTGGTTCGTGGCGCGCAGCGGCGGTTTCCCGGCGCTGTTGAAGGCTTTCCTGGTCGTGGCTTTTGTACGCTTTGCCCTGGCGCTGGTGATCCTCGCCAACCTCTGGGTCGACCGGGTGTTCCTGCCGGATTCCAGTAGCCCCGAGCACCAGGTCATGCAGTCCTTCTACGGCGACCTGGAAGAAGTGGACCGAACCGTGCGCGGCGAGGGCGAACGCAAGCGCAGCGACCTGTCGCGCCAGTTCGATGACCTGCAGGGCCGCTTCGCCGAGTTCGTGGACGGCACGCTGCGACTGCTGGGCGCGGTATTGTTGAAGAGCGTACTGATTCCGCTGTTGTTCCTGTTTGCCCTTTGGCGGTTGGCGGGCTGGGTGCTGCGCCTGCCGGACCGTTAGTCCTCCGCCGGGGCGACGCCGTGTTCCACGTAGATAAGCTCTTCGACGGGAAACTCGAGGGCCCGTGCTTTTGCCACCAGGTCGCTCAGCGCCGGTTCCGGCAGGCTGGGCTCCCGCGCCAGTATCCACAGGTAGCCACGGCTGGGGCCGACCACCATGGCCCACTGGTAGTCCGGGTCCAGGGCTACCACGTTGTAGCCGCCGTAGAATGGGCCGAAGAAGGATACCTTCAACTGTGAGTAGTCACCCTGCTGCAGGGGATAGGCCTTGCCCTCGGCCCGGTTCCACTCGCGGTCTTTCACGTTGTAGCCGCGGTTCAGGACGCTGATGCCGCCGTCATCGCGCTTACCGTAGGTGGCGGTGACATCAGACAGGCCGCGCTCGAAAGTGTGATCGAGCCGGGCGATCTCGTACCAGGTGCCCAGATAGCGCTCCGGGTCCAGCGAATCAACCGACTCGACGCCCTCGGGTAGCCCGGTACAGGCGGTGAGGACAACGGTGGACACTGCCAGTAATAGCTTTCGCATAACTCGGGCCCGCTACTAGGGAACGTCGGAGTATAACGGAGATTGCTGTTGGCCGAGCCAGGCCACGGCGGAGGTTTCCTCGCGGAAAATACTTTCCTCGGTAGCGGGCACGTTGCGGTAGTGACGGTGCAGGCGGGCGGTTTCGTAGGAAACGGCGTGGTCGGTGACAATGGCAACCCGGTCCGGTGGGTGAGGGTAGCTCTTGGCGTCCTCGGCAATCTGCTGCAGTTCGGCCACGGTAAACATGAAGCGGGTGCCGTTGAGGCAATACAAACGACGCTTCCCGGGATAGCCGATGCTCACGGTCTGTTGGATTTCCAGCACCATTTCCACCGTGGGGCTGGCGTGGAAATCGACTCGTATGAAATCTCTGGAATCAGAGATTGTGTATTCCACGTGCTGCCTCTCTAGTACCTTCAGGTGAAGGTACCCTCAGGCGAAAGTACCTTCAGGTGACAGTATATTAAGTTTAGTCGGCCCGCGGAGAGAGGCAACCTAACGGTTTTCATTCCCGCTTCATGACGCCGGTGATATGCTACGCGCCCTTTTTTCCCAGCCCGCCGCCATGAACGCACAACAGGCCGTCGCACAACCCGGCACGACTCGGGAACTGCTGCACATTGCCATTCCGATGGTGGTGTCACAGGGCTCCTTCGCGGTCATGGTGTTCTGTGACCGGCTGTTTCTGTCATTCCTGGGGCCTGAGTACATGGCGGCGGCAATGGCCGGTGGCGTGGCCTCGTTCTTCACGCACGCGCTGTTTACCGGCACGCTCTCCTATGCCAATGCGCTTGCCGCCCAGTACTACGGGCGCGGCGACATGCACAAATGCCCGCAGGTGGTAACCCAGGGTTGGCTGGTTTCGCTGGCGGTGCAGCCGGTGATCTTCCTGGCCGCGGTTGGTGTGTACATCTGGTTCGGTGCGATGGGCCACGCGGAATCTCAATTGGGGTTGGAACGCACCTACTACAAAATCCTCATCCTTGGCGCCCTGTTCCAATGCGTCAAAACCGTGATTGGTTCCTACTTTGCCGGGGTGGGCCTCACCCGGGTGGTGATGATCGCCGATGTACTGGGTGTGCTGCTCAATATCGTTCTGTCCTACGTGCTGATCTTCGGCAAGCTGGGCCTGCCGGCCATGGGCATTGCTGGAGCGGCCTGGGGCACGGTGATCTCGGCGGGCTTCGCCTTTGGCGTGTTCCTGTTGTTCTATTTCAATCCGGTGCACCGGCTGCGATTCAGGGTCATGGAATCCTTCCATTATGAGCCTGGCATTATGCGTCGTTACCTGCGGCTGGGCTTTCCCTCCGGTTTTGAGACCTTCATGAACATCGCGACCTTCAACCTGTTCATGATGATGTTCCAGTCCTACGGCATTGCCGCAGGGGCTGCCGCCTCCATCGTCTTCAACTGGGACATGATGTCTTTCGTGCCGATGATCGGGCTGCATATCGCCGTGATCAGCCTGATTGGTCGCTATGTGGGGGCCGGTGACCTGAGCAAGGCCAGCGCCGTAATCGCCACGGGCTTTCGGCTGGCGTTTACCTACGGCGGGGTGCTGGCAGTCTGCTTCACCGTGTTCCGGGTGGATATGATCATGCTGTTCGCCCAGTCCGGCGCAGACTTCAGCGACATCGTCGAACTGGGCAGCTTCATGATGGTGGGCCTCAGCTTCTATGTGTTGGCGGATGCCACCATCCTGGTGGCGGGAGGTGCGCTGCGCGGCGCCGGTG
>JANQGK010000316.1 GCA_028277365.1 Halieaceae bacterium | reverse complement strand
CTGGAGGAAATGGGGCTGGGGGAGGCGGCGGTGTTCCAGTCGCTGCCCTCACCGTTTTCGGCGGAGCATTTGCAGGTGGTGCTCAACACCGGGCTGGACACCCGCTACCGGGCCCGGGATGCCACCTTGCCGGCGTTGGCGGAGACCATCGCCGGCTGGCTCGCTGACCACCCGGGCAATTGTATTGTCTACTTCAGCGCCTACCGCTACATGGAGGACGTGGTGGCGCAATTGCCGCCCACCGGGCGCCAGCTACTGGTGCAGGAGCGGCGCTGGCGTGAGCCAGAGCGCAATGCCCTGCTGGAGACCTTGAGGCAGGAACGCAACGTGGCAGCTTTCTGTATTCTCGGCGGGGTATTCGGCGAGGGGATAGACCTGCCCGGCGATGCGCTGGCCAGCGTGGTGATCGTCGGCACCGGCCTGCCGCAGTTCAATCGCGAGCGGGAGATGCTGCGCGGCTACTACGAGGACAAGTATCGGGACCAGCGTGGGCAGGGTTTCCGCTACGCCTATCTTTACCCGGGCATGCAGCGGGTCAGCCAGGCTCTGGGCCGGGTGATTCGCACGGAAACGGATCGCGGCAGCGCGCTGCTGATCGACCCGCGCTATGGCGAGCCGGAATACCGGCGGCTATTGCCGGACCAGTGGGAGTATTGTGAGAACCCCTAGCGGTTCTTTCTAGGGGGGCTCGCCGGGGGCTTCGGGGGTGCGCCGCCCTCTTCGAGGTATCGGTAGCGGATCTCGACCGTCTGGGAGCGGCCCTGGTCGTTCTTGAGATTGCTGATGCCCTGGAAACGCAGCAGGCGTTGGCTGCCTTCTTCGTAGGTCAATTGGATGGGATCGACGAAGTTGCCCAACAGCCAGGAGTCGAGTTCAATTTCCAGGCACAGCTTGCCGTCTTCACAGCCCTCGGTCTTGCTGGCGCGCATCTTGATAGGGTCTTTGCGGTCTACCAGTCGGAACGGAAACTTGACCTCTTCGCCCCCGGCCAGGTCTTGCCACTGCAGGCGCACGAAGTTGTCGAAGCCGGCGTCGACCACGGCATTGGTGTCCGGGTTCTGAATGATAATTTCCCGGTCCAGTCGGTAGTCGCGGAAGGTCAGGGCCGGTGCCTTCGGGTTGGAGGCGTAGTCCAGCTCTTTGCTGGCAATCACTTCACGGTTGGGGCGCAGGTAGAACACGCTGCATTGGAGTGCGTCCTCGCTGCAGTAGTAGTGCTCCAGGTACAGGGTATTGCCGGTGTCCGGGTCCGTGGCCTCACCGACAATATCCGGCAGCGGCTCCGGCAGCGCCGGGGCCTCGCTGTTGGCCGCAGCGTTGGCCGCCAACATGGCGATAACGAAAAAACTAAGCCAGGTGTGCTTCGCCACCGTTGTCCTCCTCCCGGAACCAAACGTGGGCCACCGCCGCCATGGCCGGGAACAGTGCCGCCCACAGGACGCCGATGATCGCCGGGCCGTAGACCGGGTCGGCAAAATCGACCGCGCTCATGGCAGTGCCGGCGTAATAGCTCGTGATGCCGCCGATGCCGCCCAGAATGCCCGCCAGGGTGAGCTGCCGCTGCAGGGTGGCGAAGGCGTGGTCGAAGGTCGTGGCCAGCACCGGCCACAGGCAGGTCAGCCACAGGGGCGCCAGCGCCGCGCGCCCATCGAGGGTGAACACGCCCACCGCGAACAGTAGCTGGTCGAGCAGCAGGCCGAACAGGGCGCAGCCGGCAATAAACTGCAGCTCGCGCAGGCCGCGACCGATCCAGAGCTGGTGAATGGTCACATGGGCGGCCACCACCAACGGTGCGATCAGCAGTGACTCGCTGGTTACGATGGCCAGCCAGCTGAAGTTAAACAGCAGGCCGTTGCCGGCCTTTTGCAGCAGCGTGTCTTCAGGCAAAGCGGTAACCCGGCTTGGCAAAGGTGAGTTGTACGGTGCCGATCACCCGTTCGCGGAAGCCGCCTTCGCAGTAGCACAGGTAGAACTCCCACATACGGATGAAGGTGTCGTCAAAGCCCTGCAGGCGTACGTCTTCAAGGCGGTGGAAGAAACGCTGGCGCCAGTCCCTCAGGGTATCGGCGTAGTGCTCGGTAATGTCGCGCAGGTGCACCATCTGCATGTCGGTGTCTTCCCGCAGGTGCTTGCTGATCACCTCTACCGAGGGCAGGCAGCCGCCGGGGAAGATGTAGCGCTTGATAAAGTCCACCGAATCGCGGGCCTGCTCGTACCGCTGGTCCACCATGGTGATGGCCTGAATGGCCATCAGCCCTTTCGGCTTCAACAGGCTTGAACACTTCTCGAAATAGTTGCTGTAGAACTGGTGGCCGACGGCTTCGATCATTTCCACCGAGACCAGCTTGTCGTACTGGCCTTCCAGCTCGCGGTAGTCCTTAAGCAGCAGGGTGACGCGGTCTTCCAGGCCTTCGTCGCGTACCCGCCGGCAGGCGCGTTCGTACTGTTCGCGGGAAATGGTCGTGGTGGTCACCCGGCAGCCGTAGTGCTTGGCGGCGTGCACCGCCAGGCCCCCCCAGCCAGTGCCGATTTCCAGTAAGTGGTCGTCAGCGCTCAGCTCGAGCTGCTGGCACAGCAGATCAAGCTTGTGCGCGGCCGCTTCTTCGAGATCGGCATTCTCATGCGGGTAAACCGCTGCTGAGTACATCATGCTCTTGTCGAGGAACAGTTCAAAAAAGTCGTTACCCAGGTCGTAGTGGGCGGAGATATTGCGGCGCGAGCCTGTCAGCGTGTTGCTGTTCAGGTAGTGGGCGATGGCGAGGCCCAGCCGGCGCAACCAGGAGCCGTTGGCGTTCATGGAGTGCAGCACGGCGAGGTTGGCGGTGAACAGTCGAATCACCTCGGTGAGGTTGGGTGAAGACCAGTCGCCCTGCATGTAGGATTCGCCGCTGCCCAGCGCGCCGGCCATCAACACCTTGCGGTACACATCCGTGCTGTGCACGTGCACTTCGGCGTGGGGTTCGTGGGTGCGGTAGGGGGAACCGTAACTGCGTTGCTCGCCATCCTCGTGGATGGTGAGGGAGCCGATCTGGAGGCTGGTCAGCAGGCGTTCCATGGCCTTCTTGGCCATGCTGTTGCCCGGGTGGCTGGTACGCACCTCGGGCAAGCGAATCGCGCGTACGCTGGCGTCACTCATTGCTTAGTCTCGCTCTCGTCGATGAAGGATGGGGGAAATAGGGGTTGCCCTTGAGCCAGATGCGCAGGGCCTCCCAGTAGATGCCGCCGGCTACCTTGGCAGTCATGACCGGGTAGCGCAGCAAGTAGCGGCGCAGGGTGCCGGCGTTGAGCGGGTGGCGCTTCAATGACAGGGTGGCATCGAACACGCGTTCGCCCGCCTGGCTGTTGGCCAGGTGCAGGCGCAGCCGGTCGCCGGGGGTGTTGCTGTGCCACTGGTATTCCATGTCCATGGGATGGAACGGTGACACGTGAAAGGTCTTGGCGAAGCGGGTGCGCAGCCACTCCTCGCCAGCCTCGGCTGTCAAGACATAGCTGTGGCGCTCATTCCAGGGCGTGTTGGTAACTTCTGCCACCAGGTACTGGAGCTGCTCGCCGCTCTCGTCCATGCAGTAGTAGCAGGCGATCGGGTTGATGAGAAAACCGAAGTAGCGCAGGTTGGCCAACAGGTAGATGGGGCCGGTGGGGCGCTGCCCGGTTTCTTCCTCGACCCGCTGGCGTACCGCCTCGTCCAGGGGCAACGCCGGGTCGCCCAGGAAATCCTCGCGCTTGAAACGGGCCGGCGCAGGACGGCGCGCCGACCAAAACCAGCTCTGGTCGAAAAGCTCCGGCAGCTCGTCCAGCCGCAGGTAGGGCATGAACACCTGGTAGGTGAAATCATGGGCCTTCGGCGTGGTGCGCCGATGCCGGACCCAGCCCTCGTAGATGGCGCTGGTCACGCCGCGCTGACCATGGTGCCGGTGCAGGCTGCAGCTATCTGACCGCTGATGGCCTCGGCGACTCGTTTGGCGCTGCGCACGCCGTCTTCGTGGAAGCCGTTGTGCCAGTAGGCACCGCAGTACCAGGTACGGTCGGCGTTGATCTCGCTCCAACGCTCCTGGGCCCGCACCTGTTCCAGGCTGAATACCGGGTGGGCGTAGTTGAAGCGGCCGAGAATCTTGTGGGGGTTGATGGCATCGGTGTGGTTGAGGGTAACGCAGAAGGTCTGCGGCGCCTTGATACCCTGCAAGATGTTCATGTTGTAGGTCAGCACTGCACGCTGTGACTCACCGGTGAGCAGGTAGTTCCAGGCCGACCAGGTTTTGCGGTCTGCCGGCAGCAGGCGGGTGTCGGTGTGCAGCACCACGTCGTTGTCCTGATAGCGCATGGCGCCCAGCACCTGGCGCTCGGTGTCGCTGGGGTCGGCCAGCAGTGCCAGAGCCTGGTCGGAATGACAGGCCAGCACCACCTGGTCGAAGCGCTGCCGGGTGCCGTCAGCCAGGCACAGGGTGACGCCGTCGGCCTGGCGGCTGACTGCCGTCACCGGGTTGCCGGTGCTGATTTTGTCTTT
>JANQGK010000237.1 GCA_028277365.1 Halieaceae bacterium | reverse complement strand
CCATGTCGACCCGGGCATACCGGCCTATAACCTGCGGCGTTACCGGGCAAAGTCGGTGGACATACTGTCCATCAATCTGCCGACCGAAAAGCGCTACAGCGACGAATACCAGAACCTGTACATCGACCGCATTGTTGAAGGCCTGCTGCCGCGCCTGGCCCCGGACGTGGTGCACGCCCACGCGGTCCAGCGGCTGGGCTGTGGTTACTTTCCGGCAATCAAGGCGCTGGGCATTCCGCTGGTCGTGACGGTCCATGACGCCTGGTGGTTATGCGATCGCCAGTTCATGGTCGACCTCAACGGCCGCTACTGCTTCCAGGAACAGATCTCCCCGGCGCGCTGCCGCTACTGCGTCGACCGGCCCGATGAATTCGAGCACAAGCTGGGCGTTATGAAAGGCGCACTGGCCATGGCCGACCTGGTGCTGGCGCCGAGCCGGTTCCAGGCCGGGCTGTACGCGGCCAATGGCATCGACTGCCGGGTCAGCGGCAACGGCGTCGTGCCGCCGGGCACCCCCAGTTCCGGAGCGAGGCTGGGCGACGAGAAGCTCACCTTCGGTTTCCTTGGCGGACCAGGGCCCTTGAAGGGAGCACCGGTGATCGTCGAGGCGCTCAACCAGCTGCCGGAATACCGCGATTACGTGCTTAAGGTGGTCGACGCTGCGCAGAACGTCGGCGTGAGCTGGAAGGACCCCAGTTTCTGGCAGGTACCGGGGGAGGTGCAGTTTACGCCGGCCTACGACCAGTCGGGTATCGACGACTTTTTCGCCGGCATCGACGTGTTACTGTTCCCCTCCCAGTGGAAGGAGAGTTTTGGTCTCACCGTGCGCGAGGCGCTGGCCCGCAACGTGTGGGTCATTGCCTGCAGCGAGGGCGGTGTGGGCGAGGCCATTCGCGACGGAGACAACGGCGAACTGATACCGATGACGGCCAATCCCGAACCCCTGCGCGCCGCGATGGCCCGCTGCCTGGCGCAGCCGGACCGCATGCGCGCCCATCGCAACCCCCATGCCGATAGCGTCCGGCTGTTTCCGGAACAGGCCCGCGAACTGGACGGCTGGCTGCGGGCACTGGTGGATGCTTCATGAAGCCGGAGCTGATTATTCACATCGGCCGCCCCAAGGTGGGCTCCACGGCGCTACAGGGTTTCCTCAACCAGAATCGCGCAGCGCTGGCGCAACAGGGAGTGTGCTACCCCAAAACCGGCCTGTACCACGGGGCCTCCCATCATTTCTCGCTGGTGTTCCTGCCAGGGCTGCCCGACTACCCGGTGGTGCAGGACCTGGAGCCGGATGAATTGTACGCGGCCCTGGCGCAGGAAGTCGCCGCCAGTGGCCTGCCGCGGGCAGTAATTTCCTCCGAGAACTTCTGGCTGGTAAAACCCGCCAAGCTCAAGCCGCTGTTGGGGGAGCGCTTCGATGTGAAGATCGTCGCCTACCTGCGCCGCCAGGACGAGGTCCTGGTCTCCAGCTTTGTCCAGGAAATCCGCGGCGGCATGCTGTCGCTGGATACCGCCATGGATGACTACCTGGCCGACAAGGGCCGGCTCAGACTGCTGGATTACGACGCGGTGCTGGCCAATTGGGAAGCGGCCTTCGGCACCAACAATGTCAGCGTGCGCCTCTATGAGGCCGTGACGGATGGCATCGAGCGGGACTTCCTCACGCTGTTGGGTCTCGATGCCGACAGGGGTTTCCACTTCAGCGAGGCCCGCCGCAACGCCAGCCCGGCTTTAGACCTGCTGCGCATGCTGGAGACTCTGCGCGGCTACCCGGTGGGCGAGGTGGCCCATCGCCAGCTGTCCGGCATTCTCACCGAGGTTTCGGAGCAGCTCGGGACAGAAGATGGTCTGGAGGCCAGGCGCCTGATCTCCAGCGTCCAGCGCCAGCAGGTGATGGGACAGTTCGCGGACAGTAACCGCCGGCTGTTCGAGCGCCACCACTGCGACGGACACCGCTTTCCGGCCGTGGAGGAGACGAATGATGAACTGACGCCGGAGATACCTGACCTCGACCGGGGGCAGCGCGCCCTGCTGGGTATCCTCGCCTACCAGCAGCGTCAGATACAGATTCTGATCAATCGCGTCAGTCACCTGGAACGCAGCAGGGGCGGGCCGGTGTTGGTGGACGCGCCGAAGACCGCCACCGGGCCAGGCCTGATCAGGAGCCTGCTGCGTCGTCTCGGTCTGCGCTGAGCTGCGCGGGGGTATCTGCCAGCAGCGTCGGCCAGCGCCGGCGGATTTCGTCCAGGGTCAATTCTGCGGCAAGCCGCTGTCCGGCGGGGTTCCAGTGGGTGTCGTAGCGGAAGTAGAGGTCAGGGCCCAGCTCGGAAAGGAAGGTCGGGAACAGGTTGACCAGCGGAAAATTTCCGGCTTCCAGTTGGGCCGCGATGCGGGTGCCGCGCTCCATGGCCTCGGGCTACGCCAGCGGGGGTGCATACACGGTTTGCCGAGCGGGGATGATCATTGCCAGATAAGCGTAGCCCAGCTTTTCGATCACTCGTCGGCGCCGTTCCATCAGCACAATCACGTTCTCTAGCGGCGAGCCATCGGTGGTGTTGGCCAGGGTCAGGTAGGGGCGGTGGCCGTGCACCCGGTACTCCTTGAAATCCCTTTTTAGCCGTCGCCACTGGCGGGCGATGATATCCGGCAGCCACCAGCTCGGCCGCAGGATGCCGCGTAGCATGGCGCGGTGCGGTGCCTGGTTCTGGCTGGCCAGGGGCTGATAGGGCTCAAGCGACTCACCCCGCAGGCCGTACACCTGTCGGGCCAGCGGGTGCTTGGCGAGGTGCCGCTCGTGGTAGACATCGACGACCAGCGCTACGTTCTCCAGGCCCGGCCGCGACAGAGTCGACAGCAGCTCGCCGTGGGCGCCGTTGAAAGTGGCGACATCACCCAGCTCTGCCAGCTGCCAGGCAAAGGTGTGCTGATCTGATACGCCGGAGCCAAACACGTTGGAACGCCCCTGAATAAAGATTCGCGGCGCACCTCTGTTCGCCGGTACGGTGCGGAAGCCGTCGCCGTCAGTGGTGGCAACCGTGTCGCGGGCTTCCTGGTAGTAGAAAAAATACTGGTGGCCGAGATCTGAATACTCGGTGCCCTCCCAGCGCGAGTCGTCGGTGGTGGTGGCGCTGGACCAGGCCCGCAGGTATTCCCAGGCGCGGTAGTAGAAGAGCTCCGGTCGCGCCAGGTAAAGAACAATGACTGCAGCCTGCACCACCAGCACTGCGATCAGTACCGCGGCAAAGCTGCGCAGGAACGGGTGGCCGGTCACGGTATTCAAAACTGGAAGTAGATGAAGGCCTGGTCGGGCGGACTGCCCACCACAGGCTGGAACACCAGGGTCGCGGCGATCACCCCCAGGGCCAGGCCCCAGCCTGCGGTGGGCCGCCACTGCCAGCGCGCCGGGATGTCCTGTGCCGGCCGCTCGCGGTATATCTGCGAGGTATTCGGCGCCAGCCACACTACCGCCAGCAGGGCCAGCAGCACGGCAATAACCAGGTATTCCTCATGGGCGTGGGGGGCGAATTCGATGCCGCTGAACATGCGCCGGTACACCAGCCAGGCGTGCTCCAGGGTCGGCGAGCGGAATACCACCAGCGCCAGGGCCCAGAAGTTGAAGGTCAGAAGGGTGCCCAGCCAGCCGGGCATTTTCAGGCCCAGGTCGCGCCAGCCCTGATGGAGCAGCACGGCGGTTCCGTGCAGGCAGCCGAATACCACGAAGTTCCAGCCGGCGCCGTGCCAGATGCCGGTGACCAGGAAGGCGATAAACAGGTTGGCGTACATTCGCGGCTGGCCGCGCTTGCCGGCGCCGAGCGGGGCGTAGACGTAGCGCATGATGAAGTCACTGAGCGTGACGTGCCAGCGCCGCCAGATGTCGCGAATACTGCCGGCCTTGTAGGGACTGTTGAAGTTGATGGGCAGCCTGATGCCAAACATCATCGCCGCGCCAATGGCCATGTCTGAATACCCACTGAAGTCAAAATAGAGCTGGAAGGTGTAGGCGTAGGTGGCGATCCAGGCGTTGAGGCCGGTGACAAAGTCGGGGTTGCGGGCATCGAAGACCAGCGTGACCCAGGGTATCAGCTGGTCGGCGATAGCCACTTTCTTGAACATGCCGGCGACGAAGATGCTGGTCCCCAGCGCCAGCCGGTTGGCATCAATGCTCCTGAGCCGGTCCGGCGCCAGCTGAGGGACCAGCTTGCGGTGGTGCACGATGGGGCCGGCGATCAGCTGCGGGAAGAAGCACACGAACAGGCTGTAGCGCAGAAAGGGGTAGGGCGGGGCGTCGCCGCGGTAGGCGTCGACCACATAGGCCACTTGCTGCAGCGTAAAAAAGGAGATCGCCAGCGGCAGCACTATCGACTCCAGGTGGAAACTGGAGCCCGCCAGCTGGTTGCTGGCATCGACGATGAAGTTGGCGTATTTGAAGTAGCCCAGCAGTCCGAGGTTGCCCGTCAGGGCCACCAGCAGCAGCCCCCTGCGCGAGCCTGGTGCACTGCGGCTCATGGCGGTGCCAAGGGCGTAATTGAACAGGATAGAGCCGATGATCAGCACCAGGTACTGCGGATTCCACCAACCGTAGAAGAACAGCGATGCGGCTACCAGCCAGGCCACGCACAGGGTAGGGCGATGGCGGGTAATCAGCAGGTGGTAGACCAGCAGCGCGACCGGCAGGAACAGGCAGAAATAGACGTGGGAGATGAATAGCAAGCCGGCGGATCTCTTCTGAAGCAGGCGCCCATGCTAGGGGGCGGCACTAACTTCCACCAATTCCCGGTAAATCGCAAGCGGCTCGCCGCGCAGCCCCTGTTCACCAACGGCCTGGAAGTGAATCAGGGCGCTGTCGTAGAAGCTGTCAGCGGGCGCAGTTGTCGACAGGCCGAGCTGCCTGGCTGTTTCGAAAACGGCCGCCTGGAAGCGCTCCCGATCCCAGTCAAAGCACAGCAGCGGGAAGGGCTGCTGCCGGTACCTGTCCAGCAGCCTGCGGTTGTAGTGGCACCACAGCTCCAGCGCCTGCTGTTCACTGAGGCTTGAGCCCTCGCGCCGCAGCAGCGAGCGGGTTACCGCCAGGGGGTGGCGGAATACGCCCACACTTTGCAGTCCCGGTAGCAGGGCATCCCAGAATTCCATCACCAGCAGGTTGCGTGGGTCCTTGAAACCCCAGGAAAGGCCCGCCGGAAAACTCTCGCACAGCGTCCTGGCCCGGTTTTCCAGCTGCTTACTCCAGCGCAGTGTCCGCGGCGGCCGGCGCCAGTCGCCGCCGCTGGCGGCCAGCAGCTCGCTGTTGATATCGAGGAAATCCTGATTTTCCCGATTGCCGCGCTGGTTGAAGCGATTCCACTGGTAGTGTTTGCCGAGCACCAGGCCCTGCTGCTGCAGCAGGCCGGTGAGGCAACTGGTGCCGCTGCGATGCATGCCGTGGATGCAGGTCGCCTGGGGGGATTCGCTCACGGGTAGGCTGTCAGTCGGCTGTGATTGATGGGTGGCACGGGTTCGATACCGGCGCGGCGGATGGTAATATCTGCTCCCCGCGTCGTGCAAGCGTGCGGTCAGGGTCAGTGGTACCGCCTGAAACTCGGCAACAGCCCGCCACAGAGTGGGCACTGTGAGTTTAACGACAAGATGAAGCTCGAAGTATTCGAAGCGGCGCCGGTCGCCGTGGGCGCGACCTGGGCAGCAAGCGCGGGTCTGCTGGATGTGTCCGTCTCTATGGTCACCTTCAACAGCGAATTCAGCCTGCTGCAGAAAACCCTGGACGGCCTGCGGCGCGCCCTGCGCTACGCTCGCGAGCAGGGGCTGGATATCCGCCTGCAGTTGCTGCTGGTCGACAATTCCACCAATGCCCACTACCGGCAGCGGGTTCGCGACCTGGTGCTGAGCCGTGATGGCGACCGCTTTGACCGGGTTGATGTCTGGCACCCGGGCGGCAACATTGGCTACGGAGCGGCCCACAACCAGGCCCTGCAACGGGCCGAGAGCGACTACCACCTGATTCTCAACCCGGACGTGGAGCTGGCGGAAGATGCGCTCTTCTCGGGGCTTGAATACATGTGGCGCCACCACGACGTGGCCGCCGTCAGCCCGCGAGCCACGGACGGCAGTGGCCAGATCCAGTACCTCTGCAAGCGCTATCCCTCGGTGCTGGTATTGATGCTGAGGGCCTTCGCGCCGGATTTGGTGAAGCGCCGCTTCGAGGGCTACCTGCATAGCTACGAAATTCGCGACGCCTGCGGCAATGGTAGTGCGGCCGATGTGCCGCTGGTCAGCGGTTGCTGCATGTACGCGCGCACCGAAGCGCTGCAGCGAGCCCAGGGGTTCTCCGACCAGTTTTTCATGTACTTCGAAGACTTCGACCTGTCACTGCGGCTGCAGCCCCTGGGCCGCCTGGTGTACCTCCCCAGCATGCATATCGTGCACCACGGCGGCTACTCGGCGCGCAAGGGCATGCGCCATATCGGCATGTTTGTACAGTCGGGTTGGAAGTTCTTCCGCCGCCACGGCTGGTGTTGGATCTAGCGGCCGTAGAACTCCCGGCGGGCTGCGCCCTTGTAGTGCTTGCGTATCAGGGTGGCGGGATATTGGTTGTAGCGGCTGGCGATATCGCGGGTCACCTTGGGTAGGCCGGGGTGCTGCGGCGGCCTGAAGCCGGGCGGCCGGACAATCGGCGGTACCGGGTGCAGGGGCGGGTATCCCCAGCCCGGGCGCAGTATGCCGCCGCGACGGACCACGGTGCGATAGGGGAGGTAATAGTCTTCATAGGCGGGTGCCGGATTGGCAACGGCCAGGGCAGCCCTGGCCTCGGCGCGCAATTTGGCGCGGTGCGCTTCCCGCTCCCGGCGGTCGGCGGCCATGCGATCGGTGGTCTCGCGCATTGCCTCGAGTCGGGCGGTATCCAGCGCTGTGGGGGTGACTTCCGGCACGCTGTAATCGAGGACTTCCACTGCCGCGCCGGCCGGCGGCGGCTGATCGGAAAAGCTCACTTGGCCGCGCTCATCCACGGTTTTGTAAACAGTGGTTGCGCCCAGCGGCGCGCCGGCCAATAGCAGGCCCAGGGCCGCTACTACGACCCCCGCGCGTGCTCTACACAATCGTCCGATAGACATAACGAAAGGATAGCCCATTGCCCCGCTGGCCGCCCACCCTGTACTTGGCAGGACGGGCCCCCCGGCTTACCATGCCGCCATGCGTTCCGTTTCCCAGCTAGCCTACTTGCAAGCCCTGGATATTCCC
>JANQGK010000185.1 GCA_028277365.1 Halieaceae bacterium | reverse complement strand
TCACCACGGTGCGAACTGAACTTCCGCACCAGGCCTGTGCCTATCAGCGCTTCCTGGCCACCGGTCCGCTGGCCTTTCTGCCGCTGCCGGATGTGGACGCTCACCACTACTGCTCCATCGTGTGGTCTGCGGAAACCGGGCGCGCCGAGGAGCTGATGGCGCTGGATGCCGAAGACTTCAATGCCGAGCTGGGTGCCGCCCTCGAACACCGGTTGGGCGCGGTCCTGGAATCCTCGCCACGGCTGGCCTTCCCGCTGCGCCAGCGCCACGCCACGGACTACGTCAAACCCGGGTTGGCGCTAGTGGGTGACGCCGCCCACACCATTCATCCGCTGGCGGGCCAGGGCATCAACCTGGGCCTTCAGGACGTGGCCGCGCTGGCCGATGAGGTGAAGTCCGCGGCACAGCGGGGCGGCCATCCAGGGGCTCTGGACCTGTTGCAGCGTTACCAGCGCCGCCGCAAGGGCGAAAACCTGCTGATGATGGCGGCCATGGACGGCTTCAAACGGCTGTTCGGCAATCGCACACTGCCGGTGCGCTGGCTGCGCAATACCGGCATGCACTGGGTGGACCGGTCGGGTCCCATCAAGCAGCAGCTTATGCGCCACGCCATGGGCGTCCGCTGATTTCGCACATTGTATTTGGCCGGGCAGCGGGTAGAATTTCGCCATTCCCAGCCGTCTGACAGGAGCGCTCCATGAGCCACACCCCCGCTGAACTGAAGTACGCCAGCAGCCACGAATGGGCCCGGCTCGAGGAGGACGGCACCGTGACGGTCGGCATTTCCGACCACGCCCAGAATGCCCTGGGCGACGTGGTGTTTGTCGAGCTGCCGGAACTGGGCGCCACTCTGGCGGCCGGCGACGAGGCCGGCGTGGTGGAGTCGGTAAAAGCCGCCTCTGATATCTATGCCCCGGTGGGCGGCGAGGTCGTTGCCATCAACGAGGCCCTGGAAGACGCGCCCGAAACGGTCAACTCCGACCCCTACAGCGACGGCTGGTTCTTCCGCCTGCAGCTGGAAGACGGCGCGGAGCTTGAAAACCTGCTGTCCGCCGACGACTACGACGCCCACTGCGCCGAAGAATCCTGAGTGCAAGCAAACCCTGAGCTCTGGCTGCGCCCCGGCGCAGACCGCAGGCTCAGGCAGGGCCACTGCTGGATCTACAGCAACGAGATCGACAGCCAGCGCTCACCGCTGGGGGACTACAGCGCCGGCGACCCGGTCAACGTCACCAGCGCCAGTGGACAGGTGCTGGCCTCTGCCTACATGGAGCCCCAATCGCTGATCTGTGCCCGGGTGGTGGACCGGGCGCCGGATCTCAGCCTGTCCACGGAACTGTTGGCCGAGCGTATTGTTGCGGCCCGGGACCTGCGCGAACGCTATTACCCCACCGATGGCTGCTACCGGCTGTTGTACGGCGACAGCGATGGCGTGTCCGGCATTGTGGTGGACCGCTATGCCGATTACCTGGTGGTGCAGCTGAACACTGCCGGCGCTGAGCACTGCAGGGACGCTCTGGTCGAGGCCCTGGTCGCCACCCTGGAACCCACCGGCATCCTGCTGCGTGCCGACAGTCGCAGCCGCCAGGAGCAGGGCCTGTCCAGCCACGTGGAAGTGGTTTATGGCGAGGTCCCTGAGCGGCTGCCGCTGGTTGAGAACGGCGTACGGTTCACCGCACCTGTGCAGCAGGGCCAGAAGACCGGCTGGTTCTATGACCATCGTGACAACCGCGCGCGCTTCAGCGCCCAGTGTCGCGACCGCCGGGTGCTCGACGTCTACAGCTACATCGGTGGTTGGGGCGTGCAGGCCGCGGCGGCCGGCGCTCGCGAGGTGCACTGCATCGACAACTCCGCCCGGGCCCTGGAGCTGGTGGCGGACAATGCCGCCCTCAACGGCGTCGCCGAGCGCGTCAGCGTGCACGCCGGCCGCGCTGACCAGGTCATGCGGGAACTGGCGGATGCCGGTGAACGCTTCGATGCCGTGGTGCTGGACCCGCCGGCCTTCATCCAGCGTAAGCGCGATCTCGGCAAGGGCCGCAAGGCCTACCGGCGCATTAATGAGCTGGCGCTTGCGCTACTCTCACCCGGAGGTCTGCTGGTGTCGGCTTCCTGCTCGATGCACCTGCCGGAGGAGGACCTGGTGTCCGCCCTGTCCCAGGCCAGCGTGCGTGCTGGGTTGGGTCTGCGGCTGACCTACCGGGGCGGCCAGGGCGCCGACCACCCGGTGCATCCGGCCATCCCCGAAACCCGCTACCTGAAAGCCCTGTTCGCCGAGGCTAGGGTGTGAACAGGCCCTAATCCCGCAGGCTGATAATCTCCCAGCCCCTCGCTTCCGCGTGCGCCCGCAGGCGCGGGTCCGGGTCCACTGCCACCGCCCGCGCCACCACTTCCAGCAGCGGAATGTCATTGTGGGAATCGGAGTAGAAGCAGCTGCCGGCCAACTCATGGCCGGTGCGCGCAAGCCAGTCCCTTAGCACCACTACCTTGCCCTCGGCATAGGTGGGCGTGCCCAGCGGTTCGCCGGTGTAGTAGCCGTCGCGGATTTCCACGTCGCAGGCCAGCAGGTGCTCCACTCCCAGCCGCTCGGCGATCGGCGCAGTAATGAAGCGGTTGGTCGCGGTGATAATCAGCAGGGTGTCGCCTCGCTGCCGGTGCTGTTCGATCAAGGCCAGGCCCGCTGACAGGATCATCGGCTCCACTTTCTCGGCCATGAACTGGCGGTGCCACAGGGCGGCCTGTTCGACGGACTGCCTGGCCACCGGCGCCAGGGCGTGGCGCAGGTAGGCCTGGATATCCAGTTGCCCCTCCAGGTAGTCCCGGTAGAAGGCATCGTTGCGCTGCCCGAAGCTGGCGGCTTCCACCAGCCCCAGTTCACAGGCGAATTCTCCCCAGGCGTGATCGCTGTCACCGGCCAACAGGGTGTTGTCTAGGTCGAAAATGGCGAGGGGCAAAGGCTGGCTCCGTCTTCGGGGGCGGAGAGCATAGCCAGTTCGGCGCAAATTGTCGCCCCGGCGGAAAAGACCCTCTACATAACCGGGTTATGCAGAGGTTCCTGAAGTGTGGAACAATACTTGGCCCAATTAGGAACAGGTCTGGGATAGAGTGATTGATGCAGACGGTTTCCGCCCCAACGTCGGGATTATCCTGGCGAACGACCAGGGTCGCCTGCTATGGGCACGCCGGGTCGGGCAGGATGCCTGGCAGTTTCCGCAGGGCGGTATCGCCGAGGGCGAGTCGCCCGAGGACGCCCTCTACCGGGAACTCATGGAGGAGGTGGGCCTCGGCCCGGACGCAGTCCGGGTAATGGGCTGCACTCGCGGCTGGCTGCGATACCGCCTGCCGAAGCGCTATATCCGCAGGGGCCAGCAGCCGCTCTGTATCGGCCAGAAGCAGAAGTGGTTCCTGCTGCATATGCTGGCAGGCGATGATGCCGTCACCGTCGATCACCACCCCAAGCCCGAGTTCGACCACTGGCGCTGGGTGTCCTACTGGTACCCCCTCACCCAGGTGATTTCCTTCAAGCGAGAGGTGTATCGCAGCGCCCTCAAGGAGCTGGCGTCGCCCTGCGCGCGCATCAGCACAGGGGGGCGCCGCTAGCCGATGCTGGACATGCTTCGCGCCATCGTCCAGGAGGTCAATACCGCCGAAGACCTGGACGCCGCGCTCAGTATCATCGTGCGCCGGGTGCGCGACGCAATGGGCACAGAAGTCTGCTCGGTGTATATGCGCGACCCGAAGTCTGACCGGTTGGTACTGCGAGCCACCGAGGGCCTCAACAAGTCCCAGATCGGCAAGGCCGGTCTGGAAGAGGGCCAGGGCCTGGTGGGCCAGGTGGCTGAACGGGAAGAGCCCATCAACCTTGAGGACGCCGCCTCGCACCCCAGTTTCCAGGCCATTCCCGGTATCGGCGAGGAACCCTTCAGCGCCTTCCTCGGCGTGCCCATCATCCACCACCGCGAAGTACTGGGCGTGCTGGTGGTACAGCAGGCCCAGCGCCGGCGCTTCGACGAAAGTGAGGAAGCCTTCCTTATCACCATGTCGGCGCAGCTCGCGGGAGTGGTGGCCCACGCCCTGGTTACCGGCTCGGTGCACACCGGCGACGGCGCCGCCGAGGCGGCGGTCATCCGCGGTGTGGCCGGCGCGCCGGGCATTGCCATCGGCCGCGCGGTGATCGTATCTCCAGAAGCGGACCTTTACGCGGTGCCACATCGCAAGGCCGAGGACCGCAAGGCCGAGCTGCGCGCCTTCAAGACCGCGCTGACGGCGGTGCGCGCCGATATCGAGCAGGTGGCGGAGCAGCTCAGCACCGAGCTCAGTCCGGAAGACCATGCTCTGTTCGACGTGTACCTGCGAATTCTCGATGACGCCACTATCGGTGCCGAAGTGGCCTCACGTATCAAGGCCGGCGAGTGGGCTCAGGGCGCGCTCAGCGAGGTGATGATCGAGCACATCCAGATCTTTGAGCGCATGGAGCAAAGCTACCTGCGGGAGCGGGCTGTGGATGTGAAAGACCTGGGCACCCGGGTGCTGGCCTACCTTCAGGCCGCCGACAAGAGCGTGCAGAGCTTCCCGCCGGCCACCATCCTGGTCGGAGAAGAGCTGACCGCCTCGGTACTGGGGGAAATTCCCCGCGAGAACCTTACCGGGATTATTTCCGTGCGCGGCTCCAGCAACTCCCATGTCGCTATCCTTGCCCGCGCTATGGGCGTACCTACCGTCATGGGCGCCATCGACCTGCCCTATACCAGGCTGCAGGATCGGGAACTCATTATCGATGGCTACAACGGTGAGGTGCACCTCAACCCCAGCGATGAATTCCGCGCCCGTTTTGAAGACCTGGTGGCTGAGGACCAGGCCCTGTCCCGGGACCTCGAGGCCCTGCGCGATGCGCCCTGTGAGACTCTGGACAATAAGCGCCTGCCGTTGTGGGTCAACACCGGACTGATGGTCGATGTGGCGCGCTCTCTGGACCAGGGCGCTGAAGGCGTGGGCCTGTATCGCACGGAAGTACCCTTCCTGTTGCGGGAACGCTTCCCGAGCGAAGAGGAACAGCGGCAGATCTATCGCAGCCAGTTGGAAGCATTCGCCCCCAAGCCCGTCACCATGCGTACCCTGGACATCGGCGGCGACAAGGCCCTGCCCTACTTTCCGATCGAAGAAGACAACCCCTTCCTGGGCTGGCGCGGTATCCGGGTCACCCTCGACCACCCGGAGATCTTTCTGGTCCAGACCCGCGCCATGCTCAAGGCCAGCGAGGGGCTGGGCAACCTGCGCATCATGCTGCCGATGATCAGCAACGTGGCCGAGCTGGAAGAGGCTCAGGAGTTTATCCGCCGCGCTCACCGCGAGCTGCTGGAGGAGGGCGCTGATATCGACCTGCCGCCCGTTGGCGTCATGGTGGAAGTCCCGTCCGCTGTCTACCAGGCCCGGGCGCTGGCGCGCCGCGCCGACTTCCTGTCCGTGGGCTCCAACGATCTGACCCAGTATCTACTGGCGGTGGACCGCAACAATGCCCGGGTTGCCGATCTCTACCACTCTTTCCATCCGGCGGTGCTCAAGGCCCTGCAGCAGGTGGCCGAGGCGGCCAGGGCCGAGCAGACCCCGGTCAGCATCTGCGGTGAGCTGGCCGGTGACCCCGGTGCCGCCGTGCTGCTGCTGGCCATGGGCTACGATGTGCTGTCGATGAATGCCACTAACCTGACCCGGGTGAAACAGGCGATGCGCCATGTCACTACCGGCGATGCCGCCGAACTGCTGGCCGATGTCGTCAGCCTGGAGAGTGCCGAGGCGGTGCAGCTCCAGTTGGAAGATTTCCTGGTGGAAAAAGGCCTCGCGGGCTTTATTCATGCCCGGTTGGGTCCGGCCGGGTAGGCCCTGCCGGGTAGGTCCGGCCGGGTAGGTCCGGCCCGGCAGCTCAGGCTTCCAGTTCGAATTTCAGGCTGCGGCGCTCGCCGGCCACGCCACCGGCGTGAAAATCGCGTTCGTGCATTTCGACGCTGCCGCTCTGGTGTACGGCGAGGGTGGTAGTGGCCCGGGTACCGTACTCCGGCATGGCGATGAACTGAGGCGATAGCGCCCGCTCCAGCTCCAGAGCCACCCCGGTGTCCGGTAGCTCCCGGTCGGCAGCGGTGCTGCGGTCGCTGACGGTCTCGGCCAGCGCGTCGTGATCGGCCGGGTCCGTCAGCGCCGCCGCCAGCCGGGCCTCGGCGCTGCGCTGCTTGGGCCACCCGGAGTCCAGCAGCCCGTTGCTGATGCTGTGAATACCCGGCGACAACGCCAGTACCCGGCCCTCGACATTGGTCAGGTAGTAAAGTCCGCGGGCATCGCCCACCAGCAGGTTGAAGCCGGCGTACCGGGCCCCTGAATCACATATCGCCTGCAGGTAGTCCGCCGGCGCGGCGCTGCCCGCCAGAAAGTCGAGGGTCAACATGCCCCGTGAGCGCGCCTCCGCTGGTGCCGGCTGCAACCCGCGATAGTTGGTAATGGCGGCGAAGCGCCCCTGCCGAGTAATACCCATCCAGGTGCCGCCCGCCTTAAGGTCGCGCCCCGCCAGCAGTTGGGGGTGATCCTCCCAGAAGTGGATGCCGCGGGTGGGGCGCTGGTAGTGCTCGTCGCGGTTGGCGGCGACCACCAGCGGAAACTCCGCGTGGGCGCGGTAGGCGAAGGTAATCAGGCACATGGGAGGTCCACTGCGGGATTTGTCACGGTTAGGTTTGTCAATGAGGCCGGCGCTGGCAGATAATACACCGGTTCGTTTCAACGGAAGACGACCCCGCCACCATGCTCCCCTATCCAGAGATCGATCCGGTCGCCATCGCCCTGGGACCGGTCAAGGTGCATTGGTATGGACTCACTTATCTGGCAGGTCTTGCTTTTTCATGGTGGCTGGGCCATCGCCGTGCGAACAAGCCCGGCGCGGTGCTGAACGCCAACCAGGTGGACGACCTGATTTTCTACTCCGCTCTGGGCGTGGTGCTGGGCGGGCGTCTCGGCTACATCCTGTTTTACGGCCTCGGGCGACTGGCGGAGGACCCGCTTTACGTGCTGCGCGTCTGGGAGGGGGGCATGTCCTTCCACGGCGGCATGCTGGGGGTCATCCTCGCCAACTATTTCTATGCCCGCTACCTGAAAATAAACTTCGCCGACCTGCTGGATTTCGTGGCCCCGTTGGTACCGGTCGGCCTGGGGCTCGGCCGCATCGGCAATTTTATCGG
>JANQGK010000075.1 GCA_028277365.1 Halieaceae bacterium | reverse complement strand
CTGCTACTCGATAATCAACCGGGCTTGCGAGTGGAGGTCAGCCTCGGCTAGCGCGTTGTGGGTATGGCCGGGCGCCCCTGGCCGGGCGCCCCTAGCCGGGCGCCCCTAGCCGGGCACCCCTAGCCGGGCGCCCCTAGCCGGGCACCCCTAGCCGGGCGCGTCGAAGCTGGTGGCCAACTTGATGTGGCTGGTGTCGGGAGCCGTGGCTGCCTCCTTCTTGCGGTACTGCTCCTCCAACACGTCACTGCCTTCCGGGGCGAGATCGATGGCGCTGGTGTCCACATCCACCGGTTCCTGTTCGATATCCAGGTGCGGAATAGCGTCTCCCACCTCGCCCATGCTGAGGTGACTGATGTCCGGGTCCAGCTCCACCTGTTCCGTTTCCAGATGGGGAATATCTTCACCCACCTCGCCCATGCTCATATGGCTGGTATCCGGGGCGGGGGGCTCTTCGCGGGGCTCGGGCTCCACTGCTGCAAATTCCGGCGTCAGGTGAATCGCACTGGTATCCACCTCCACGGCTTCGACCTGGTCGCGCTCGCTCTCACTGAGCACATCGCTGCCGGGAGGTGCGAGGGTGATTCCGCTCTCGTCACTGACAAAGCTTGCCGGTTGTGAGGGCGCCGCCGGGGCGGCGGCCGGTGTTGATGCACTGGCCTGTGCAGCGCTGGGAGCCTCTTCACCGGTAAGGGCGGCAAGGCGCTCGGCCATGCTCTGTTTCCGGGGTTCGGGGGCTCCCGGCGTAGGGGCACCCGGCTTAGGGGCTCCCGGCTTAGGGGCGCCCGGCTCCGGTGCGGGCTTGGCTGCGGCCTTGGCCGCGGCGTGGGCGCGAATCAGCGGCACCGCGCCGGCCTTTTGCATCGCGCTCTTGTATTTGATGGCGGCGGCTTTCTCGACACCGCGCTTGATCAGCTGCGGCTTGCCGGAAAACAGCTTTTGGAGGGTGGCGTCGTTGGCCTTGAACAGTTTGGCCACGTTAGCGCGCACGGTGGCCTCATCGAATCCATCGACGATTTTGCCGGCATAAAATATGTCGTAGCGTTCGCTCATGGTGCTCAGTATATGCCCGGTGGCAGTGCCGCAACACAGGTTTTGATTTGATAGACTTCACGTTTTGGGCACTCCGTAACGAGGAGATTGCATCCCAGATGACTGTGGCTGTGCAGGATCACCGGGTACCCACGCGTTACGTGGTGTCGCTGCTGCGCCTGCTACCGGCGAATGCTCCCGCCCGCTCGCAGGCGCTGGCCGCCGCCTGCCTGGACTTCGACCCCTTAGACCCGGACAGCCAGGGCTGGCGGGCCGACGTCAGTGCCATGCAATACAGCCGCGTGTACCAGCAGGTACTGGCGGAAATCGAAGACGAGAGTTTCGGCCTCAAGCCGGGCGTGGCAGTTGCTCCCGGGGCCTTCCGCATGATGTGTTATGCGGTGATGTCTTGTGACAACCTGGGGCGCGCCATTCGCCGGGCGGCGGATTTCTACCGTACTCTGTTTCCCCAGCAGCAGCCCCTGTATGCGAATTTCTCTGAACAGACCGCCCGGGTGGGTTACCGCGAGGCCCTGCAGCTGGGAACGGCGCCGGCAGCCGACGATGCTCCGGTGGACGTTCTCGATGCCTATGCACTGTCTGCCTGGCACCGCTTCTTCGGCTGGCTGACCGGCCGCCCGCTGGAGCTGCAGCGGGTCGACTTTGTCGGCAATGAGCCTGCCTCGGCGGCCAAGTACCAGGAGCTGTTTGCCTGCCCGGTATACTTTGGTCAACCCGCCAACCTCCTATATTTCGACAGCGCCAGCCTGCGACTGCCCGTGGTGCACACCGAACAGTCGGTAGACGACTTTTTGCGCACGGCGCCCTACCAGCTGCTCACCATGACCCGCGACCGCCACGGCCAGAGCCTGGTGGCGCGAGTGCGGGCGCTTATCGGTCACGACTTCTCAGCCGGCTTCCCGGGCTTTGACACCGTCAGCCGGGCGCTCAACATGTCGGCACCGACCCTGCGGCGGCGTCTTAAGAAAGAGGGCACGACCTTTCAACAGTTGAAGGACGAGTGCCGCCGAGAGGCCGCCTGTCGCTACCTGGGCCAGGCCGATCTCTCCATCAACACGGTGGCGGAGCGCCTCGGGTTTACCGATCCCAGCGCCTTCCACCGCTCCTTCAAGAAGTGGACGGGCATAACGCCGGGTACCTTTCGCACCGGCCTGCTGGAGGGTTCCATCGACCCGGAGTACAATCCGCGGCCATGACAGTACAGCAACAGATTGAACAGAAGCTGGCCGACGCCCTGAACCCCGCCCATCTGGAGGTGGTAAACGAGAGCCACCAGCACAATGTGCCGCCCAATTCCGAGACCCACTTCAAGGTGGTCGTGGTGGCAGAGGGCTTTGACGGCCAGCGCAAGGTCGCCCGCCACCAGTCCGTTTACGCCCTGCTGGGCGAAGAGCTGGCAGGCCCGGTGCACGCGCTGGCCCTGCACACATACACCCGTGAGGAGTGGGCCGAGCGATTTGGCGAGGCACCCCTGTCACCACCCTGCCTGGGTGGCAGCAAGGCCGAGCAAGAGCAGGGGGTCTAGGCGTGTCCGACACGGTGGTGGCGGCGCTCTACAAGTTCGTCACCCTGCAAGACTATCGCGAACTGCGTGAGCCGCTGCTGGACGAATGCCTGGCGGCCGGCACTCGCGGCACCCTGTTGCTGGCGGAGGAAGGCATCAACGGCACCATCGCCGGGAGTCGTGAAGGTATTGACCGGGTGCTGGCCTACCTGAAGGGCGACCCGCGGCTTGTGGATCTCGAGCACAAGGAATCCTTCGACGACCACCTGCCGTTCTACCGCATGAAGGTCAAGCTCAAGCGGGAGATCGTGACCATGGGTGTGCCCGGAGTTGACCCCAACCAGCGGGTGGGCACTTATGTAAGGCCTTCGGATTGGAACGCGCTGGTGGAAGATCCGGAGGTGCTGCTGATCGATACCCGCAATGACTATGAGGTGGCCATCGGCAGTTTCCGCGGCGCCATCGACCCGCATACCACTACCTTCCGTGAGTTCCCGGCCTACGTGCGCAGTCATTTCGACCCGCAGAAGCACCGCAAGGTCGCCATGTTTTGCACTGGCGGTATTCGCTGTGAGAAAGCTTCCTCCTTCATGCTGGGTGAGGGCTTCGAAGAGGTCTACCACCTGGAAGGCGGCATCCTCAAATACCTGGAGGAGGTGCCGGAAGCAGAAAGCACCTGGGAAGGGGAGTGCTTTGTATTCGACAACCGGGTGTCGGTAGATCACCAGCTACAAAAAGGGCACTACGACCAGTGCCACGGCTGCCGACACCCTATCACCGAGGAAGACAAGCGGTCGCCGCTTTACCTGAAAGGGGTGTGCTGCCCGGGCTGCCACGACAAGCTCAGCGACGAGCAGAAGGCGCGCTTCGCTGAGCGGCAGAAGCAGGTTGAGCTGGCTGTCCAGCGCAACGAGCAGCACATCGGAGCGCCGCCTCCGGCGCGGCAATACGCGGCGGGCATGCAGAACCCCCACCCGGACGCCGGCGAGGGATACTGAGCATGGCGAGCTGCGGTGAAGCGCTGGTCAAGCTGCTGGAAGGCTATGGCGTGGACACCGTATTCGGCATTCCCGGCAATCACACGGTGCAGCTCTACCGCGGCCTGGCCAGTTCATCGATTCGCCACGTCAGTCCCCGCCATGAGCAGGGTGCCGCCTTCATGGCCGACGGCTATGCCCGCGCGTCCGGCCGGGTGGGCGTCTGTTTCCTGATCTCCGGACCGGGCCTCACCAACGCCGCCACCGGCATCATGCAGGCGCTGGCAGATTCAGTTCCCATGCTGGTGATTACCGCGGTGGCCGCGCGCCGCGACCTGGGTATGGGCGAGGGCCGGCTGCACGAGCTGCCGGACCAGCGCGCCCTGGCCAGCCAGTGCACCCGTTTCAGTCATACCCTGATGGATCCGCGGGATTTGCCGCGGGTACTGGCGCGCGCTTTCGCCGTGTTTGCCGGCGAGCGGCCGGGCCCGGTGCATATTGAACTGCCGCTGGACGTGATCACCGCCAACGCCGATGACGTCGATACCCAACCCTGGCCGCAGCCGGCAGCGCCGGGTCCGGACCCGACAGCGGTCGCCGAAGCGGCAGACCTGCTCGCCGCCACGCGGCAGCCGGTCATTGTGCTGGGTGGCGGCGCGGTGAATGCCGGCGCAGAGGCACTGGCGTTGGCCGAAATCCTGGACGCGCCGGTATGCAATACGGTTAACGCCAAGGGGGTTATCCCTGCCTCTCATCCGCTGGCGGTGGGCTCCAGCCCCTCGCTGGCACCGGTCCGCGAGGCGCTGGCGGCAGCCGATGTGGTGCTGGCGGTGGGTACCGAATGGTCCGAAACCGATTACGACATGCTGTTTCTCGGTGATATTGAATTACAGGGGAAACTGGTGCGGGCGGATATCGACGCCGCCCAGCTGGCCCGCAATCAGCGACCTGCTTTGGCGATTGCCAGCGATGCGGGGCTGTTTATGGCGGCGCTGGCGGAGAAGCTGGCGCCGGTGGAGCGGGGCGGTGCGATGCGCACAGCCGCAGTGCGGGAAGCCGTGCGGCAGCAGGCCCACTACCACGACGAGATGCGGGCGCTGTTCGATTGCCTGCAATCTGCGCTTCCGGAACTGCTGCTGGTGGGCGATTCCACCCTGCCTACCTATTACGCGGTCTGGCAGTACGAGTGCGAGGCACCGCGGCGCTACTTCCATTCAGCCACCGGCGGCGGCACTTTGGGCTTCGCCATTCCCGCGAGCTTTGGCGCCAAACTGGCGCGGCCCGAGCTGCCGGTGGCGGCGCTGATCGGTGACGGCTCCACCCAGTTCACCCTGGCGGAGCTGGCCGCCGGTGTCGAGGCGGGGCTGCCGGTGGCGGTGCTGGTCTGGAACAACCGCGGTTACCGGGAGATCAGGCAGGGCATGGTGGCGGCCGAGGTGGAGCCGGTGGGCGTGGACATTTTCACCCCGGACCTGGTGGCCGCCGCCGCGGCGCTGGGTTGCCATACTGCGCGGCCAAAAGACTTCGACCGACTCGCGGACTGCCTGCAACAGGCGGTTAGGCAGGACCGTCCCACCGTGATCGAACTACGCCAGGAAGATTTCATCACTCAACCCGCCGGGGAGTGGTACTAGCAGTCTCCTGATAAGGCGCCGACGACTCCCAGTGAAGACGCACCTCCGCCCTACGATGAGGCGCCGAAGACTCCCGATGAAGCTGCACCTCCACCCACTGAGGAGGCACGAATAGCTCCCGGTGAAGATGCACCTCGGCCTTACGACAAGGCGACGACGACCTCCGATGAAGATACACCTCCACCCACTGAGGAGGCACGAATAGCTCCCAGTGAAGACGCACCTCCGCCTGAAGACAAGGCGACGACGACCTCCGATGAAGATGCACCTCCGCCCACTGAGGAGGCACGAATAGCTCCCGGTGAAGACGCACCTCCGCCTTACGATGAGGCGACGATATCCAGCGGTTTTATAGATAGAAAGCAAAAAGCCCCGCCGTTGCCGGCGGGGCTTTTCGGATTGAGTACCTTCTTCGGTTTAGAAGAAGTTGTAGGTGACCTCAGCACCGTAGCGGATACCCGGCATAACCGGCGCGAAGGTGCCGCCCAGCGGAAGGACGCCGAGCAGCTCGGCCGGAAGCTGAGTGTCGTTGCCGAAGTTGATCTCGTCCAACAGGTTCTTGCCGTACAGCGAGAACACCCAGTGCCCGTCATTGGAGTAGAAATCGAGACCGGCGTCCACGATATCCACTTCTTCAACGAAGCCGCGGTTGTCATCGGTGTAGGCGAATTCATCCCGGTAGGACCAGCTCACGCGGGAGGTCATGTAGCCCCAGCTGCCGAGCTGCAGATCGTGGGTCAGACCCAGGCTCCAGGTCAGCTCGGGCGCGCGCGGAATGTCGAGATTCTCGTCCTCGCCGTTCACGACGCCGTCGTTGTTGATGTCGAAGCGCACGGAGTCGTACTCGGCATCGATGTAGCCGAACGAGGCCAGCAGCAGCAGGTTGTCGGTCAGGCTGATGGTGCTGTCGACCTCGATACCGGCGATGGTGGTGTCAGCGGTGTTGCGGATCAGCTGTACCACACCGGCGGTGGCGCTGGGCAGGTTTACTTCACGCTGCTGGTCGTCGATCTCCTGGTAGAAGATCGCTGCATTCAAGCGGCCCCAGTCGTGGGTGGACTTGTAGCCGATTTCGAAGTTGTTGACTTCTTCCTCGTCGAAGGGCCCGGGTGTGTCGTTGGGGTCAGCCGAAGTGTTGCGCAGGTTATAACCACCGGAGCGGTAGCCCACCGTCCAGTGACCATAGAGGCGCTGGCGGTCGTCGATGTTGTAGGTGACACCCAGCTTCGGCGCCCAGTTGTCCCAGCTCTCGTCGTCGACAAAGTCGAAGGCACAGCTCGGGCCTTCCACGATGTTGCAATCGGTGATGCCGGTACCGCCCAGCGCCGGGATCAGGGAAGTGTTGAGCGCCAGCGAGGCGATCTGCACATCTTTTTCCTCGGAGCTGTAGTTGACACCCGCAGTCAGGGTCCAGTTTTCGTCCAGGTCGTAGTCCACCTGGGCAAACACGGTGAAAGCCTCGGTGTCGTGAATACCGCCACCGTCCTGACGAACCCCCGGACCGGTGTTGCCGGTCAGCACGCCCGCGAGGTTGCGGCGCTCGTGGTAGTCCATGTCGTTCTGGAAGTAGAACACGCCGGCAGTGACGTTGGCGGCATCGGCAAACAGGCCGTTGTAGCGCAACTCAAAGCTGGTCTGTTCGGTTTTCAGCCAGGCGTCTGAATGGAACAGCCACGCGGGCTGAGCGTCGATATCGCCGCGAGACTCGGCTTCGTACTCCCGGTAGCCCAGAATCGCGGTAACGGTACCGTCGCCAAAGTCCACGCCCTGGTCGAGCTGGGCGATAAAGAAGTTGGTCTCGGTTTCCTGGTAACCCACCTCATCAATCGACAGATCGAACTCGTCGCGGTCGTTATTGATCGGGGTGCCGGGCACGCCGTCGCCGTTGGTGTGGGATTGGGCGGCCGGGCCGTCGCCGTCGGTATCGAGGTATTCATAGGTGAAGGTGAAGTCGGTGCGATCGGCCGGTGACCAGGTGACGGTACCGCGAGCCATTATCTGCTCGATGCCGAGTACGTCTTCGCCCGTGAAGTCGTTTTCCAGCTGGCCTTCGTCGTCGTTGTAATACAGTACCAGGCGGGCGCCGAGGTCGTCGGTAACGGGGCCGCCAATGCCGCCCATTACGTAGGTGTTGATGCCGCCGATATCGCCGGTTTCCACCGCGGTACGGAAATTGGCCTCAAGCTCGTCGCCGGGCTTTTTGGTGTTGAGCAGCACTGCACCGCCGGTCACGTTGCGGCCGAACAGGGTGCCCTGAGGGCCGCGCAGGACTTCGATACTCTCCAGGTCGAAGGTATCGAAAATCACGCCGTTATTGGTGCCGAGGTATACGCCATTTACGAACACGCCGACAGTCGGGTCGATCGACGGGATGGAGCTGTTGACGCCCAGACCGCGAATGGAAAAGTTAGCGGTGCCGCGAGAGGTACCGATATCTTCCAGTGACACATTGGGCATGCCAACGCTCAGGTCATTGATATCGCGCACCTTGAGGGCGTTGATCTGGTCGGAGTTGAAGGCGCTGACTGACAGGGGTACCTCCTGGGCACCTTCTTCGCGCTTACGCGCGGTCACGACGACTTCTTCCAGTAGAGCAGCAGAGCCGCCACGGCGCTGAGGTTCCTGTGCCAGGCTCGGTGCACTCATGAGTGCGCCGCTGGCCAGGGCTACTGCGATGACAAGCGGGCGCATCGCGTTGGGGGTGTTTTTCTGTTTTGACATGTCTAGGTCCTACCGTGAGTGACAAGGGTATTTAAGTTATTGTTGCAGCTTGTTTTTATTGGAAGTCTCAGGCGTCGAGAATAGCCAATTTCCCGCTGTAATAAGTGGTAATTTTTTACAGCAATAACATTGAGGTATTCCCGCCAACGAGCGTGCCTGCGCGATACTGGCGGTACGCCCACCCAAAATACGTCGCGCGCAATTATAACCACGGCGCAGTGAAAATCAGAACACCGGAGGTAGGGATATGTTCAAGCCGCAACCCAAGGAGGCCAGGCCCCTGTCGACTGGTCGGGCGCTACGCCACCTGCTGGTGTTCCAGCTCAAGCTGGCGCTGGACGCGCTGCGTGATCTTGCACTCAGCCCCCTGAGCATCGGTGTGTTCGTGCTCGATGCGATACGCCAGCCCACCCTGGAGAACAGCCTTTACGTGAGACTGATGGGGCTGGGGCGCCGCTCGGACCGGTTGATCAACCTGTTCGATGAGTACAGCGAGGTGGACCACTACACGGTGGACCGGGCGGTCACCGAAGTGGAGCAGGCGCTGGCCGCCCGCCGGGACGATAGCACTAGCGCGCGTGACGGTGTTAGCGCGCGTGACGGTGTTAGCGGGCGTGACGGTGTTAGCGGGCGTGTAGCCGGTAAAGACTGAAAAAGCGCGTGCCGGCACTGAAAGGCGCGAAATAGGTGCGCCGCTGACCGTCTCCCGCGGATATCACACCCACCACCCGGCCATCCACCAGCACCGGGCCGCCGGAGGCGCCTTTGTAGGTGACGCAGTCCATACCCACGCGGCTGGCCTCGCGATCCTCGACCCGGCAGTCGGATTGCCAGGTCAGCCGCTGACCACCGGCGCCGAGTCCGCTGTCGCGGGCATAGCCTGCGATCAGCAGTCTGGCGTCAGACGCGGCAGGGGGCGCGGCGACCGGCAAGGGGTTTACCTGCCGGATAGGTCGCGCCAGCCGCATCAGGGCCCAGTCCGCGTCCATGCCGCCGCCGTCGGCGAGCCGGGTGGCTGCCACGCTGACCTCGCCCATCACTGCCGGCAGGCTGAATTGCGGGTCGCGGCTCAGGTCGCTGTAGTACTCCAGGCAGTGCCAGGCAGTGAGAATGGTGCTGGGCGCCACCAGGCTGGCTGTGCAGTTTTCCTCGCGGCTGCGGCGGCGCCCGTCGACACGGTCGTGGCCCGGTACGGTGAGCTTACCCACAGCCTGCAGCAGCTGGGGTGAACCGGCATCGAACACCGCGCGCTGCTCCGCCGGGCCTGCGGCCGCTGGGAAGCAGCTAAGTGCCAGCACAGTGCACAGCGTAGAGAAGAGCGGAGTTTTGCGAGCAATCCTTGGCATAACGGCTCCGGAGTATACATGCCCGGGATGCCTGTGCGACGGCTTGCATTCCAGATGGTTGCAAATGAAACTATAGCCTCGCCACCAGGACTTCAATCACGTGACCGCGAAAGCACAGCGCCCGGCGGATGCAGGGCAAGACGCCATCGATCTCGAACATTTTCTGCCTTACCGATTGTCTCGACTGACCAACACGGTGAGCAACGCCATCGCTGCGTTATACCGCGGCCGCTTCGGCCTGAGCATTCCGGACTGGCGAGTGCTGGCGGTGCTGGCACGGTTTCCCGGCAGTTCCGCCCAGGACCTGGTCACCCGCACCCGCATGGACAAAGTGGCAGTGAGTCGCAGTGTGGCACGGCTGGTAGAGCGGGGCATGATAGACCGGACCACCGACGAGCAGGACCGGCGGCTGAGCCGGCTGTCGCTCAGTGTCGAGGGCCGCTCGGTGTATGCCCGCATCGTACCCATGGCCCGAGACTGCGAGGCGGCGCTGGTGGCGGAGCTGGCGCCGGAGCAGCGGGAAGTGTTGGATGCGCTGCTGGCCACGCTGCAGTCAGCGGCGGATGAACTGCAGGGGAGCAACGCAGAGAAATAAGGCAGGAAAGTAATGAAAAGTAGGGATTGTAGGGCGGGCGTGTTTGGCGTCAGCATCCACAGATCTACAACAATTCCTGCGCACCCCTGGCGGGGTCGCGCTCGACGGGAGCAAGCGAGATGAGCCATGTGATCTATCCCACCACCAACCTCAAGGCCACGGAGCAACTGGTCATCGAGCGGGGCGAGGGGGTTTACGTTTACGACAATGCCGGCAAGCAGTATCTCGAGGGCATGGCCGGCCTGTGGTGCACGGCACTGGGCTATGGCAACGAGGAGGTGGTAGAGACCGCCGCGCGGCAAATGCGCACCCTGGCTTACAGTCACATGTTCGGGGGCAAGACCCATCCGGCGGCCATGGAGCTGGCCGACAAGCTGTCGGCGATGGTGCCGGTTCCCAATGCCCAGGTGTTCTTCGGCAACTCCGGTTCCGACGCCAACGACAGCCTGGTCAAACTGCTGCGCTACTACAACAACGCCATCGGGCGCCCCGAGCGCTACAAGATCATTGCCCGCGAGCGGGGCTATCACGGCGTCACGGTGGCCGCCGCCTGCCTCACCGGCCTGCCTGCCAACCACACCCATTTCAGCCTGCCCTTCGAAGCGTTGGGCGTGCTGCGCACGGGCGCGCCGCATTTCTATCGCGACGGCCTGCCGGGAGAGAGCGAAGAGGAGTTCGCCACCCGTCGCGCTGAGGAGCTCGAAGCTCTGATCCTGGCCGAGGGGCCGGAGACCATTGCCGCCTTCATCGCCGAGCCCATCAACGGTGCCGGTGGGGTGGTGGTGCCGCCGGCAGGCTATTTTGAAAAGATCCAGGCGGTGCTGGCAAAGTACGACATTCTAATGTGGGACGACGAAGTCATCTGCGGCTTCGGGCGTACCGGCGCGCCGTTCGGCGCGGACAGCCTCAACATCCGGCCCCAGCTGGTGACCCTGGCCAAGGCGCTCTCCTCGGCCTACATGCCGGTCAGCGCCGCGGTCGTCAGCGGCGACTTTTATGATGCTCTGGTTGAGCCCAGCGCCGAGGTCGGGGTATTTGGCCACGGCTACACCTACAGCGGCCACCCGGTGGCCTGTGCCGTAGCCTCAAAGGTGATCGACATCTACCAGCGCGAGCGCCTGTTCGACCACGCCGCTGAGGTGGGCGGCTACCTGCAGGAACGGCTGCGCCAGTTTGCCGACCACCCGCTGGTGGGAGAGGTGCGCGGTATGGGCATGATTGCCGCCCTCGAACTGGTGGCCAACCGCGATACCCGGCAGCCCTTCGACGGCAACGCGGTGGGCGGCTTCTGCCAGCAGCGCTGCCAGGACAATGGCCTGCTGGTGCGAGCCATGTCCGGCAATGCCATTGCCCTGTGCCCGCCGCTGATCCTGACTCGCGAACAGGTGGACGAGCTGGTCGACAAGCTGGGACTTGCGCTGGATGCCACCCTCGACCACGTCAAGGCGGAGCAGCTGCTGGTCGCCTAGTGCACGAGCTCCCGGTAGGCGTGCCAGGTGGCGTGACCCAGCAGAGGGAATACCACCACCATGCCGGCCAGGGCGGTGGCAAAGCCTGCGGCCACCAGCGCCAGGATCAGGGCCGCCCATACCAGCATGGCGGGCAGGTCCCTGCCGACCACCTTCAGGCTGGCACGAATGGCCGCGCCGGCCTCACAGTCCTGGTCGAGAATCATCGGCACTGAGACTACCGAGATGCCGAAGACCACTGCCGATAGCAGGCCCCAGGTGCCCAGGTAAAGCAGCAGGTGGCCTGCCTCCAGCGCCTGCCATGCGCCTCCCCACACCGTTTCGCTGAGCGCCGGCCCAATGCTGCCCAGGGCAGACTGCAGTAACACCGCCGACAGCAGCATCCAGACCACGCCCAGGGCCACCAGCCGGTTGGCAAAGCCCAGCAACCCTGCCCGGTGGTGTCGCAGCACCTGCAGCGATTGCTCAAAATTTGCCGATTCGCCGCGCTCCCGGCGCCGTGACAGCTCACACAGGCCGGTGGTCATCACCGGGCCCACCAGCAGGAAACCGGTGAGGCAGCCTGCCAGCATGAAGGGGTGATTGTTGAACAGCAGTACGATGGCGCCCAGGGTCGACACCAGTACGCCGTATGCAAGGCTCGGCAGCGGTTGTGCCCGCAGGTCCTGCCAGGCCATGCCCAGCCAGACCAGCGGGCGCGAGGGCGGCACGTGATGAATAAGGAAAGGAAAGCCGTGATGGAGTTTATGGCTGTGCGTAGACATGGTTGCCTCCCGGCGACCGCGGTCGCCTGCAGTGCCCGCGGGCAGACAGAGGCCGGCATCCATGCCAGGCGGTCGCACGCCGCCGGGCTGGCTCTCACACCTGGTGAGAGCGCGTATCGCTAAGTATAGCCCCGCCGCGGCTTGGGGGCGCCTGACAAATGCTTTACAGTGGCGGCTTTTTGCCGGAGCCCCGCATGTCGCTGATCCCCTCTGACAATCACATGGCCGTGATGGCGGCTCTGTTTGCCATTGCCGGCATTGGCTTTCTCGCCGAGCGTACCCGGGTAGGGGCGCACCTGACCGGGGCGGTCATCGCCATTCTCGGGGCTATATTGGCATCCAACCTGAACCTCATTCCCCACAGCGCGCCGGCCTATGGTTTTGTATTCACCTACGTGGTGCCGGTGCTCATTCCGCTGTTCCTGTTCCAGGCTGATCTCAAGCGCCTGCTGTTTGAAACCGGTCGCACCACGCTGGCCTTCCTGCTCGCCACCACCGGCACCGTGGCCGGGGTGGTGGTGGCGGCGCTGTTCCTGGACCTCGGTGGCCTGGCCAGCAACGCGGGCATCGCCGAAGAATCCCGGGAGGCGGCCATTGCCGGCCTGTTCGCCTCGACCTATATCGGCGGCTCGGTCAACTACGCCGCGCTGGGAGAAATCACCGGTTTGTCGCGGGATGCATCTTTCTTCTCCGCCGCCACCGCCGCCGATAATCTGTTCAGTGCGGTTTACCTCGGTTTCCTGGCACTGCTGCCGGGCTGGCGCTGGCTGGTCTCGCGCTACCCGCAGCAGGACCACAGCGAAATGGTCGGCAGCTCGCACAGCTCGTCACCCTCGGCCATGTCACTCACCCTGGGCCTGGCGGCGGCGACGGTCATCGTGGCCGGCAGCGATGCGCTGGTGGCCTGGCTCGATCTCCCCGACTGGCGGTACGTCGCCATTACCCTGGTGACCCTGGTGCTGGCCACGGCGGTCCCCAACCTCGCCGACCGGCTGGCGGGCAGCTTCGAACTGGGGGTCGGCTTCTCCTTCCTGTTTTTTGCAGCGATCGCCGCCGGCGCCGACGTGGTGGCCATGATCGAGGTCGCACCACTGTTGACCGTGCTGGTGTTGGTGCTGCTTTGTGTACACGCCCTGGTGACCTTCAGCCTCGGCAGCCTGCTGCGGCTGAGCCTGCCTGAGCTGATCACGGCCTCCAACGCGGCCATTCTCGGTGCCACCACCGCACCGGCCCTGGCAGCCACCCGTGGCTGGAACAGCCTGGTAACACCGGGTGTGCTGGTGGGGGTCCTGGGCTATGCGCTGGGTACCTTTATTGGCACCGTCATCTTCAAGCTCTGGTGACAGGTTCCCACCCCTGCCGGGGGGAGCCGCAGGCGCTGGCGGTATGCCCGCTGTCTGTTCTGGATCAAAAACCCGGTGCGCTGAATTTCCTACCATAGCCCTGTCAGAGACTGCACAGGGAGACCAGTCATGTTGCATGAAGTCCGGGGCGATATCCTGCTGAGTAAAGCCCATGCCGTGGCCCACGGCGTGGCCGCCAACGATCCGATGAACCAGGGCCTGGCCCTGTCGCTGCACGAACGCTATCCGTCCATGCACAAGGATTTCCACCACTGGTGTCATCTCAACCACCCCAAGCCCGGTGAGGCCTGGATGTGGGGCGGTGTCGGCAACGTACGCATCGTCAACTTGCTGACCCAGGAGGGCGGCCACGGCCATGGCAGCCGGCCCGGCAAGGCAACCACTAAGGCGGTCAACGATTCGCTGCGCGCCCTGGCCAAGATGGTTGATAAGGAGGGCTTCACCTCTCTGGCGCTGCCGCGGCTGGCTACCGGGGTGGGCGGGCTGGACTGGTCCGAGGTGCAACCACTGGTGGAACAGCGCCTGGGCAACCTCGATATACCGGTGTTTGTGTATACCACCTTTGCAGCGGGCGAGCAGGCGGAAGAACCCGGCCTTTAACGCTGCGTCCGGACTCGTGCGACTTAATAGCCGCGTTCGAAATCAATCTCGTGGTGGAGTGTCTCGCCCGCCAGGTAGCGCCGGAAGTTCCCGGTGAATACCTCGACGATCCTCTGGCCCGGGGTCGGCGCTGCGGTGTGGCTGGTGATGGAGAGTCCTTCCACCGACCACAGCGGGTCGCCGTCTGCCAGCGGTTCCTCGGGCAGAACGTCCAGCACCGCATGACGCAGTCGGCCGCTCGCCAGGGCCGCCAATAGCGCCCGCATGTCCACCGCGTTGCCGCGCCCACCGTTGATAAAGATGGCGCCTGCTGCGAGGGCGTTCAGCAGGGCGGTGTCCACCAGGCCGTCGGTGCCCGGGGTGTGGGGCAGCAGGGCCACCAGGTAGTCGAGGTCCTGTGCAAACGCCAAGCGATCGTCGGTGGCCCAGGATTGGTCAAAGCCTTCGACGGCCCGACCGTTTGAATTCAGGCCGCGAGTAGTCAGACCCAGCCGTTGGCAGTGCTGTGCCAGGTGCGCGCCAATCGAGCCGGTGCCCATTATGCCGATCGTTTTGCCGGCCACATGGCCATCGCGGCTGTCATCCCAGTGGATCGCCGCGAAGCGTCGCGGAATATTACGTTCCAGCGCCAGCAACCAGCCCAGCACAAACTCCGTCATCGGCGCGCCGAAGATGTCTTTGACCCCGGTGAGCCGGTAGTCGCGGCGCCCGGCCTCCAGCAGCGGGGTGATACCGGCCCAGCTCGACTGCGCCCATTGCAGGGCCGGGCAATCGGGCAGGATGGCGGCCAGCAGGTCGGGTGCACCGAACAGCACCTCGCAGTCAGCGGCGAGCGGCAGGGCGGTGGCGAGCTCGCAAGCATAGCTGAGCTGCGCCCCCGGCAGACCCTCGCGCTCGATCAGCTCGCGGTAGCGCTCGGCGTGTGGGGACAGCACCAGGACCTTGACCATGCAGAAATCCAAACCAGTGGCGGGACACTGCCGGGCGGGGCTTCCCGCCGGCGCAGCGAGTGAGGATACTAGACCAATTCACGCCGGGAGGGGAATGCCGTGGGATTGGTGAATGACAGGGTAGTCGTGGTGACTGGGGCCAGCCGCGGCGCTGGCAAGGGCATTGCCTGTGCCCTGGGTGCTACCGGGGCAACGGTCTATGTCACCGGCCGCACCCGCCAGGAGGGGGAGGCGCCTTTGCCGGGCAGTGTGTCGGCCACTGCAGAGGCAGGGACTGCCGCCGGCGGGCGGGGCATCCCTGTGCTCTGCGACCACGGCAACGACAGCCAGGTGGCGGAGCTGTTCGAGCAGGTACGCGAGGAGCAGGGCAGGCTGGACATCCTGGTCAACAATGCCACCGCGCTACCGGCTTCTATTACCGACAGCGGTCCGTTCTGGGAAAAACCCCTGGAGCAGACCTGCCTGTTCGACGTCGGCCTGCGCTCCCACTACGTGGCGAGCTGGCATGCAGCGCCACTATTGCTGGCTGCCGGCGCCGGCCTGATCGTCAACACGTCTTCCTTCGGCGGGCGCATCTATATGCACGGCCCCGCCTACGGCGCCGGTAAGGCGGCCGTCGACAAGATGGCCCACGATATGGCCCATGACTTCAGGCCCCATCATGTGGCGGTCGTTTCTCTGTGGATGGGGCTGCTGCTCACCGAGCGCACCCGGGCGGTGTTCGCTGCCCAGCCTGAGCTTTACAGCGAGCTGGCTGCCACCGCGGAAACCCCGGAGTTCACCGGCCGTATCATCGATGCCCTGGCGCGCGACCCGCTGCTGTTGGAGAAATCCGGCCAGGTCATGATCGGCGCCGAACTGGCGGAGCACTACGGGGTGCGGGAGGCAGGTGGTCGCCAGCCGCCGTCACACCGGCCATTCTTCGGAGAGCCCACCTGTTTCGGGGACGCTGTGGTCGAATAAAGGTGGCGCCAATACTGGCAAAGCACTTTATAAGAACAATTTAAGTTACTGAAATTAATAGTAAAAAGTAATATAGCCCAAACGAGTGATGCGCCCTGGCCGCGGCGCCGGTGTAATGATGGCCAGCAACTTGTTGGTGGAGATTAAAAACATGACCGCACAAGCCAAGCTCGGGGCGGCCAGCCCCTACAGCATGGGTTCACCTCGGGCGGAAGCCCTGCTGGCGGCGGCCCGCGAGCTCAAGCCGGTGCTGCTGGAGCGCAAAGATCAGTGCAAGCGCGAACGCCGGGTACCGGATGAAACCATCCGCGACTTTCACGATGCCGGCTTCTTCAAGATCCTGCAGCCGGAACAGTACGGTGGCTACGCCATGGACCCGCAAGTGTTTTACGCCGTGGGCCTGGAGATTGCCAAGGTCTGCATGTCCAGCGCCTGGGTGCTGGGTGTGGTGGGGGTGCACAACTGGCAGATTGCGCTGTTTGATGAGCGCGCCGCCGAGGACGTTTGGGGCCAAGACCCTGAAGTGCTGATTTCCTCCTCCTACGCGCCGGTTGGCAAGGTGACCCCGGTTGAGGGCGGTTTCCGTCTCAGCGGACGCTGGAGCTTCTCCAGCGGCTGTGAACACTGCAAGTGGGTGTTTGTGGGTGCCGTGGTGCCCACCGAGGATGCCCCTTTCGACATGAAGAACTACCGCACCTTCCTGGTGCCCGTCGAGGACTACCAGATCGTTGATAACTGGGACGTGGTCGGCCTGCAGGGTACCGGCAGCCACGACGTGGTGATGGAAGACGTATTCGTTCCCGAGTACCGCACCCACAAGGTGGTAGACGGCTTCAACTGCGACAACCCCGGCAATACGGTCAACAGTGCGCCGCTGTACCGCATGCCGTTTATGCAGGTGTTCGTGCGCGCTGTCTGCACCGCCTCCCTCGGTGCCCTGGAAGGCCAGTTGGAGGCCTACCAGGCAGTGGCGAAAACCCGCGTCGCCGGCCCGGTGCCGATGCGCGACGACCCCTTCGCGCGTCGTCTCGCAGCCGAGGTGCGCTCGGAACTGGAGCAGATGAAGTTGGTGATGTACCGCAACTTTGATCAGATGATGGAGTGCACCCGTGAGGGTGAGCCCATTCCCATCGAAGACCGGGTGCGTTACCGCTACGACTCGGCTATCGTCGCCGACCGCTGTGTGGACCTGTCCGGCCGCATGCTCAAGGCAGTAGGCTCTTCGGGCATCCGTAACGGCAGCGATGTGCTTTCCAACCACCTGGATATCCTCGCCAGCCAGGCACACGTGGCCAACCACTCGACACCTTTCGCCGTCAACATGGGCGGCGTGCTGCTGGGCGAAGATAACGCCGACCTCGGCCTCTGAACTTGGGCGCTGGAACTATGCCCTGGGTGCGGGGCGAGCCGCAGCTCAAGGGCGTGTTGCCGGAGCACCGCTACGCGGTCTGCGCCAACGGCCACCGCGTGCACTATATCGACTGCGGTGAGGGGCCGGTGGTGGTGTGGCTGCACGGCTCCGGCCCCGGCGCCAGCGGCCACAGCAACTTCAAGGGGAATTACGCGAAAATAGCGGCGCGCGGTTACCGCTGCATCGTGCTCGACATCGTCGGCTTCGGTTTTTCCGACAAGCCCGAGAACGAAACCTACACCCTCGACTTCTTCGTGGAATGTGCGGCCCAGACGCTGGACGCCATCGGCGTGGAGCGCTGCGCGGTGGTAGGCAATTCCCTGGGTGGTGCCATTGCCATCGGCCTCGCCCTGGCGCGGCCGGCACTGGTGGAAAAGCTGGTCCTGATGGCGCCTGGCGGTTTGAGCAGCATGGACGAGTACGGCCAGATGCCCGGCATGCAGAAGATGTTCCAGGTGTACGGCTCCGGCGAGCCGGTCACCCATGAGGTCATGAAGGAGCTGTTTGCCTTCGGGCTGATGCACGACCCGCGCTACGCGACCGACGAACTGGTGTCTGAGCGCATGCAGATCATGCAGCTCATGAACGGCCAGGTCATGTCATCGATGCAAATCCCAGAACTCGGTGAACGCCTGACGGAGCTCGATTGCCCGGTGCTGGGCTTCTGGGGCCTCAACGAACGCATGATGCCGGCTAGCGGTATCGACAACTTCACGAAACACTGCCGGCAACTGCGCCTGGTACTGGTCTCCGAGTGCGGCCACTGGGTCATGGTCGAACACGAAGCCATGTTCAACCGCCTCACCCTCGATTTCCTCGCCCACGGCTGAGTTTGTTCTTCGCAGGCTCTCCCGTGCCTGTCTGGCTGCGCCTGTCGATCCCGTAATCGTGCTCCGTAGGCGGGCGTAAACTGGGCCTGCCCTTTCCCCGGACGCGCTAAAAGCATGACGTCCCTGTCTCGCTCGGCGACGGCCATCCATCGCCGTCGACGGTCCGGGGAAAGGGCAGGCCCAATTCACGCCCTCGGACAGCGCGGGATTCCACGCCGATGGCTCCGGGGCAAGAACTTTGGCTCTGGTGGCGGGTTTTGCACATCAGGAGCGCGTGCGGTGCGTTGGGGCCTTTCCGGGACCGTCTGCGGCCAGGGACGGCCGCAGTCGAGCGAGACAGGGATGTCATGCTTTTAGCGCGTCCCGGAAAGACCCCAAGGCATCGGACGTGCGGCTTCAGTGCGAGCAAACCTCCAGTACCAGCGGCACTGCGGACGGCTCACGCGAGAGAGTTCCACGGTGTATGCTATGCGCCCCCGGCGAGTGGCAGTTCGTGAGCTTGCCGTTGATAGATGTGGAGGAGCGGCACTAATGAGCAAACCTGTCCTGGTGATTGGCAACAAGAACTACTCGTCCTGGTCGCTGCGCGGCTGGCTGGCCCTGCGCAAGGCCGGGGTGGATTTTGAGGAGGAGTGGCTGCCGCTGGATACCGACGAGTTTGCCGAGCGCATCCGCAGCCTGTCGCCCACCGGGCGGGTGCCGGTGCTGCGCGATGGTGAGCTGGTGGTGTGGGATTCGCTCGCCATCGGCGAATATGCCAACGAGCGCTGGGCCGCCGGGCGGTTGCTGCCGGGAGACCCCGAGCTGCGCGCCCAGGCTCGGGCGGTGATGGCGGAGATGCATGCGGGTTTCAGTGAGTTGCGTGCCCGCATGCCCATGAATTGCCGGGCGGAGCAGCGCCGGGTGCCTATCGACGCGGGGCTGGAGGCTGACATCGATCGTATCTGCAGTCTGTGGACCACCTGCCTCGCCAGGTATGGCGGGCCCTGGCTGTACGGGGAGTTCTCGTTGGCGGATGCCATGTACGCCCCGGTGGCGATCCGTTTCAGCAACTACCAGGTGGAGCTGCCTGAGCCGGTGTTGGCCTATATGGGTACCGTGTTATCCGATGCGGACGTGGCAGCCTGGATGGAAGCCGGGCGGGCGGAACCGGAAATCGTCGAGGCGGACGAGGCGGGCGTTTGAGCGAATTCTGGCTCGTCCCCATTGCCCTGCTGACCTCCACCCTGGCCGGAGTATTCGGCATGGGCGGCGGCGTGCCGTTGATCACCCTGATGCCGGGCCTGGTGCCGACGGCGGCCATCCTGCCGCTGCACGCCGCCACCCAACTCGCCAGTAACGGCTCACGGGCCCTGTTTGGTTGGCGCCATATCGATCGCAGCCTGTTGCTGCCCTTTGCGGTGGGTGGGGCGCTGGGCGCTGCGGCGGGCGCGTTCGTCTTTTCGCAGCTGCGTCTCGACTGGCTGCCGGCGCTAATCGGTGTGTTCATCCTGGTGGTCACCTGGCTGCCCCTGCCGGGGATCAGCGGGGCTGGCAATGTGCCGCTATTATTGCTGGGCTTCTACCAGACCGGTGTTGGGATGCTGGTGGGCGCTACCGGGCCCCTGGGTGGCGCGGTGTTGGCCCGCCGCAACCCGAAGCGCGACTGGCTGGTGGTGAACACGGCGG
>JANQGK010000049.1 GCA_028277365.1 Halieaceae bacterium | reverse complement strand
CCTCCAACTGAGGCCGTCGGCAGGCCGCGGTTGGCGCTTACAGCGAGCACGTTGCAGTTATGCCGGGTAGCCGGGATGTCCGCGAAGGCTGTGGCCAAGCCTACGGCTCAACCCGGCAGCCGCCTTCGCGTTCGAAGTAGCGCACCACCAGCAGCATCGCGTTCTGTCCGGCGTAGTCTTCGCGGTGCGATTCCATGAAGCGCATGATGTCCGCGACGTCGAAAAGGTCCTTGGGATCCTTGCAGTAGATGGTGCCCAGGTAGTTAGTCTGCTCGTCGAGCGTGGCCAGCAGATCCAGTGCACCGCCCACGTATGCCTGCAGTATCGGGTGCTCATTGCAGGCCACCGGTGCCGACGCGCAGATGGCGAAGAACTCGTCGGTGGTCAGCGCGGCCACGCCGGCCGACCGTATCGTACCCAGACCCAGCAGGGCGAGTGTGACAAGATGTTTTCTCATGAATATTCTCCAGTGACTTTACAAATTAAAATAAAACAATAATATATTGCTGTAAATCAATCATATCAAGAGGCCTGTTATGCACCGCTTGTTCTGTTTGCTGGTTACCTGGAGTTGTCTGGCCGTGCTTGTGGTTGCGCCGGTGGCGGCTATCTACTTTGGCCTGTCTATCGATAGCTTTGCCGCCCTGGCCATGCGGCAACTGCCCTTGCCCATTCAATGGGAGACTGTCAGCCACGGCCAGTGGCTGGGTTTGTGGGTGCTGACGACGCTACACGTGGGGGTCGGTGTGTGGGGGCTCTTCTTCCTTAGGCGTGCCTTCCTGAACTTCGCCGGCGGAGAGTTCTTCAACCGGTCCAACAGCCGAGATCTGCGCCTGTTCTCAATACTGTTGTTTGTGCAGGCGTTTACCAAACCGCTCCACACCGCACTGGCCAGCGTATTGCTGTCCTGGAATCACCCGCCGGGCCAGAAGATGCTCTCGATCTCTTTCGGTAGCGGTGAGGTCCAGACGGTTATTCTGGCGATGATCCTGTGGGTGATTTGCGATCTGCTGGTGAGAGGCAGTGAGCTAGAGAACGAAAACAAGCAGTTCGTATAGACTCCCGGCCATGCCCATCGTTATTCACCTCGACGTCATGCTGGCGAAGCGTAAAATCCGCGGTAAAGAGCTGGCGGCTGCCGTGGGCATCACCGAGCAGAACCTGTCGCTGCTGCGCAACAGCAAGGTGAAAGGCGTGCGGTTCTCGACGTTGGAGCGCATCTGTGAGGTGCTGGACTGCCAGCCGGGCGACATTCTGGAGTACGTGCCCGACTAGCTTTTTCCTGGCGCTACGACATTTTGTTCGACGGAATTGTTCTCGCGCCGCCGGCCGCACCCGACGGGTTCATGCGCGCGCGGTAGTTGGCGGGGGTGACGCCCACGGCGCGGGTGAACGCGCTGCGGAAGCTGGAATCGTCGGCGAAGCCCACCGCCTCGCTGACTCCGGCCACTGGCTCGTCGGTGGTTTCCAGCAGGGTGCGGGCGATCTCGATCCGGGTGTCCGCAATCAACTGGCGCGGTGAGCGGCCGGTTCTTTCTTTCACCCGACGGTGCAGGGTGCGTTCGCTCAGGTTGAGGCGCCGGGCCAGCGAGGCAACGCTCACACCTGCCGCAATATCCTCGGCAATCACCTCCTGCACCTGCCGTATCAGCGGGTCGTCGGAGTCCGTGAAACCGGGCACCACAAAGATCGCGCTGCTGGGCCGCCCCGGCTCGACCACGGCCACCTTGGCGCACAGCCGGCTGATTTCCGTGCCGTGGAAGCGGCCGATAAGGTGAATGATCTGGCCCACCCAGGACAGCGGGCCGGCGCTGGTGATGTAGCCCTCCTGCTCCACCAGGGCGGCACTGGCCTGGAAGTGCACCGCCGGGAAGCGTTCACGCAGAATCGGCACCACCCACCAGGT
>JANQGK010000312.1 GCA_028277365.1 Halieaceae bacterium | reverse complement strand
CGACTCGCGGAACCAGGTGTCCGCAGCACCGACGGGCACCGCCAGGCTGGTCATGTCGTTGGCAATGGCCAGGCGCTCCGCATCGCCGGCTCCCAGGGCGATAGCGTCTTCCATAGCCTCCAGCGCAGGCAGCGAACCTTTGTACAGGCTGGTGTCGTGGTACAGCGGGTTGAAGGCCAGCAGATCGGCATAGTCAACGACCCCAAGTTCCGGCTGCCACACGTCCAGCACCAGGCTGGCGGCGAATTCATCGAGCGCCGCCCTCAGTTCCTGGTTATCCATCACCGGGTAGTGTTCGCGCACCCACTGCCAGGCCGCCTCGCTGAGCGGGCCGAACAGGTGGGCGGTGGCCTTGATCTGTGCACCCGTCAGCAGACCGCGGACCGGGCCCAGCACCGCTGTGGGTGAAGTATCGACCAGCTCGTCGCTATCGGCGTCGTAGTCGACGCCGCCGTCAAGGCTGACCAGGTACCACCGGGACGGGTCAACCGGAAGGTCAAACAGCTGGAACTGCCCCAGCGTCCGCAGGTAGGCAAGGTCGTCAATCGCGATGAAGTTGGGATCGTCCTCTACAGCTTCGATATCCTTGCTGAGCTCGCCGCTCAGGATAACCTCACCGCTGCGGAGATCGGTCACAGTAATGGTGGCGCCGCCCACCGGCCCGTGTACCGACACCTGTTCACAGGCCGTCAGCAGGCAAGCAAAACTCGCTAGCAAGAGCTTTCGAACCATGAACGCCTCCGCCACCAATTTCGGTTAGTTTAACGAGCCATAACGCGGCCCGGCGCAATTGGTGCACAATGGGTGGGATTTATTTTGACAAGCTGGGATTTTGATCACAGATGCTACACTTCGAAAACGTCTATGCAGTGTGCCGGGGCAGGCAATAAACCATGAGCGAAACCACCAACGAACCCAGGCCGGACCTGACGGAAATCCTGTCGTCTGATTTGCAGGCCTTCGTCGACGACATCCTTCACCAGGAGGGCGGCATCGACCACTTTCGCGATCTACTCTCTGTGGAACAGCTAGCGACCCTGGAGAACCGGCGCAAGCTGGACCTGGTGACCCGGGCCGGCGTGTCGTTCACCCGCGAGCGCGATGTAGCCAACATCCTGGAGATCACCCTCAACACGGCGCGCAAGCTCACCAACGCCGACGGCGGCACTATTTACATGCTGCACGAAGAATTCGCCAACGACCCGATCGATCCGGCCCGCGTGGCCAGCCGGGAACTGCGCTTCGTGGCCTTGCAGAACGAGACCATGAACACCTTCCTGAAAGGCCACGACATCGACATGATGCCGCCGGTGCCGCTGGAAGTGGATGGCGAGCCCAACGATGGCAACGTGTCGGCCTACTGCGCCAACAAACGCGAGCTGCTGAACTTCGAAGATGTCTACGACGCCGAGGGCTTTTCCTTCGACGGCACCCGCGCCTACGACGAGGCCAACAACTACCGTTCCCAGTCAATGCTGGTGATCCCGCTCGAGGATCACGAGAGCAACATCATCGGCGTGCTGCAGCTAATCAACCGGCGCGGCGAGGAAAACCAGATCAGCGCCTTCACCCGGGAAGACATCGAGCTGGTGCAATCCATCTCTTTCCCGGCGGCCGCCTCCATCACCACTCAGCGGCTGATCGATGAACAGGCCGTGCTGTTCAACTCCTTCGTTACCGTGCTGGCAGAGGGCCTGGGCGAAAAGTCGCCGCATACCTACAACCACATTCGCCGGGTGGCGGCGCTGGGTGAGGCGCTCTCCGAATCGCTGAGCAGGTGGGACGAAGGCATGTACGCCGACGTGCGCTTCAACGAGGACGACATGGCCGAGATGCGCTTGGCCGGCTGGCTGCACGATATCGGCAAGATCACCACGCCCGAGCACATTGTTTCCAAGCAGGTGAAGCTGCAGTTCGTGATGGACCGCTTCGAACTGATTGCCGAGCGCTTCAGCTCGCGCATCAAGGACGCCCGCATAGAAGCCCTGGAGCAACAGCTCAAGGCCGTCAAAGACGGCGCCGACCACAACGCCCTGGACCTGATCGAACAGCAGTTCCAGGCGGAAAAGGCGACCCTGTCGAAAAAGCTGGCCGCCCTGTTTGCCGCCAACCGCGGCGGTGAGTTTGTCAGCGATGACACCGTAGCCCTGATCGAGGAGCTGGCGACAGTGCCGGTGCAACAGCACTTCAAGGCCAAGGTGATAATGGACCACGGCTACCCGATGGTGAAATCCGTGGAGGAAACCAGCGAGCCCGGTGCCCTGGTGGACGACTGGGAAAAGGAAAACCTGCTGATCAACCGCGGCACCCTCAACCAGGCCGAGCGCGACGCCATTAACCTGCACGCCGATCGTTCCTGGCGCTGGTTGATGGCCCTGCCGTTCCCGCGCAAGCAGAAGCGCCTGCCGCTATACGCCGGCGCTCATCACGAACACCTGAACGGCACCGGCTACCCGAACGGCATCGAGGGCAAGGACATGCCCATGCAGTCACGCATCCTCGCTATCGCAGACATCTACGAGGCACTGGTGGCGCCCGACCGACCCTACAAAGGGCCGATGAAACTGTCAGTGGCGCTGGGCATCCTCGGCAATATGGTCAAGCAGGGCAAACTCGACGGCGAGGTCATGCGCATTTTCCTGCGCTCCGGCGACTACCTCAAATACGCCGAGGAGTTTCTCGAACCCGAGCAGATCGACGAAGTCGACATCGATCGCTGGCTGGCCGACTACTATATCGAGCCGGTTCCCCCCAAAGAGCACTAGGCGGCCGTTAGGCCGCCGCACCCATCAACAGCTCCGCCAGTTGGGCCCTGTGCCAGGCACCGTCGCCCCACAGCGTGGCGTTGTGGTTCTGGCGCTTGAAGTAAAGGTGTACGTAGCACTCCCAGGTGAAGCCGATGCCGCCGTGGAACTGCACCGCGCGACCCGATACGAAGACCGCCATGTCGCTGGCCGAGGCTTTGGCCATGTGGGCGAACTTCGCAGCATTCTCGGGTTCGTGGTCCAGGGCACAGGCGGCGTTGTAGACCAGTGAACGGGACTGGTCGATATCGATCATGGCATTCACCAGCGGGTGTTTCACCGCCTGGAAGAAGCCGATCTCACGCTCGAACTGTTTGCGGGTGCGGGCGTATTCGGCAGTGGTCTGCAACTCCCATTCACCGGCGCCGACCATGTCCGCGGCCACCATGGTCCAGACGGCGGGCATGGCTTTTGCCAGCGCCGCCGCAGCATCGCTGCTGACCTCTACCGCCTCAGTACCGTCGAAGCTGACACGGGCCTGGTCGCGGGTCAGATCGACAATGGCGTCGGCGTGGATGCTGACACCGGCAGCGTCGCTGGCCACCCAGTACAAGCCCATGCCGGAGCCGTGCTTCGCCTTTACCAGAAACTGGCTGACCTTCTGTGCATCCTGCACATAGGCGGCGGTACCGCTCAACTTGCCGTCGGCAAAGCTCACGTCACAGTCACCCTCTTCCCAGCTACCCTGGGCATTGACCAGGGCCGGGCTGGCGGCAGTGCCGCCAACGATGGCTTCGAGGGCCGCGTTGGCCGCTACCGTGTCGCAGGCAGCTAACAGGTAGGTGCTGTTGATAGTGGGCAGCAGCGGGGAAGGAAACGCGGCGCGGCCGGCTTCTTCACACAGCGCCGCCACGGCGACGGAACTCATGCCCAGGCCGCCGGCACTTTCCGGCACCGCAAGCATGGTCCAGCCTAGCTCCACCATCTGCTGCCACAGCTCCGGTTTCCACTTGGGGGCAAGACCCCGGTGCGGGTCGGATTCATCCGCCACCAGAGCGTGCAGCTGATCCACGGGCAGGTTGTCTGCAAAAAACTTAGCCGCGGAATCCCGCAGCATGGTCTCTTCTTCACCGAAGCCGAAGTTTTGAGGTTGAGACATATCGATTCCCCCGCTTACTTAGACTTGGGCAGGTCGAGAACCCGCTCGCCAAGGATATTGCGCTGCACCTCGCTGGTGCCCGCTGCGATGGTGAAGCCGAAGGAGTTCATGTACCCCAAGGGCCAGCGCGCATTGGCTGGCGCATTATCGTCGGCGATGTACAGAGAGCTGGCGGGGCCCTCGATGTCGGTGGCGAGCTGCGCCATGTCCTGCATGATCTCGCTTTGGCGCAGCTTGTGCTGCAGAGGGATGCGCATGGGGTGGTCGATCAGACCCTGCACCCGTGCCCGGCGGCGGCACTGTTTGAAACCCTCCTCGCGAATGACTTCCTGCATAATGCGGTCGCGGATGACCGGGTCGTCTGCCGCGGTCTTGCCGTTGCGGGTGCTGGACTTCGCCAGACCCACCAGGCTCATGGCGCCGAACGCGGTCTGCTCTTCGCCCTCGCGCTGCTGCACGCGGCCACCGGCGGCCGGAGTCACAAGCTGGCCGGCGTTGCGCTCGTGGGCCAGCGTGGTCATGGCCACCTGCCACCCCTTGCCGACCGCGTCCAGGCGGTAGCTGTCGTCCACTTCCAGATTGTCGAAGATCACCTCGTTGAAGCCGGTTTCACCGGTCATCTTGATCAGCGGGCGCACGGTCACGCCCTTGCCCAGCGCTTCGCGAATGGGTACCACAAAATAGGACAGCCCCTCGTACTTGTGAGACTTGTCGGTGCGCAGCAGGATGATCATCCACTCGGCGAAGTGGGCCAGTGAGGTCCACACCTTGTGGCCGTTGATGATCCACTTGTCGCCCTTCTGCTCGGCGAAGGTCTGCACGCTGGCGAGGTCGGAACCGGAACCCGGCTCGCTGAAGCCCTGGCACCAGATCTCCTCGGCCGAGAGGATCGGCTGGA
>JANQGK010000293.1 GCA_028277365.1 Halieaceae bacterium | reverse complement strand
AGCCTCCACCGCTACCAACGGTGCACCCACATATGATGTCGATGCCCTGGCCCTGGCCGCCCAGGCCGAGCTGGATTCTCGCCAGCGTGACCCGGAACTGGTGATCCAGCACGAGGCGCCGTTCATTACTGAGCTGCGGCAATCCCAGAAAGACGAGATTCCCAGCATTTTCTATTCCCAGCACAACTGGTCCTCTAAAGCCTCGGAGCGCAGCGTGGTGCTGAATGGTCAGGAGCGCCGCGAGGGGCAGCAGCTGAAGCCCGGCCTGCGGCTGGTGGAGATCCTCGAGGGCTCCATCGTCCTTAACTTTAATGGCACCGAGTTCCAGCTACGTTCGCTGAACAGCTGGGTGAACCTCTAGATACGGCCCGATTGGCAAGCCCAGGGCGGAGGTGCTAATGTCGTTGGCAGTCTGCACAGGCCAACATACCCGCTTAATAAGAATACTGGGGATAACATCATGAAGCTGATTACTGGGCTGTTTTTTCTGCTCGCCACCAACCTGGTCCTGGCCGATTGCGACCGGCCCACGGTGCCACAGCTGCCGGACGGCGGTTCCTCCGACCTGGAAACAATGGTCGAGGGCCAGAAAGCCGTCAAAGCCTACGTCGCTGAAACCGAGGCATACCTGGACTGCCTCAACGAGCAGAGCGCCGCCGCCGCGGAAGACGAAACCCCCGAACAGCAGCTCGCGCGGATCGAGCTGCACAACGAAGCTGTCGGTGATATGGAGGCGGTGGCCGCCGCCTTCAATGAGGAAATCCGCGAATACAGGGCTAAGGACCAATAGCCCGCTAAGCTCTCAGCCCCCGCCGCCAGGCGGCCGGACTCACCCCCGTCAACTTCCTGAAGGCACGGCCAAAATTGGCCGGGTCGCTATAGCCCAGTCTCTCCGCCACGTCCGCCACGCTGAGGGCCGCCTGTTTCAGCAGGGTATCCGCGCACTCAAGCTGCTCCGCCTCAAGCAGTGCCCGGTAGCTGGTGGCTTGTCGCTTCAGCCGGCGAATCAAAGTGCGCGGCGTCGTGTGCAGTTCCTGCGCCAGTTCTTTGAGCCCCGGCGCTGCACGACCGCTGGCCGTCCCTGTGCGCACCTGGTCAAAGTGGCTGGCGAGCATGCCGCGCACCTGCTCGGCGGTATTTGAACCGGGCGTCAGTCGACTGATGACCTGGCGGCATTTGGCGACGTTGGCGCGGTAGCTACTCTCGTCATAGAGCGGCGAGGGCAGGTGCGTCCAGCTGGCCGGAATTACCAGCGCCACCGTCTCGGCGTTGAACTCACAGTGCGCTCCGTACACCTGCTCCAGCTCCGCCGCGTAGGCAGGGGCCGGCCAGGGAAAGCGAATGGTCACGTAATCTCCAACCGGGTGGCCGACGATAGTTTCCACCAGTGCCTCCAGCACCCGCAGAATCGATTCCGAGGTGACGCGGTGGTAGTGAGCGTCCCCGCTGAGGTCGTGCATGCTGAACAGGACCTGTCGGCCCTGGGTCCTGAGTTCCGCCGTCAGAGTGGTTATGCGCACCGGGTGGTATTCGGCCATGACCTTCAGTGCCGCGCCCAGGGTGGGAGCGCTCAGGGCCGCAAACCCGAGCGGCCCGTGAGTCGCGATACTGAGCTGTGCGCCCACCTGGGCTGCCCAAGCTGGCTCGGCGCCGGCGGCCTCTATATTGCGCAGCAGCCGGGCCATGGGTTCAAACTCCACGTATTCGCGCTGCATCAGTGCCGCCTCACTGAGGCCGGTGCCCTCCAGCACCCGGGCGGCCGGCTGGCGGCTGTTGCGGAGGTAGAGGAGCGCGTACGCGGCGGAGGTCAGCAGCGGGTAGTCCATCGGGACATTATGCGCCTATCTGGAGTATATGTCACTTAATAACCAGTATTTTGTCATTTAAGGAAATACATACCCGGACCGAGTGGCCGTAACCTACGCTCAAGGTAATAGCAGCCGGCAAATTCCGGAGGAGCCCAGCAATGACGACCTACACTCTGCAGCACCCTGACAAGGGACTGATCAGCTATACCGACAAGAAGCGGTACCTGTGGTTAAGCTCGGTATTTATGCCGATATTCCCGATGCTGGGTATCCTGGCTTACTTCGCTACGGGCAGTGAGTGGACCCTGGGTATACCCCTGTTTTTCTCCTATGTGATCATTCCTTTCCTCGACTGGGGAATCGGCAGCGACGAGAACAATCCGCCCGAGGAACTCGTGCCGCAGCTGGAGGAAGACCGCTACTACCGGATACTCACCTACATCACCGTGCCCATGCACTTCATTGTGCTGATTGCCATTGCCTGGTTCGTGGGGACTCACGACCTGTCGGTGCCAGCACTGCTGGCCACCGCGATCACTGCGGGCAGCTATTCCGGCCTGGGTATCAACACCGCCCATGAAATGGGTCACAAGAAGACGGCGCTGGAGCGCTGGCTCGCCAAAATCGTATTGGCGGTACCGGCCTACGGCCACTTTTGCATCGAGCACAACCGCGGTCATCACACTGAAGTGGCCACGCCCGAAGACCCAGCCAGCTCACGCCTGGGTGAGTCTATCTACAAGTTTGCCCTGCGGGAGATTCCCGGTGCCTTCTTTCGCGGCTGGAACCAGGAAAAAACGCGCCTGGAGCGCCAGGGTCTCTCTGCCTGGCACTGGAAGAATGACATCCTGCAGTCCTACGCCATCAGCGCGGTGCTGCAGCTAGGCCTGATCTACGCCTTCGGCTGGATCATGATCCCCTTCCTGGCAGTGCACAACGTCTGGGCCTGGTTCCAGCTCACCTCCGCCAACTACATCGAGCACTACGGCTTGCTACGCTCGAAGGAAGAGGGCGGTCGTTACGAGCGCTGCCAGCCGCACCACAGCTGGAATGCCAACTACATCTTCAGCAACATCGTACTGTTCCACCTGGAGCGTCACTCCGACCACCACGCCAACCCGACCCGGCGCTACCAGTGTCTGCGCAACTTTGACGACCTGCCGGAGCTGCCCAACGGCTACTACGGCATGTACATGATCGCCTACGTCCCGTGGCTCTGGTACAAGGTCATGGACAAGCGGGTGCTGGCCCTGCCACACATCAATGGTGACCTCAGCAAGGTCAATATCGACCCGGACAAGCGCGATGAAATCTACGCGCGCTTCGGCGGCGGCCAGGCACCCACGGCGGCGGCTGCCTGATGGCGGTTTACGAGTGCCCGGGCTGCCACTACCGGTACGACGAAGAGAAGGGGGATGAGCACGAGGGGTATCCCCCTTCGACCCTGTTCGACAACCTGCCGGAAGACTTCACCTGCCCCGATTGCGGGGTGCGTTACAAGGAAGACTTCGTCGTCCTTAAACGCGTCGACGAGGAGTCGTCTTCTCTGTAGTTCTCGAGAACGTATCTCCGCAAAGCTGCGCCCGCCCCATGGAGCGACCAACCAGGACCAAAAAAAACCCGCATCGGTGGCCGATGCGGGCTTCGGGTTGGGGGATCGGGAGGGCTTAGAAGCTGTAGCGCAGGCGGGCGCCGTAGACTTCGCCTTCGTCGATCATGGTGGCGTGGGAGCCGACCAGCACCGGTACGTCGAAGGCGTAGATCTGCGCTTCTTCGTTGGTGATGTTGCGGCCGTAGACCATAACTTCCCAGTTCTCATTGGCGCCGCGTAAACCGAAGCGCAGGTTGACCTTGGTGTAGTCCTCCGCCCTGTCTAGGGGGTCCAGGTCGCCCTGGGTGTCGAACTCGTCGGAGTAGTTGACCTCGCCGCCGGCAAAGAACTCCATGCTGTTACCCAGCAGACGGCTGTAGTCAAAGAAGGCAGACGCAGTGTATTCGGGCGCGAAGGTGGTGTTCTCACCCGACAGGTCGTTGAAGCTAGCCCCTGGTTGGCCGGTACCGCACAGCGGGTCGGCGTCGAGCTGCACCGCGGTGCAGGGTGCAGTGGCGTAGTCCTTGAACTCGGCGTCCAGGTAGGCGCCGTTCAGGCCTAGCCGCAGCCCCTCGGTGGCCTGCCACAGCATGTCGAACTCCAGGCCCTTGATTTCTGCTTCGGCGGCGTTGGTCACCGCGAAGGAGATGCCCTGGAAAATCGAGGTCTGCAAGTCGTCATACTCGGTATAGAACGCGGCCCAGTTGAATGTCATCGCACCGCCCAGCAGGGTGTGCTTGCCGCCGATTTCATAGGCAACCACGCTTTCGTCATCGAACTCGAACTCATCGTTCGGAATGGTGATGTCATAGCACTGCTCGGGAAGCTGTCCAGGGGCGCAGGGCCAGCTGCCTGGTACCAGACCGCCAGGCGCGCCGTCATCGGCCGCGGTAAAACCGCCGGACTTGAAGCCTTCGGAGTAACTCAGGTACAGCATGTGGTCGTCCGCGACATCCCATTGCAGGTTGGCTGAGGGCAACAGCTCGTCGGTATCCCTGTCCTCGTCATAGTCGTAGAGGTAGGTGTTGAAGCTCTGTGCCTCGATCAGGTACGCGAAAAAGTTATCGGTGCGTTGATCGAGGCCGGTCAGGTCATCACTGATGAACTGGCTGCTCTCGACTTCCTTGGTTTCGTCCGTGTAACGCAGGCCCAGGGTCAGGCGCAGGTCGTCCCTCAGGTGGAAAGTGCCCTGCCCGAAGACGGCCCAGGACTCTGTATCCAGCTCAAAAGCGTGGTTACGCGCCAACTGGTTGGCGGTATAAAGGCCGCCGGTGAGGGAATTGAACAGGCTATTCACCCCCAGCACCTGCTCCACCAGACCCCCCATATTAGTGTCGATGGTGACGCGACGGTCGAATTCGACGGTGTTGTTCTCGTAATAGGCGCCGGCCAGGTACTCGAAGAACCCGCCCGTAGGAGAGGCAATGCGGATCTCCTGGCTCCACTGGTCGAATTCCTGGTCGTCATCGCGGGCGATAAACTGAAGCGGCAGCCAGTCACAGTCGCAGCCATCGATATACTCGTAGGCCGAGTAACCAGTGATGCCGGTGATGGTGTAGTCCCCCAGGTAGTAATTGACGGTGAGCACGCCATTGTCGGTATCCTGGTCGCTGGACTCGTCATACAGGCCCACGGCTACACCCTGGGCGCCGCCGGTGGGGCCGAGGTTGTTGTCCTTGAAGATCGTAAAATCTTCGCCGGCGGTTTGACCGACCTGGGGGTAGAAGAGGTCGGTCAGCGCGTAGGCAATATTGGCGAAGTCGCTGCGGTTCGGGTATAGCTCGTCACGCTCTGCCGGGCTCGCGTAATAGTTCACACCCGAGGCGACGCCGGTGCGCTCCAGCTTGGACTGTCCCCACTTGAAGTTGACGTCCCAGGATTCGTTCGGCGACCAGGCGGCGGTAAAGCGGTAGTTCCACTCCTCGATCTGCGGTTCGTCGTCGCCCAGGAACTGGTTGTCGACATAGCCGCCGGTTTCCCGGTAGCGACCGGCCAGGCGCATGGCGAAGTTTTCGCCCACAGCGCCGGACACAAAACCCTCGCCGACGTAGCCCTCGTTGGTCTCGGCGCTGAAGTCGATTCGCCCGTTGAACTCCTCATCGAGGTCCGGCGATGCGGTGATAATGCTGATGGCGCCGGCCACGGTGTTCCTGCCGAACAGGGTGCCCTGGGGCCCCCGCAGTACTTCAACGCGCTCGATGTCCATGAAGGGCGCCCGGTACTGGCGTCCCCGGCCCATGTACACGCCATCGATATACATGCCCACCGATTGCTCGAAGGCCTGGTTGTTACTGGAGCCCATGCCACGCATGTAGATGTTGGTGCTGACGGGAGCGTCTGAAATGAACAGGTTGGGAACAAAGTCCGCCAGGGCAGCCATGTTGGGAATGCCGGCATCCTGGATTTTGTCACCCTGGATGGCTGATACCGAGATCGGCACGTCCTGCAAGCTCTCGGCCCGCTTCTGGGCTGTGACGATGACTTCTTCCAACAGCGCCTGCGCGCCGGCGACAGGCGCGGCCGTGGCGAGTGCGATAGCAGTGACAATAGGGAGCTTTCTGAACTGGACAGACATGCGGAATCCTCTTTAATGCGTCTTATAATTATTGGAACTCTCGAGGAGATCTTGAGGAGATCTTGAGGAGAGAGTACCGAACCTGGACGGCGATTTCTTGTTAGGCCCGCCCAGGCTCCACCACCCGCCGCTACCGCTGGGGATGCGACGGTACCCGCATAGTAGTCAACACTAGCGTCGATTCCTAGTGGAAATTAGGTATGCCCATGTTCTCTGGCTGAATATCGCGGTGGGCTAGTGGGGCATGTATTCGCCGCCGTTCACGTCGAGCTGGGCGCCGGTCATGGCACAGGAGTAGTCCGAGGCGAGGAAGATGGCCACCTTGGCGCAATCGCCGTCCTCGGGGATACTCCCCAACGCGATGTGTTTTTCCACGTCGGCCCTGGCGCCGGCTGCTCCCTCCGGGTGATTCTCGCCCAGCATATTGATATAGAACTCCACCGGCGGGCCCCACATCCAGCCCATGAAGGTAGAATTGACGCGAATGTTGTACTGGCCCAGTTCGGTGGCCAGGTGGGCGGTGGCGCTGGCCAGGGCCGCCTTGGAGGCCGCGTAGCCACCCTGGGTGGCGAGCGGTTTGCGGGTGACCATGGTGTTGATCATCACGATGGAGCCGCCACCCTGCTGTTTCATGGTCGGCACCGCCGCCAGCGTCAGCCGCATGGTGCCAAACAGGTTGACGTCCAGCGCGTCTCGCCAGCCGTCGAGGTTGGCCTGCTCGATAGGCTCGAAGCTGCCCGGGTTGTAGGCGGAGTTGATCAGCGCGTCGATGCGTCCGAATTCGCTGAGCGTCGCATCGACCAGGGCCTGGCACTGGTCGGGGTCGCCGATGTCTGTGGGCACCTTCAGCACCGGGTTATCGAGGCCCGCCGCCCGAATCTCCTGCTCCGACCCGTCCAGTTTCTCCGGCGTACGTGCGGCGATCACCAGCTTCGCGCCCTGGCAGGCTGCCTCCAGTGCCAGTTCGCTGCCCAGCCCCGGGCCGATACCTGAAACGATGACCACCTTGTCCTTGAGCAGCATAGGCGCCTTCCTGTGTTTGCGGGTTTATTGTTAGTCTGGAGCGAGTTGTTCTGTTCAAGGATAAGAAATCAATGGAAGCGCTCCTAGACTGGTTGCCCCGCCTGGGTGCCCTGCTGCAGCTAATAATGGGGCTGGTGGGTTTCTTTAAACCGCGCGCGTTCACAGACCGGCTGCAGATCGCCATGAACGCGCCCATGGCCGTGTCTGAGGTGCGCACCGTGTTTGGCGGCCTCAACCTGGGCGTGGCGCTGGCCGCACTGCTGATGCACTCGCCGATGGTTTACATGGCGCTGGGCGCGGCCTGGTTCTGGGGTATTTTGGCGCGCCTCTACTCCATGGCGGTCGACAGGATCGGCGTCAGGGAAAGCCTGCCCGGCATCGCCGTGGATGCGGTACTGTCCTTCCTGTACCTCTCGGGTCTTTTTTTCACTTAGCGGGTTTTCAGCTAGCTGGCCCGCCATCAGCTGCCTGGGTAGAGGCCGCCCTTAACCACCAGCGGTTGGTCGAGGTTCCACAACAGGTTCAGTCGCCGATGGGTGAACAGCGCCTGCCGCTCGCGCATCACAATACGATCCTCATAGCGTACGCCGACTTCCCACTTCCACTCCTGGCCCTCGTGCTCGTAAATGTGGGCGGCGATGCAGTAAGCCTCGCCGCGGTAGCTGCCCTCGGACCACTCGCCGAAGACATTGCCGACCAGGTGCATCGTAGTGCGGAAGCGGTGTAGCAGCTCCAGTTGTTCGGCGAACTGGGCCAGGCTCTGGCACTCAAACAGGGGCGATGACACCTGCACGTCTTCGGTCATGATTTCCGCCAGGCGATCGAAGCTGCGGTCGTCGATAAAGCGCGCGTAGCTGACGGCGAGCCGGCGTGGGGCATCGAGGTCCAAGTGGGCGTCCTCCCTCTGCTATCCTGCTGGAATGTAGCAGAGCGGTGGAGAGTGCACCATGGAACCCCTCGGAGATGACCAGATTACAGCGGGCCTTGCCGGACTGCCCGAGTGGCAGCGCGAGGGTGGTGGAATAGAGCGCAGCTTCGTGTTTGATGACTTCGTGGCTGCCTTTGCCTTCATGAGTTCAGTGGCGCTGTTGGCTGAGCGTGCCAATCACCATCCGGAATGGTCAAATGTTTACAGCCGCGTCCATATCCGGCTCACCACCCACGACGCCGGTGGCCTCACGCAGCGTGACCTGGACCTGGCCGGTGAAATCGACGGGCTTTTGCGCTAACGTGTAGCTATCCGGTGCCACGGAGAGTCGCGGTGAAGCTGCTCCTAGAATCGACCGATCGTATTATGCTGCTGGAAAAAGCGGCCCTGCTGAAGGCCAGCGGTATCCCCACGCATCTGGAAGAAGTCGCCCACGTCGGCGCCATTCCCTGCCACCTCTACGTAGTCTTTGATCGCCACTTTGATGACGCCAGGCTGGTCTTGCAGGACTGTGCCCACCCGGTGGCCCAGCCGGTGTTCGATGAGGAGTGGGAGGGTATTGCCGCCGAGGTGAGAGAATACAAGCTGTCACTGGGCAACAGCCTGCTGGAAAATCTGTTCCTTGCCCTGGTGATTATCATGGGTGTGGGCTACGTCGCCTCGCGCACGTTCGACTGACGCTGCCGTGTGCGCCACTGCGCACTAATTACGCCCGCTGCCGGGGCTCCAAGCGAGATTTTCACGGCCGATTCCCTTACAATGCGCGCGCCTGAAAATTCCCACCTGGAGTGAGTATGTACAGCAATCGCAATTTCAATCGCTGGCGCCGTCACCCGTGGCACGGCCTCCGCGCCCGCCGCGACGCCGCCCCCGAAGACGTGGTACAGGTCTTCGTGGAAATGACCCCTGCCGATACCGTCAAGTACGAACTGGACAAGAATTCCGGCTTCATGATGGTCGACCGGCCACAGCGCACCACCTCAAGCCCGCCTGCTCTGTATGGCTTTATTCCCCGTACCTACTGCGACGAGGAAGTGGCCAAGCGCTGCCCGGACGTGGATGTGGCCGACCAGGACCCGCTGGATATCTGCGTTTACTCCGAGCGCCATATTACCCGCGGTGACATCCTGCTCAACGCCCGCGTCGTGGGCGGCATCCAGATGATCGACGGCGGCGAAGCCGACGACAAGATCATCGCCGTGCTGGAGAACGACAACATCTGGGGTGACGTGCGCGACATCGGCGACCTGCCGCCGATCAAGATCGAGCGCCTGCAGCACTACTTCCTCACCTACAAGATGGAGCCAGGCAAGGAGCTCGATATCAAGGTGGACTTCGTCTACGACCGCGCCGAGGCCCTCAAGGTGATTGCCGCGGCCGAGAAGGACTACTGGGCAAACTTCGAGGAATTGCACGCGGAAGCGCGCAAGTAGTTTTTCCGCCAAAATCCCCTGAGCGCCGGCCAGCCTGCCGGAGCTTACCCTGCTCTGTCTCACGCATAGCGCCCAGCTAGTCGCGTTGTATTCGCTTGGGGCCTGCCGTATGTTGGCAGCCATGGGTGACCCCTCTCAATGAAAGCGATTCGAGTCGCTGCCGGCAAGCCGGGTCTGGTCGACGTACCGGCGCCAAGCGGCGACGATGGTGTGCTCGTGGATATCGTCGCTTCTTCTATTTGTGGTTCCGACCTGCATATGTTGGAGCTGGGGCTGCTGGATGATCGTATTCCAGGCCACGAGTTCGCGGGCTTTACACCCGACGGCACCGCGGTGGCGGTGGAGCCAACCTTGGGCTGCGGCCGGTGCCCGGCCTGCGGCGAGGGCTATAACAGCCACTGTATCGAAGGGTTCAGCTTGCTGGGTTTGGCCCGCGACGGCGGCATGGCGGAGCAGGTGCTGGCACCGGCAGCCAACCTGGTGCCCCTGCCCACCGGCCTCGATATCCGCAGTGCCTCCCTGGTGGAACCGCTGGCGGTGGCGCTGCACGGCATCGATCGCGCCCGGGTGCGCGAAGGCGAGCGCGTTCTGGTCATCGGCGGTGGCCCGGTCGGCCTGGCGGTGGTGGCGGGGCTGTCGGGGCGTGGCCTGGCCTGCGATGTATCGGCGCGCTACCCGCACCAGCGAAGCGCGGCCGAATCCCTGGGCGGCACACTCGAGGTGGGCGAAGGATATGACGTGGTGATCGACGCCGTCGGCACCGAGTCCAGTCTTAAGGAGGCGGTACAGCGCCTGCGCCCCATGGGCCGTATCGGCCTGGTGGGCAGTTTCTGGGAGCCCACGGCGCTAGACGGCCTGTTCTGCCTCAAGGAAATCGAACTGCTGCCCGCCAACACCTATGTGTGCAAGAGTCCCCAGCGCAATTTCGAAGAGGCGAGCAAGCTGTTGAGTGCGCAGCCGGCGATCGCCGGGGCGCTGGTCACCCATCGCTTTCCGCTGGATGCCGTGGACGAGGCTTTTGCCGCGGCGCGGGATCGTTCCGCCGGTGCCATCAAGGTGGTATTTGACGTGGCGTGATGCTGTCGCGCAGCCGGTAGCAGGCTATTCAATAACAAAGGAGATAAACGAATGCTGGTGGTTATTGCAGAAGTGCGGGTAGGCGAGGGCGCCGTGGAGGCGCTCAGGGATGCCATCATCACCATGGAAACCGAGAGCCGCAAGGAGCCCGGCTGTCACCGCTACGCCTTCTCGACGGATATCAGCGACCCCACCGTGGTGCGGATTACCGAGCTGTGGGAAAGCGCTGAGGATCTCAACGCCCATTTCACCGTGCCCCATATGGCGGCCTTTGCCGCGGCCATGGGCAGCGCCGAGATTCTCTCGATGGACGTGCAGGCCTACGAGCTGGGGGCCGAGGTGCCCCTGCCCGGCGGCTAACCGGCCGCTACCAGCTGGGCCGCGCCGGTGATGCGGGGCAGGTCCAGCACCGTCACCACGCCTGGCCCGGCATCGCATACCGCCGGGATCGCATTCACCACCCAACTCGCGGCGGTGGCATTACCGCCCCCCGCGGCGCCAGGCTCGCAGGCATCTTCGGCGTGTAAGCTGACGGTCAGAGTGGGGGTGCCGGAAACAATCACCTGATGGCAGCCGCGGCCCTCCGGCGGGAAGGGCCAGTCGGTGGCGCAGCCGTCATCAATGCGGGTGACGTGTTCCACCACGTAGCGCGGCAAGCCGTCGCTGTAGCCGCGGGCCTCGAAGCGAAACGCTCCCTGGGTGCCCGCCTCGAAGCGGCCCATGCCGGGCACCTCGATATCGCGGTCCAATGGCCGGCGCTCGACGCTGATTTCCACTCGCTCCACCGGTTTGCCCAGGGCGTCACCCACCAGCCGCAACATCGGCCCCCACACCATTTCGATGGCAAAGTCGTGCAGCATGATCGGCAGGTTCTCCATGCTGGCGCCGAAGCCGATCACCTCGCGCACCACCTGGGGCTGATCGTAGAGGGCGTAGTTGAAGATCTCGCGGGCGCGCAGCTCGCGAATATCGGCTACTGCGCCGCTCAAAACCGCCGGCAGCATGTCCATGGCCCAGCCGGGGTCGATACCTGAGACAAACAGCGAGCTGCCCCCCTCCCGGCAGGCCGCCTCTACCGGGGCCAGCACCTCCTCTGCCGTTGAGCCGGGATGCAGGAAAGCGTAGAAGCCGGTGGCCACCACATTGACCCCGGCGGCCAGGCAGGCGAGCAGCTCCCGCTGTGCTTCCTCGGGGCGGATATCCGCATTGGCGGCGTAGACCAGGGCGTCCGGGCGCTCGGCCAGCACCGCCTGCCAGTCGGCGGTAGCGTCTAGGCCCAGCGGCTCGATGCCGGCGAGGCTGCCGGCATCTCGGCCAATCTTCTCGGGGTTGGCGACAATGACCGCGCACAGCTCCAGGTCGCGGTGAGCATGCACCGCGCGTATCGCCGGTCTGCCGACATTGCCTGTGCCCCAAACTGCGACCTTCAGACCCATGAGTGTGCTCCCGGTGAGACTGTGGCCGCAGTGTAACCCCCTCAGCCGGGTTTGGCAGGATCGGCTCCCGGTCGCAGGCCGCAGGTTTCCAACAGCGCCGCGAGGCTGCGAGCGTGTTCCCTTGGCGCGAGAACCGCGCTCGCCAGCAGCTGGTCCCGTTGTAACGACCACTCCCGGTAGGCGGCGGGTATGGCCCCTGCCAGGTGGTCTTCCAGTGCCAGCACGGCCGGCATCAGTTCGCTGCGGCGGCGCGCGATTTCAACGGACCAGGGCTGCACCTCGCCGATAAAGAACTTGCGGACCACGGTATCCACCACTCGCCCCTCGGGGCTGGGCGTCCTGCCGAAGCATAGGGGGGCCGGCTGCACGCGCTCTTTCAGTGCCGGCATTGCGGCGGTCAGCCCCGAGCGCTGCAGTTCCAGGGATGCCAGCAGGGCGCCACCATCGCCGCGACGCACATCGGCCAGCAGCGCTTCCAACTCCTCCGTGCCGGCCCGATAGTCGCCGTCAAGCCAGTGCGCTGACAATTCCGCGAGCCGCGCCAGCGCGGTGGGCACCTGGCCGCCGGTAGCGGCTGGGTAGTCGCCGAGCCGAGCGGGGCGCTTCCAGAATGACCGGAATTCGGGCCCGCCGAGGGTTGCGTTCCAGATGCGCGCCGGTAGCTGCTCCCGCTTGCTGGCGATGGCCGCCTGCAAAGTGACTATCAGGTCGGCGTCCTCGGTCGGATCCAGGGCGGCAATGCAGGCCGGCGCCAGGGCCAGGAACTCCAGTTCCAGCAGCAGGCGCTGGGAGTCGTTTGCCAGTTTTCCCAGGCTGCTGTTGGATTTGCCGATGGTGATGTTGAGCTCGCAGCCGCGCAGGCTGAACAGGTCCAGTAGGTCAATCGAGCCCGATAGCAAGTCGAGCTTCAGGTCCCGGGCGCGGGGCAGCGGCGGCAGCCGCTCGCTGGCGGGCTCAATGTTGCGGTCGAGGCTGCGGCCAAGACGCGACAGATAATTGTCTACCGGCGCGCCGGAGCCATCGCCACAGCCGGTGAGCACTGCCGCCATCACTAATGCTCGGATACCTGTACGCCTGCTGTTCACCGCTCTCCCGTCGCAATCCGCGCTGCTCACTGTCTCGTAGCTAAACCAATACGGCTGTCTGCGTGGCCCAGTTCAGGGTGCGCATAAGCGTGTCGGAGTTGCCCGTGATCGTAGTTGTTAAAGGGTGTCTATGCATACGAGATACGTGATGTTCGCACTGGGATATAGCGGCCTGCTGCCGTTTTATGCCACTGCGCTCTGGTTGTGCTGGCCGGGCAACGCCGGACGGGCTCTCGCTGCCAGTGTGTTCGTGGTCTACGGTACGGTCATACTCGCCTTTCTGGGCGGCACGCTGTGGGGTTATGCCGTCACCGTGAGCCCACCTGAAAAATACCGGCGCCTGGTGGTCAGCAACCTGGCGGCACTGTTTGCCGCGGTGGCGGGGCTCGCGGGTTCGGCTCTGCTGGCCTGCCTGCTGCTGGCCGCCGGCCAACTGGCGCTGCTGAGCTACGAGCGCGCCCATGGGGATGTTCGCGGCTGGTACCTCCGCTTCCGCACCCGGCTGGTGTTGGGGGTGCTGCCCGCCCATGGCCTGTTCGCCTGGGGGGTAAGCCGGTGAACTCACCGCACCGCTATGCGTCACCGCGCCGAACCCCTGGCGCAATCACCGGTCGAAGGTTCATGCGCCGCTGTCATCTGCTTATTCTGCTCCTGCTGCTATCGCCACCTCTGCTGGCCGAGCGCCACTACTACCAGCGCGGCGATCAGCACCTGGAGATCGACCTGAGCGAGCAGCTGCCCCAGGCGCGGCGCGATGACGTACTGGGCTGGATTCGTGACACCGCTGACGCCCTGGCCGCCGTACACGGCCGCTGGCCCCGGGATCGCTGGCGGGTTCGCATTTATCCCTACAACACCCGCGGCAGCGACCCGGTGCCCTGGGCCCAGGTCAACCGCGGCGACCCCGACGTGGTCAGTTTCTACATCGACCCCCGTGCCAGCCGGGAGCGGCTGAGCAATAACTGGACCGCGTACCACGAATTCGCCCACCTGCTGATTCCCTACCGCGGCTGGGGAGACATGTGGTACAGCGAAGGCTTTGCCAGCTATTACCAGAACCTGCTGCAGGCGCGCCAGGGCGTGTTCGATGAACGCGAAATGTGGCAGAGGCTGCACGATGGCTTCATCCGTGGGCGCACCAACCGGCGGCCGGACTTGAGCCTGGCAGAGCTGAGCCCGTCCATGCGCGAGAACCGCAGCTTCATGCGGGTTTACTGGAGCGGTGCCTGGTACTGGTTCCGGGCTGATACGGAGCTGCGGCGGCGCAGCGGAGGGAAGCAAAGCGTGGACACCGCGCTCGCAGCGCTGAATCGCTGCTGTGCGGATGCCGCCATGTCGGCACGGGAGATTGCGATCGAACTGGACCGGCTGACCGGTCAGCTGCTGTTTGTGCCGCTGTTCGACCAGGTGGCAGGCAGCCGGGCGCTGCCGCCCTTTGAGGAGCAGTTTGCGGAGCTGGGAATTGAATTGGAAAACGGCGCGGTAATACTGCGCAACACGCACCCGCTGGCGGATATTCGTGGTTCGATCGCCCGCCCGGTGGTGCCGGGCGGGCGATAAGGCGATTGCTGCTTAGCTGGACTGGTTCTGCCGCTTCCAGGTAGCGCCTTTCTTGGAGTCTTCCGTGTACCGGTAGCGCACTTTCGTGCCCGGCTCGGCATCTTTCAGTTCGGCGGCATTGGGCGCCTTGAACTGGAACTTCTCCCGGCGGTTCATCCGGCAGGAGGCACCTTTCTCGGCGGGCTTTGCCGAGTGGAATGCCACGTAGACTTTGTCACTGTTGCCTTTCTGGCGTTTTACCGTGCCTTCGACGACACAGTCGCGAACGGTTTCAGCGCCAACGCTGACCGGCAGGGCAAGCAGAGGGGTAGCAATAATGGTCGCGAGGACCAGGCTGGTCTTTTTGAGTTTCATAGCTGTCTCCCAATTCGTTATCACAACGAGTACAGGGGTTACCGCTGATCGGCGCGGTCCCGTCGCCTGCCATGCTTATAGTGTCTGTTGGCTTGCTCTCTTTACCTCTAGCGGCACCTTTAGCAGCGCTTAAGTGCTTCGCGCGCTCAGCAGTAGCTGCTAATTGTTACCATCAGGTTACCGAGATGTTGCAAGACCCGGGTCAGCAGGACTTGTGCTCGACTATAGCGCTGTAAGACTCTGAGCCGCAAGAAAATTCATGATTTTGTAATAATAAATTCACAAAATGCCGAACCGGTTCTCACTTTTCCCGCGAATTTTCGGAAAAATGCATTTTTTTCAGCATCTTAGCGATGCGCCGGAAAGTAGGGCGCGGTGTTGCTGTGATGTCATATTTAAAGAGCCAGACCGGCGGTGGCGGGCAAACATTGCCCAATATTTGTACGTACGTACAATTTAGCTTTGCCGGCGGAGGGGGCGATGCAGCTTACTGACGAACAGCAGGCGGTGCTGAACGGGGCCGAGGGGCCGGAAATGGCCCAGTGCATGGATACCCTGGTGCGCTACGGTAGCGCCTTCAAGGCGCCGCGGCTGGTGCCCATAAAAAGCGCCCACCTGACCGGCAGCTTCCGGATTTCCTCCTTCAAGGCCTACTACGAGATTGTCGAGCGACTGGTGGCGGCAGGCCTTCGGGTGAAGGTCAAAACTACCCTCAACCCCCGGCCCGGCTACGATTTCAGCCTGCAAAACCGCCTGGTGCTGAAAGGCCAGCGCCGTCACGAGGACAATCTTGAGGCGCTGGGTGTGACGCCCAACTATTCCTGCGTGAGCTACCTCGACGTCAACCGTCCCGAGTTCGGCGACATCCTGGGCTGGGCGGAGTCTTCCGCGGTCATCTACGCCAACTCGGTGATCGGCGCGCGCAGCAATCGCAACTCCATCATGGTGGACATCTGCCAGGCAGTGACCGGGCTGACCCCCGAGTTCGGTTTGCTGCGGGATGAAAACCGTGGCGGCCAGGTGCGGGTGAAGCTGGAGGCCGACGTGATGGACGCTCAGGCCCTGGGCTTCCTGCTGGGCCGGCACTGCGTCGATCGCTCGCCGGTGCTGGATCACTATCCGTTCAGCGTCGCAGAGCTAAAGAACATGGGGGCGGCTATGGCGGCCAGCGGCGGCGTCAGCCTTTTTCATGTGATCGGACTGACTCCGGAGGCGCCCACCGAGGAGGCCGCCTTTCTGGGTCGCAAACCGGAAAAAACCATCACCATCACCCAGGACGACCTGACCGCGGTGCGCGCCGGCGGCGAGGTGCAATCGGCCTCGAAGATCGTCGCCTTCGGCTGTCCGCAGATGACCCTGGAAGAAGCCCGGGAGGTGGCGCAGTATTTCGTTGGCAAGCGGGTAAAGCGCCGTGTGCTCTTCCACCTGATGCCCAGCGCCCTGCGTGAATTCGAGCAGACCAGCCTGTTCCGAGAGCTGCTCAAGGCCGGTGTGGAGGTGCACGAGCACTGCCCGCTGGCGGCCATGTCGGTGCGCATCGGCCTCGGCAAGCAGCAGGTGCTCACCAATTCCGGCAAGCTCTATTACTACCTGGAGGGCACCGAGTACGGCGATCTCGATGATGTCCTCAAGGTCTGCGGGGTATTGTAGTGGCGCTCGGCAAGCAGCAGATTCAGGGTCGCCCCATTATCGCAGGCGATGCCAGCGGTCCCGCGCTGGTCACCCGTCAGGCGGTCAACTTTACCGCCGCCATGTGCAAACCCGCTAATTTGCTGCCCGGCCGCAAGGCGCAGATGTGGGACGTGCACCACGAGCTCTACAAGGCTTACCTGGACGGCGTGGTACTGGTATTCCCCGCCTGCATCGGTTCCACCCATACGGGCCTTGTGCTGCTCGACCTGGTGGCGGAAGGCAAGGGCCCGGCCGCTCTGCTGGTCCAGGATGCCGACTCACTGTTGGTCTCGGGGGTGGCCCTGGCGGAGACCTGGTACGAGCGCTCGATACCTGTCGTTGAAGTGCCCGGTGAAGACCTGTTCGACAATATCCGTACGGGGCAGCCGGTCACGGTGACATCCGACGGTAGTATTCTGCTGGCCTAAGGGGCGGCCGGAGCCAAAAGCCTCAATTGGTATGCACCGGGTTGCGCTGCCGCATCCATGGGTAGCAGGCCACCGGCATGCCAGGCTGGAAACTGGTCGGCATAGTGCGGGCTCAGCGGGTGGCCCGACTGGCCGCCGGGGATGACAGATCGGAATACCGG
>JANQGK010000298.1 GCA_028277365.1 Halieaceae bacterium | reverse complement strand
TTTTTTTTTGTAAACATTCAACAGGCCTACAAGTGGGAATTAACATTCCTGTTTTATCTCCCCATGCTGTTCAGAGACGACGCCGATTGCCTGTCTAGCATTTTGGCAGCAATCTTGACAAAATGTTCATGCGTGCTGCCGTCGCGGTCTATCTTCACCCGCACTTCCGGGCGTGAATAGCGCAGGGTCTTGTTCACGAAGGCGAACAGACCGGACTCCCGGGCTTTCTGTAGCACCTGGTCGGAGACCGCGTCCAGCGACGCGTAGTCAGCGGTGCTGGCGATCACGAAGTTCACCGGCAGGCCGGCGTCAGTGCCGGGCAGAGAGGGCCAGCCGAAGGTGAAAATCTCCAGGCCGCTGATCTTGCCAAAGCCCTCCTGCAGGTCGGCCTGCACCTGTTGCTGGCTGCGCTCACGCTCGCTCCAGGGCAGCATTTCCACGCCACCGAACACCTGGCCGGGACTGTTCACTTGCCAGGAGTGGCTCACTTCGGGTATCTGTTTCCACACCGCGACCATTTCGTCGAGGAAGTAGTTCACGTAGTCCACGCTGGCGTAGTCGGGTGGGGTGGCCACGATGAACAGGCTGCCGTTGTCTTCCTCCGGCGCCAGTTCCTTCTGGGCAATAGCGAACAGCACCGGCAGGCTGAGCAGGATGGTGAAGGCAAACAGCAGCACGGCGCCGCGGTTGTTGAGGCATTTCTCCAGCAGTTTCTGGTAGCCGTCGTGCAGGGCTTCAAAGCGCGCATCCAGCCAGTCGGCGGCGGCGCCCTGGTGGTCGTGGTCCTTGAGAAAATAGGCACACATCATCGGGCTGAGCGTGAGCGCGACGATGCCGGACACCACCACGGCGCCTGCCAGGGTCAGGGCGAATTCGCTGAACAGCACACCGGTCAGGCCGCCGAGGAAACCGATAGGGGCGTACACGGCGGCCAGTGTGAGGGTCATGGCGATCACCGGCAGGGCGACTTCTCGCGCGCCCTGGATGGCGGCGTCGAAGGGCGCCATACCTTCCTCGATATGGCGGTGCACGTTCTCCACCACCACGATGGCGTCGTCCACCACCAGGCCGATCGCGATCACCAGCGCCAGCAGGGTCAGCAGATTAATGGAGAAACCCAGAGTCCACACCAGGAACAGCACGCCCACCAGCGACAGAGGTATGGCCACCAGTGGAATCAGCACCACGCGAACCGAGCCCAGGAACACCAGGATCACCAGGATCACGATAATCGCCGCCTCGACGATGGTGGTGGCCACTTCGTTGAGGGCTTCCTTAATAAAGACGCTGGCGTCAGAGTCGTAGAACACCTCCAGATCGGCGGGCATCTCCGCCGACAGGCGGGGCATGTTGCTTTTCACGCGCTCGGCCACATCCAGCGGGTTGGCGCCGGGGGCGGGCGTGATAGACAGAAACACGGTATCGCGGCCGCTGGAGAAGGTGGCGGAGTCGTAGTTGGCGCTGGCCAGATCCAGGTCGGCAACATCCGCCAGGCGCACGCGGCGTTCTTCATCCTGACGTATCACGATGCCCTCGAAATCCTCGGCGCGCTGCATGTCGGTCTCAGCATCGACGCTGGCGCGCACCAGGGCGCCGCGGGTGGTGCCCGAGGCAGAAATCACGTTCTGTTCGCGGATGGCGTCGGTCACGTCGGTGGCGGTCACGCCGAAGGCGGCCATGCGCGCCGGGTCCAGCCACACGCGCATGGCGAATTCCCGATTGCCCAGCACCTTGGCTTCGCCCACGCCCTCTACGGTAGACAGTTCCGGCTGAATATTGCGGCGCACGTAGTCGGTAATCTGCTGGATCGACATCTGCTCGCTGAGGAAGGCCATGTACATCATGGCATCTTCACCGAAGCTGTTTGTCACCACCGGGTCCTCGACCTCTTGCGGGAGTTCGAACTTGGCCTCGTTGACTTTGGCGATCACCTCGGTCATGACCTGGGTGGCATCCTCGCCCAGGCGCACCTGTACTGAGATGTTGGATTGACCCGGGTCGCTGGTGGAGGTGATGTATTCCACGCCCTCGGCGGCGGCGATGCGGCGCTGCAGGGGGTCGGTGACAAACCCCTGCACGGTGCGGGCGCTGGCGCCCGGGTAGGACGTGCTTACCACAATCAGCGACTTCTCCACATCGGGGAACTGGCGCACCTGCAGCTGGACCATCGACTGCAGGCCCAGCATCAGCAGCAGAGCGCTCACTACAATGGCCAGCACCGGGCGCTTAATAAAGATGTCGGTAAATCGCATGGTGTTACCTCTGCACTCTACAGCTCAATGGCGTTCTACAACTCGACAGCGTCGTCTATCAGCACACGCACGCCGCGGTATAGCTTGTTCTGCCCGACAGTGGCGACGCGCTCACCGGCTTCCAGGTTGGTGAGCACCGCGGTGCGGCCGTCGCGGGTCTCGCCCACTTTAACGATGCGAGACGCGGCGGTCAGGCCGCCGTCCTCGGTGTCTTCAATCACATACACGGTGTTCCCCTGCAGGGAGTAGCTCACGGCGGTTTCCGGTACGGCCACCACCTCGCGGTTCTCCTGCAGGTCCAGTTTCAGTATGGCAAACATGCCGGGCAGCAGGCCCTCGTTTTCCATGATGCGCGCGCGCAGGAGCAGGTTGCGGGTGCCGGGGTCCACGGAGCTATCCAGCGCCACCAGTTCGGCACGGAACTCGCGGTCAGGGAAGGCATTTACCGACAGCAGAATGGGCAGGCCCGGGCGCAGCTTGGGTGTGAAGCGGTCGGGCAGGGTGAAATCCACTTCTAGCTGCGTCATATCCTGCAGGGTAGCGATTTCCGTACCCGGTGATATGTAGTCACCCAGGTCCACCTGGCGAATACCCACGGTGCCGGCAAAGGGCGCATAGATGCGCTTGTTGCGGATGCGCGCCTCAGTCTCCGCCAGCTGGGCGCGGGCCCGGGCCAGGTCGGCCTTGGAGCGGTCGTACTGGCTCTCGGGAATGGACTGCTGCTTGATCAACTTGGCGTCGCGCTCAAACAAAATCTCCGCCAGCTCCAGCGAGGCAATCTCGTTGAGGCGGGCCGCCTGTTCCACCTGGTCGTTCAAGACCAGCAACAGCTGGCCGGCTTCCACCTGGTCACCGCTGTCGAATTCGATGGCGGTGATCTCACCGGCGGTCTCGGCGGTCAGTTCAACACCACGAACTGAACGTACGCTACCTACCGCTTCCAGGTAGCTATCCCAGGTTTCGCCTTGCGCGGTGGCAGCGGCGATGGTAACTGGAGGGGGACTGAAGTCCTGGGCGGCCAGCGCCGAGAACTTCATGTACAGGTAGCCGCCGATGGCTCCAAAAATTACGAGCAGCAGGGCGACTACGACGATATAGGCTCTCACTGAACATCCTTGGAATGAGGTGGGCTGCCAGTGTAGGCGTTTTCCGGCAAATTTCTAGCAATGTGCGACAAAGCGAGGGCTGTTATGGGCATACTCGACAAATTCCGACTGGACGGCCAGGTGGCCATCGTCACCGGCGCCGGCAAGGGCATCGGCGCCGGCACCGCCCGCGCCTTTGCCGAGGCGGGGGCAGACCTGGTGCTCGCAGCCCGCACCGGTGCCGACCTGGAGGCGGTGGCGGAAGACATTCGCGCCATGGGCCGCCGCGCTCTGTGTTGCCCCACCGACGTGACGGAAGCCGAGCAGGTCGAGGCGCTGGTGGAGCAGGCCGCGGCCGAGATGGGGCGCATCGATACCGTGGTGAACAACGCCGGCGGCTTTCCGCCCAAGCCCGCGCTGGCCACCAGCACGGAGGAGTTTGAGTCTGCGTTTCGCTTCAACGTAGGCACCGCCTTCAGGCTCAGCACCCTGTGCGCGGAACAGCTCGCGGAACACGGCGGCAGCGTGGTCAATATCAGCTCGGTGGCAGGGGCAGCACCGGCGCCCTGTTTTGCCGCCTACGGCACCGCCAAGGCGGCACTGACATTCCTTACGCGGCAACTGGCCCAGGAGTTTGCTCCCAGGATTCGCGTCAATGCGATCGCCGTGGGCTCCACCAAAACCGATGCCCTCAACACGGTGCTCAACGACGAGATCGAGCAGGCCATGATCGAGCTCACGCCGATGGGGCGCCTGGGCGAAGTGGAGGATGTGGCCCTGGGCGCCCTGTACCTGGCCTCGCCCGCTGCCTCCTACGTCACCGGCGAGGTGCTCGCCGTGAACGGCGGCCTGGAGCGCACCAACATGATGATGCCAAGAGCCTTCGGCGGCGTGGGGTAAAGAGCCTTCGGCGGGGTGGGGTAAAGAGCCTTCAGCGGGGTGGGTAAAGATCCTTCAGCGGGGTTGAACAAAAAGCCTTCGGCGGGGTGGGATAGAGCGGTGAAAACCCCTTTGGTTAGAACCGGCCAGCTGGCCAAAATAGACCGCTCTGGCCTTTGCGCAGAATCAAAATTCAAGGCTGTTAGCGCCCGGATCGATGGGATACTCTAGAATCATCAACACCCGTTGAAGAGGTATTCATGGTATTCAGAAATCGCAGGCTCAAGCGGCTCGAAAAGCAGATGAACCGGGCTGAATCCTACGCCGAGTGGCTGCAACTGGCGAAGGAGCACGATGCCGCGAGCGGCATGAAGCGCTGGCGTGAAGTCGACCAGACCAAGCTCTATGACTACGCCTCCATTCGCCGCCGCCTGGACCGGCTGCGCAGCCTGCGCGCCCGCCACGACGATATCGGCCTGCTGTTCACTCTCAATGAAGGCATTCACGGCAACCTCGGCGGGATGGGCAGCGGCAAGCTGCACGAGCAGGCCCGGGCCGGCACCAAACAGCTCGTCGAGGACTATATCGACGAGATTGTCGACGCCCTCAAGCACATCGCCGAGCTGGACGACAGCGAGATATCTCTCTCCGAGAAGCTCGACTTTTTCTACCGTGCCAACCACTGCTACGGCCGTTCCGCGCTGATGTTGAGCGGCGGCGGGGTGCTGGGTTTCTATCACCTGGGCGTGGTCAAGTCGCTGGTGGAACACGGCCTGCTGCCACGGGTAATCAGTGGCTCCAGTGCGGGCTCCATGATCGCCGGCGTATTGGGCACCCATACCGACAAGGAGCTGCGGCAGTTCTTTGAACCCAGCAACGTACACTTCGAGGCGGAAAAAGAAGCCACCGTGCTCGACCGCATGTTCTTCGGCCGCAGTCCCACCATGGATGTGCACGACGTGCAGTCCATCGTCGAGCGGCTGATTCCAGACATGACCTTCCAGGAAGCCTACGAAAAGACCGGTCGGCAGATTTCCATTTCCGTGGCACCGGCGGAGCCGCACCAGACCTCGCGGCTGCTGAACGCCATCGCCTCACCTAACGTGTATGTCCGCAGCGCCGTTATGGCGAGCTGCGCGGTGCCCGGCGTGTTCCCGCCGGTGATTCTCAGCGCCAAGAATGTTTACGGCGATTCGCAGCCCTACCTGCCGTCCCGTCGCTGGGTGGACGGTTCCATTTCCGATGACCTGCCGGCCAAGCGCCTGGGTCGCCTGTACAGCACCAACCACTACATCGTCAGCATGGTGAACCCCATGGTGCTGCCGTTCCTGGACAAGGGGGGCTCCCGCAACCCGCTGGTGGCGGCGGTGGGTAAGCTCGGCGTGGAAGTGGCGCGCGAGGCGCTGAACTCCTACCGCCAGCAGGTGCAGAAGTACGGCAGCGATTACCCGCGTTTCAGCTGGTTGCTGAACGGCCTGCACAGTCTGCTGGACCAGGAGTATCGCGGTGACATCAACATCGTGCCGCGCTTCCGCTTCTACAACCCGACCAAAATTCTCTCTCACATCACGGAAGACGAGATGATGCTGTTGATGAAGGAAGGGGAAGCCGCCGCATGGCCGGAAATTCGCGCTATCGATACCTGCACCAAGATCAGTCGCGCGCTGGACGATATTCTCGAGCGCTTCGAGCGCGGCGACCTGAAGCCGGTGCGCGCCGCTCGGCGCCGTCCCAAGCGGCCCGCTCGCAAGAAAGCCAAAACCGAGAGCTCACAGCGCCCGGCCAAGAAGGCTGCTGCCAGGAAAGCGCCCCGCAAGGCCGCCCAGGCAGCGGAGAAGCCCGCTGTCCCGCCGGTTGAGGAGTCCACCTCGGGCGACGACGTGGAACAGGCCGCCTGAGCACAGCGCGGCGACCCCAGATGTTAAGAATGCTGCCGCTGGCATTGCTGCTGGCGCTGGCAGGCTGCGGGCAGGGCGGTGAGCCGGTTTCACCCGAAACCCGCACTGCGCTGGTCGAAGATCAGTACGCCTACCACGTGGGTGTATTGGCCTACCTGTACGGTTACCCGCTGGTGGATACCTTTCGCCAGGAACACAACGAGCGGCTCGCCGCCAGCGACCCCGGGCTGCCGGCTCTCGATCCGATGCGCAGCCTCGGCTTTTTCGAGATCCTCAACCTGCAGCTCAAGGCCAAGCCGCCGGGGCCGGGCAGTGAACTGCTGATGGCCCAGTTCGATGCGATCGGGGTGGGGCCCAACAGCAGTTTTAAGGATGCATCGCTTACACCGGCGGCCAAGCGTGGACTGGAACGGGCCATCCGGGATGCCCGGGTGATGCTGGAGGCAGCGCCGTCAGACCTCGACGGTGTCTTGGGTGCGGCGGCCGCCTACCGCGCCGCCAATACCAAGGACGCCAATGCAGAGGAATAGCCCCGCGGCTTAAAGGCTTTCGCGGGGAAAGGCCGACTGCGGCGGGTTCTCGATCACGCTGTTTTTCTCCGCCGTGGCCAGCCGCCAGCTGCGATACAGCTCGCCCGCTGCCGCCAGCAGGTGGCGTTCGCTGCGAGCCAGGGATTCCGTCAGCGCCGCCCGGCGCTCACGGGGGGTCATATTTTCGATGTTGGCCGGCAGTGAATTTTCCGCCGCAGCCAGCACCCGGACAAGGTTTTCCACGGTTTCATCGGCCGCCTGCTCGAGAATCGGCTGCCACGCCGCCGCGTCACGGCGTAGGGCTCTGAGGGCTTCCATATTGGTCACCGTCTGGCGCAGCGCGAATCGCGCGGGCGCGGTGGCTAGCTGGAACAGGCGCCGGGCCGGGTTGGCCATGGGGGGATACCTCAACAGTTCGCGGGGGCGTGAGTAAATTGTAGTCTCGCCCCGGGTGCCTGCAAAGCGGGCGGAGCATTGGATACCATTGGCAGCATGGGAAGCAACGCCGCCATTGCTGAAGTTCGTACCCGCACCCGCCGCGGGCGCGTGGGCTGCTGTCCGTTTTGCGCCCGGGAACTGCCGTTGACCTTTCACCACCTCATCCCAAAAAAGCTGCACCGCCGCACCCGCTTTCGCAAGCAGTACAGCCGCGAGCAGCTCAACCGCGGCATCGATATCTGCCGCCAGTGCCACGACGGCATCCACGACCGCTACGACGAGATGACCCTATACCGCGACTACGATGCGCCCGAGAAGCTCGCCGCCGACCCGGCCCTGGCACGCTATTTTGAGTGGGTGTCGCGGCAGAAAGCACGTTGAGGGTGTAAAGCGCTGCCGTGCTGGCTATCATCGGTGCTCCGTCCCGATAAGCAGATAACAAAAGCGCCGCATGGATTTCACGATACCCGCCGATCTCCAGTCCTTCCTCGAAGAGCTGGATCATTTCATCGACACCCAGATCAAGCCACTGGAAGCGGAGAACGACAATATCCGCTTCTTCGACCACCGCCGGGAGGACGCCCGCACCGACTGGGACCGCAGCGGGCTGCCCAACGCCGAATGGGAAGCACTGCTGGCCGAGGCCCGCCGCCGGGCCGATGCGGCGGGTGTGTATCGCTACCCGTTCCCCGAGGAGTACGGTGGCCGCGGCGGCGGCAACCTGGGTATGGCGATCATTCGCGAGCACCTGGTGCGCAAAGGCCTGGGCCTGCATTGCGACCTGCAGAACGAGCACGCGGTGGTGGGCAACAACGTCGGCCTGCTGTTGATGCTGGAGTACGGCACCGAGGCCCAGAAGACCGAGTGGGTGGACAAGCTGGCCCGCGGCGAGGCGGGTTTTGCCTTTGGCATCACCGAGCCAGAACACGGCTCCGACGCGACCTGGATGGAAACCACGGCAGTTCGAAAGGGCGACGAGTGGGTCATCAACGGCCGCAAGACCTGGAACACCGGTATTCACGCCTGCAGCCGCGACGTGATCATGGCACGCACCTCGGGCAACCCGGGCGACGCCGCGGGTATCACCGCCTTCCTGGTGCCCATGGACGCCCCGGGGCTCAATATCGACGAGTACCTGTGGACCTTCAACATGCCCACCGACCACGGCACCGTGAGTCTCAAGGATGTGCGCATCGCCGACAGCGAGATCTTCGGCGGCGAAGGGCGCGGCCTGCAGCTAGTGCAGCACTTTTTTAATGAGAACCGCATCCGCCAGGCGGCGTCGAGCCTGGGAGCGGCGCAGTTCTGTATCGACGAGTCGGTAGCCTACGCGAAGGAGCGCAAGCCCTTCGGCAAGCCGCTGGCGGCCAACCAGGGTATCCAGTTCCCGCTGGTGGAGCTGCAGACCCAGTGTGAGATGTTGCGGGCGCTGATTCACAAGACCGCCTGGATGATGGACGAGTACGGCGCCTTCTCGGTCTCCGACAAGGTCTCCATGTGTAACTACTGGGCCAACCGGTTGTGCTGCGAAGCCGCCGACCGCGCAATGCAGGTGCACGGCGGGCTGGGCTATTCCCGGCACAAGCCCTTCGAGCATATCTACCGCCATCATCGCCGTTACCGCATCACCGAGGGCGCCGAGGAAATCCAGATGCGGCGGGTAGCCGGGTACATGTTCGGCTTTATGAGCCAGCGCGCGCCCAAGGGCGTCGCCGAGTAGGCGTGGCGGAGTTTGAATCGCAGCTGGCGGCAGCGCTCGCCCGGGGGCTTGCCGGTTTCGAATCCCTCGACAGCGCGGAGCGGCTGACCGGCGGCGCCAGCCAGCAAACCTGGCGCCTGCAAATAGTTTGCGAGGGCGAGCCCCACACTCTCTGCCTGCGCCGCAGCGTGGGCAGCGTGGATGCCGGCAAGGCCACTACCTCCACCGAAGCCAGGCTTTTGCAGGCGGCGGGCCAGGCCGGCTTGCCGGTGCCTGCCGTGCAGATGCTGCTGGCCCCTGAGGACGGTATCGGTGAGGGCTTTGTGATGAGCTGGTTGGAGGGTGAAACCCTCGGCGGCCGCATCACTCACAGCCGGCGCTTTGCGAATATCCGCCCCCGGCTTGCCTATCAGTGCGGTGAGATACTTGCGCGCCTGCACGCTATCGATTGTGAGGCCGCCGGCCTCGACCGGGTTTTACAAGCCGCAACGCCCGAGGCGCTGGTGCGGGCTACCTGGGAGCAGTACCAGGCCTTCGGCTCGCCGCAGCCGATGATCGACTACACCGCGCGCTGGCTGCTCGACCACCTGCCGCCGCCGGTACCGCCTGCGCTGGTGCACGGCGATTTCCGCAACGGCAACCTGATGGTGTCAGAAGAGGCCGGTGTGATAGGGGTGCTGGACTGGGAGCTGGCCGGCATCGGCGACCCGGTGCGCGACCTGGGCTGGGTCTGCACCAATTCCTGGCGCTTTGGCCGTGCTGAGCTGCCGGTAGGGGGCTTCGGCACAATTGAGGATCTGCTGGCCGGCTATGAGAAAGCCGGCGGATCTTCGGTGGACCGCGACCACCTGCAGTTCTGGATTGTGTTCGGCTCCTTCTGGTGGTCGGTGTGCTGCCTGATCATGGCGGAGAGCTACCGCAGCGGCGAGAATCGCAGCGTTGAACGCCCGGCGATCGGCCGCCGGGCGTCCGAAGGGCAGGCCGACTGCGTGGCGCTGCTGATCCCCGGCGAGGTATCACTGCCGGAGCCCGAGACTTCAGACGACACGCTGCCGCGTGTCGAAGAGTTGCTGGGCAGTGTGGCCGAGTTTCTGGCCACCGATGTCGCCGGGCAGTTGCAGGGCGCGGAGGGCTATCTCGCCCGGGTGGCCGCCAACTCGGTGATGATTGCCGCGCGTGAGGCGCAGCTGGGTCCGGCCCTGTGGTCGGCGGAGCAGGAACGGCTGACCCAC
>JANQGK010000279.1 GCA_028277365.1 Halieaceae bacterium | reverse complement strand
CCGTTCCTGGTGTTCCTGGGCACCGTGCTGTACTGGTTTATCGGTCTGTTCGGCACCCGGCCGCCGCGCTTCCTGACTCGCAAACAGCTGGCCCGGCGCGATGCTGCCATCAACACCGAGGGCGCCGCCGGCGGCTTTGAATACTCCGACTGCTATCTGCACGACAACGACGCTCGCTTCGTCTTCAACTTCATTCGCTCCAGCATGAATTACGGCTGCATCGCGGCGAACTACGTAGAGTCCCAGGGAGCAGAACGCCGCGACGGGCTGTGGCAGCTGCGGGCCCGTGATGTGGAAGACGGCGGCGAGTTTACTATTCGCGCCCGCGCCATGATCAACGCCTGCGGCCCTTACGTGGACGTCCACAACCGGCTCACCCGCGAGCAGACCGCCTACCAGCACGTGTTCTCCAAAGGTATCCACCTGCTGGTGGACCGGGTCACGCCCCACCACCGGGTGCTGACTTTCTTCGCCAGCGACGGCCGCCTGTTTTTCGTGATTCCCATGGGCCCGCGCACCTGCGTGGGCACCACCGACACCCGGGTGGAAGACCCCGCCGAAGGCGTGACCGACGAGGACCGCCGGTTCGTGTTGGACAATGTCTCCAGCCTGCTCAAGCTGCCCAAGCCGCTGCGGGTGGAGGACATCATCGCCGAACGCTGTGCGGTGAGGCCGCTGGCGACCAAACGCAGCAAAGAGGACTGCGAGGGGGTGGAGTGGGTGCAGCTGTCCCGCAAACACCAGATCGAGGCCGACGCTGACAACTGTCACCTGAGCATCTACGGCGGCAAGCTCACCGACTGCCTCAACGTGGGTGACGAGGTGGCCGAGGCCATTCGTGACTTCGGCATCGAGGTGCCCGACTTCCGCCGCAAGTGGTATGGGGAACCGGATCGAGCGATTCGCGAGGAATTCCTGTACCAGGCGCATATGATGAACCTCGACAGCCTCACGCCTCCCACCTCCATTGAACCTTTGTCTGCGCGGCTGTGGCGACGCTACGGCGATAAGGCCATCGACATGCTGGAGGCCATCCGCCAGGACCCCAGCCAGGCGGAGCTGTTTATCGAGCACACCGAGTACCTGCGCTGTGAGATCGAGGAGGCGGCTGAAAGCGAGATGATCGTCAAACTCGAGGACTTCCTGCGCCGGCGCTCAAAAATCTCGCTTGTGGTGCGGCATGAGCATATCATCCACGCTCACGGCCTGATGGAGGCCTGCCAGGTGTTGTTTGGCGAACGGGCACACCAGAAATATCAGGAATACGTCAATGAACACGGCGGCGAACCCACGCCGCAGCTGCGACTGGCCTAAGGCTGCGCGGATCATCTCCGGAACACGATACCTCTGTCTGACTCCCCTATTGCTGGCCTCGATGGTGACGGCGGAACCGTGGCGCCTGCAAGACCAGGGGCTGCCGGGCTGGCTCAAAATGTGGGGAGAGGAGCGTTACCGACTCGAGGTAATGGACAACAGCTTTCGCGCTGTCGCCCCGGGCTTTGACCAGATGGCTACCTCGCGCCTGCTGCTGGCCGCCGAGGCCTCCGGCGAACACTGGTTTGTCGGCGCCGAGCTGCAGGACAGCCGGGCCTGGTGGCACGATGATCGTTCTCCGCTGGGCACGGACGACGTCAATGCCGGCGAGTTTCTGCAGGCCTACGTGGGCTTGCGTAGCAGGAACGCGCTGGCCGCGGGTGATGAGCTGGCTCTCTATGCCGGCCGCATGACCCTGAATATGGGCGCCAGCCGCATCGTCGCCCGCAACGGCTACCGCAATACCATCAACGGTTTTGCCGGCGCGCGTGTGGCCTGGAAAGGCGCCGGCGGGAGTCGCGTGCAGGCTTTCTACACCCTGCCCTTGGAGCGGCTCCCCGACAGTACCGACCGGGAAGCGCTGCTCGACAACGACGTCCAGAATGACAAGTCCACCCGCGACCGGGTGCTGTGGGGCGTGGAGCTTTCGCGCTACGCCATTGATGAAGAGCGCCTCGGCGATCTCTACCTGGTGGGTTTCAAAGAAGACGACCGGCCCTCGGTGCCGGCCCGCGAGCGCGATCACCTGACCCTGGGCGGCAGGTTCTACGATGAAACCGGCCCCTGGCAGGGTGAGCTGGAGCTGGCCTACCAGTGGGGTGACGCGGCGACCGCGCCGCCTGGCGAACTACCGGGCAGTCTCGACCTGGAAGCCTGGCTACTGCACCTTGAGGTCAGCCACGTGTTCGATGGCGTCAGCCAGCTGCGGCTGTACGCCAAATATGATTTCGCCAGCGGCGACAGCGACCCCAACGATGACAAGCTGGAGCGCTTCGACACTCTGTTTGCCGCCCGCCGCCGCGACTTTGGACTGCTGGGCCTGTACGGACCGTTCTTCTTCTCGAATATCTCCTCGCCGGCGGTGGGCCTGAAGATGAGTCTGGCCCCATACCTCAAGTTCGAGACCAGCTACCGGCCCGCCTGGCTCGCGGAGAAACGCGATGTTTTCGTGGGTTCCGGCATCAGGGATCGGGAGGGGCGCTCCGGCGACTTCATCGGCCACCAGTTCGACGCGCGCTTCGACTGGGAAGTGCTGCCGCGCCAACTGACGCTGATGTTTGGCGCCGCCTATCTCAACAAGGGCGAGTTCCTGAAAGACGCGCCGCAGGCGCCCGACAACGGCGACACGCTCTACGGCGTCACTCAGTTCATCCTGAGCTTTTGAGGGGCTGATTTTAAGAGGCTGCTCACAAAAAGACTAAGCGCCGGGGTTGTTGGCCCGGTAGATCTCCAGGAAGAAGTTGCGCACCAGCTCAAGCGCCTCGGCGCGGTCCATGTTGTTCTGTTTGGCCAGGCGGCCGGCTATCACCGCTATCGAGGTCTTACCGTCCACTTCTGCGGCCAGCTCACTGTGGATGCGGTGCTGGCGAGCGAAGTCGTCGAAATAGCGCACCCGGGGGATAGGCTTGCCGGTATCCAGCACCCAGCCCGGCAACACCTGGGGGTCCTCACGAGCGGCGGCGTCAGTGGTTTTCTGCGCCCGCCAGGTCCACACCCGCTCCATGCGGTAGCCGGCGTTGTGGGGTGATTTCAGGTAGGGAATCTCAACTTCTACAGGCTTGCTCATGGCAAAGCCACAGTCGTTTGCGATGCTCTCCACTTCCTCCAAGGTGTAGCAATAGGCGTCCCGTCGCTGGTTGAACACCAGGCTGCCGAAGTTGACCCAGTGACCGCCCACCGGCAAATACTGGTTGAGATCGGTAAGAAAGCGACTCAGCTCATAGGGCTGGATGTCGATCAGCCAGGGTGTCACCACGGCGTCGAAAGCGCCGGGCTCAAAGGCGTTGCGCGCTACATCCGCGAAGGCGAGCTGCAGCTTGGCCGGCCATTCGTGCATGCCGTTAAAACTCTGCTCGACGGCAACACTGGCACTGTCCCGCGGCTGGGCCGGAAACTCATACAGGGAGAAACCCTCCCCCGAGAAAATCCGCTCTGCCGCCAGCAGCAGCAAGGGGTTGATATCGGTGGCAACGGTCAGCTCAGGTTGCAGTTCCGCGTTCAGGTCATGGGCCAATCGCGCGCTGCCGGCGCCGAGCACCAGTAGCCTGGAGACCTTGGCATCGCTGAGTTGGTCCAGCACCAGCTTGCAGCTGCGCCGGTTCTCTTCCTCGCCCCAGATCCAGTCCCGGTACAGGTTGGCCTCGTAGCTCAGCAGGTTCTGGGTAGAGGGCGCTCGGTCGCGCAGCACATCGTAGAGGGACTTTTCCGCTACCCGGGCGCTGGCGATGGGGGCGACCAGGTCGGTGACAACTGCCAGGAATGCCTGCTTGGCATCGCGCATACGCGCGAGTCGCGGCTGGCTCGCTGCCGGGGCACTTTTCAGTTCGCGCTCGAGGCTGTTGGCTTCTGCCGCGAGTACCTGGCGGAAGTGGTTGAGCTTGGCACCCCAGTCCAGCAGCGAGTTGCGCGCATGGGGAAGCAGCCAGGGAGTGCCCTTAATCAATGGGTACGCCTGCTCGCCGTCGGCAGAGCGCAGTTCCTCGCCGCAGAGAGTCAGGGCGCTGCCGGTGACCGGGCAGCGCAGCAGGGCCAGAAAGTCGTCATTGAGTTTCATGAGGTTGTTTGCCGTGCTGCCACTGGCTGCTCTGATTCACGCCGGGGGTGGCCAGTATACGGCAAGTGGCGAAAGCAACGGCCGATGCGGGTCTCAAAGCTTGAAGCCGGCATCAGCCGTTGTAGGTGGGCTCATACAGCACAGACACCGTCAGCGCAGCTGACAGTCTCTTGCTCTGTCACGCTGACCTGCTCGGCCAGTAGCTGGCCGATCAGGGCGCCCAGGGCCAGGTCCGAACCGATACCAAAGTGCTGGTGGCGGCGGCGCCCTTCGCTGTCAAAGATTACAAAGGAAGGTGTGCCTTTGAGCCCATAGGCTGCCATCGTGCTGGGTAGCCGTTGTCCTTCACGTGGCTGATCGATACCAATGGGAAAGTCCAGCCGGTACTCGTGGATGAACGCTTCCAGTGCCTCGCGATGACCCTGGGCCGCATGATGCTCGAACACGGTATGAAGGCCGACGACAGCGACATCCTCCGGCTTGAAGGTCTCTCTCACCCGCTGGAGGGCGGGCAGCCCGTGGGACACGCAGCCGGGGCACAGCATCTGAAAGGCCTCCAGTACCACAACTTTACCGGGGAAGGACTGCGGGCCCAGGGGCTCGGGCGTGTTGAGCCAGTCACTGACGGCCCAATCTGGGGTGGTGTTATCCATGGCCTGTCTCCTTTTACGTGGGACTAGAAGTCGCCAGGGTTCATGTAGGGTTCGGACCACAGGATCGACTGTATCAACGCCGACTTGATCCAGGCCTGGTGCATGGCGTCGACCTCTTCTGCGCTGTAGTCACTGTTCGCCAGGTAAGGGCGCAGCGTGGCCGTTATCGGGTACAGCAGGGCGAGTACATAGCGGGCCGGGATGTGGTCGGGGCCAGTGGCACCGTCTGCCCGGTTCTTGCCAACCCGATGGTGGCGTCTGGCAATTTCGTACTGGTAGTCGAGCCAGGCCTGGTCGTAGTTGGCATCGGCGGTATCCAGGATCCACTGCCGAAAACGCTCTCGAACGCGACCGAGATAGCGCCCATCGGGCTTACCTTGCCGGTTGTGAAAGTAGTACAGAAGGTGGGGCGTGCTGCCCACAAAGCCGTACCAGGTGTCCAGCACCGCTTCAGCCTGTGGCTCCAGTACCGCGCGGCTGGCTCGCAGCCACTTCACGTCGTCCTCGCTGAACAGCACACTTTTCTTGAGTAGCGCCAGGTCCTCCAGCGTGTAGGGCGCTGTCGCCAGGGAGGGGTCGCCGTAGCTGTAGCCAGCCGGGCCGCGATCGGCCGGGCCGCGATCGGCCGCCATGGCCGGCAGGGCGAACAGCATCAATGTTGCCAGGAATGTTTTCATGACTTTGTCCTCGATGGATTTCAATAAGGTATCGACTCGATACCGAAAGTGAGGCTAGCAGCAATCTGCCCGCTTTGCAATATTAGTTTTTAGTCGATACTATTCGCCTGTGAGTGACGATAGACGACTGATTGACCTGCTTGACCGCCTGGCACGGGTGGCGGGCAATGATCGCAACGCGCTGGGGCTCAACCCGGTGCAGTGGGAAGCCTTGCGTTTTTTCGCGCGAGCGAACCGCTTCTCGTGTAATCCGTCGGGCTTGCGGCAGTACCTTGGGGTGACCAAGGGCACGGTTTCTCAGACCATCATCGCCCTGGAGAAGAAGGGCTTGTTGAAGAAAGCGCCAGATCCCCAGGATCGCCGCGGTGTTGAGGTGCGGCTTACTGCGTCGGGGAAAAAGCTACTGGCGGATGACCCGCTGAATCGCTGGCAGGCGGACCTGGCCGCGTTGCCTTCCGCGAAACGGAGATCACTGGAAAGTGCCCTCGGAGATCTGCTGCGGGCTGCGCTCCACAACCGGGAGCGACAGCCTTTCGGCTTCTGCCGAGACTGCGTGCACTTCTTGCGGCATCACGAGAACGGCGAACCGCATTTCTGTGCGCTCCTGGAAGCTCCGCTCAGCGATGATGATTCGGCGTTGATATGCCGGGAGCAGTCGCCCGGCTGATTCAGATCCAATGCATCAGGGCCACGGCCATCACTAGACCGATCATCGGGATGACCACGGTGAGAGCCGCCACCGGCCAGTAGGCGCTGCGGTGGGTCTCGCGGCAGATGGCGCGAATGGTGGTGACCACGTAGCCGTTGTGGGGTAGGGAATCCAGGGCGCCGGAGGCAATCGAGCTGATGCGGTGCAGCTGCTCCATATCGACGTCGGTTTCCTGGTAGTAGGGCGCCAGCACCGGCAGGGCGATGGACAGTCCGCCGGAAGCAGAGCCGGTGAGACCGGCAATCACGGTCACGGCAATCGCAGCCCCAATCAATTCGTTGCCGGGAATGCCGGTCATGGCGCCCACCGCCGCTGCAAAGGCCGGACTGGCCTTGGCCACCGTGCCGAAGCCCACCACCGCGGAGGTGTTGCCGATGGCAATCAGCGCGCCGGTGGTGCCCTCACCAATGGCCTGGTCCATGTTGTGGAAGTGCTTCCAGTTGATGGCCATGATCGCCAGGCAGCCTCCTCCCAGGGCGAGGATCAGCGCGTATTGGGCATAGGCCTCGTGAAAGAAGAAAGATACCAGCAGCACCACCAGGAGGGGCAGCAGTCCAGTCGCCGGGTGCGGGTAGTCGCGCTCGGGGATTTCCGGGTCTCCGGGACGCACTTCGAAGTGCTCGCCGTCGGCCACCGCTTTGGCAATCATACGTTTCAGCCACCAGAAGCCGGCGCTCGCCATGAATACTGCCACGATCAGGCTCACTTCCCAGGCGGCATAGGGCGTGGTGCCAAGGAATTTGATGGGAATCCAGTTCTGGATCTCCGGGCTGCCGGCGCTGGTCATGGTGAAGGTCACCGAGCCGAAGGCCAGAGCGCCGGGAATGAAGCGCCGCGGCAGGTTGGCGTCCTTGAACAGGCTCAGCGCCATCGGATACACCGAAAAGGCAACGATGAACACGCTGACGCCGCCGTAGGTGAGGATGGCGCAGGCGATCACCACAGCGGCCACCGCGTGCTTCATGCCCAGCCTGTCGACAATCCAGCGCGCCAGGCTGTCGGCAGAGCCGGTGTCTTCCATGAATTTGCCGAACAAGCTGCCCAGCAGGAACATCAGAAACCAGGCCGCCACGAAGCTGGCGAAGCCGGTCATGTAAGTGGTCACAAACGCTGTTCCGTCGTCCGCCGGAAAGATGGGCACGCCGCCGGTGATGCCCACGATCAGGGCGCAAAACGGCGCGGCGATAAACAGGTTCCAGCCCCGCAGGGCCAGTATGGTCAGCAGCAGCAAGCCGCCGACCAGGCCAATCATGCTGATCATCGATGGTCCCGTTACTGGTACTAGTCCGGTTACTACTCCTGTTATTAGTGCGGCTGCTACCGGCATGCCCCTCGCGGCGGCACCATGCTGTCCGGCGACAATGACGTCAT
>JANQGK010000272.1 GCA_028277365.1 Halieaceae bacterium | reverse complement strand
CTTCTGGAAGGCGCCACCGAGAACCGGGTCGCCGTCGGAGAAGCACATCAGTGCCGGCTTTTGCCAGTCTTCCAGCACTTTCCAGGCGGCGAGATTTGCCTCCCGGGCCGGGTCGTCCGGTGAGGCCGGCACCAGGGTGGGAAACTGGCGGGCACCGGCCTTGTACTCATCGGCGGGGAAGGGCGCGCGGAAAGCGTCCATCTCTGCCTCGGTAAGGCTGCCATTGCCCAAATCGTTGCAGATGAAGCCGATATCGAACACCGGATCTTCCTGGCTGAACTGGCGCCAGGCCAGGAAGGCGTCGTTCATGGGTGTGTCGCCGGTGGGCAGTGCGGTATTGCCGATCGAGAAGCGCGCGAAATGGTCCGGGTTCTCCGCTAGCAGCCGCAGCCCGATCAACCCGCCCCAGTCCTGGCCGACAAAAGTCACGTCTTTTACGTTCATGGCCAAAAACCAGTCGGTGATCCAGTCGACGTGGCGCTGATAGGTATAATCGCTGCGCTCGCTCGGCTTGTCGGAACGTCCGAAGCCGATCAGGTCCGGCGCCAATACTCGCATGCCGGCATCTACGAACACCGGGATCATCTTGCGGTACAGGTAGCACCAGCTAGGTTCGCCGTGCATACACAGCACCACCGGGCCGTCTTCCGGACCTTCATCCAGGTAGTGCAGGCGCAGCTCGCCGAGGTTGGGGTCCTGTAGGGTGTAGTAGTGCGGGGCAAAGCTAAAGCCGGGCAGATCCAGGAACTGCTCGTCGGGGGTGCGGAGAACGCTCATGAATTTTTTTTTCCTGTGTATGTGGAACGTTTTGCGAGGTAAGACGTTATACCAGTATAGCCACACAGAAAATCTGAAGGAGATTGCTATGACTGTAACCAGACCGATCCTGCACCGCCTCTGGCTTGTCGCCGTGTTTGGCCTCATGACTGCCTGCTCTTCGGCTCCTGGGCCAATCGTTGATACCAAGGGTGTGAACATGACGCGTTATCACGAAGACCTTGCAGACTGTGAGGGTTATGCCGACCAGGTGCGCATCGAGAGGGGGGTTGCCAAGGGCGCCGCGGCCGGTGGCGCGGTAGGGGCTGCCACCGGTGCCATCCTGGGTGAAAGCATCGGTGAATACGCCGGTGTCGGTGCGGTCGCCGGCGGCGCGAAATCGGCCATCCACGGCGACCGGGAAAAATCCCAGGTGGTCAAGCGCTGCATGCGGGGAAGGGGTTACAAGGTCCTGAACTAGCCCCTCAGCGAATCGAGAGCCTCAGGCCCAGCTTGCGCAGCTGGGCCTTCTCTTCCCGCAGTTCGTAGCTGGTGAGCGGGTGCTGTGTCAGCCAGTCGCCGGGAAATATCAGCTTCAGGCTGCGGGCCTTGGCCGTGACCTTCACCAGCGGCAGCTCTTCCACCTGTTCGACGTACTTGAAAGCGCAGGCCAGGCGCAGAATCGCCACGAGGCGCGTCGCCCGTCGGCGGTCACTCTCGGGCATGTTCTCCAGATCTGCAAGCGGCAACTTGCGGCGGTGGCACCACACCAGCAAGGCAAGTGTTTCCTGTTCGTCCTGGGAAAAGCCCGGCAGGTCGGCGTTGCGCAGCAGGTAGGCACCGTGGCGGTTGTAGTGTTTATGGGAAATGGCCATGCCGATTTCGTGGGTGCGCGCCGCCCAGCGCAGCAGGTCGCGATCGGCTGCCTCCAGTTCCCAGGTCCCAGCCACGGCCTGGAACAGGTTGTCGGCGCGCTCTTCGACGATTTCGGCAATCTGGGCATCGGCACTGTAGCGCTGCATCAGGGCTTTGATCGTGCGCTCGCGCACGTCCTCATGGGACAGGCGGCCCAGCAGATCGTAGATCACGCCCTCTCGCAGGGCGCCGCGGCTGGCTCGCATCAACGTGATGCCCAGCTCGTCAAAAATGCCGGCGGTAATAGCCGTGCCGGCGAGAATCACGTTGCGGCGTGTATCCGACAGGCCCTCGATCTGGATGTCGTCGATGTGGCCGAACTGCAGCAGCGCCCTTTCGAGGCAGGCCAGCCCGCTGCGGGTAATGCCGCCCTCGCTCCAGTTGAAATGCTGGATGATAGCCTCGATGGCCTGCAGCGTACCCGAGGAGCCGACACAGTCCTCCCACTGGGATGAGGAGAAGCGGTGGCGGATATGGGAGACCTCCAGCCGCGCCGCGTCGTAGGCCCTGCGATAGCGCTTGGTAGTGATACCGCCGCGTTTGAAAAATTGTCGGGTGTAAGACACGCAGCCCATCTGCAGGCTCTCGAGCTTCTGGGGTTCGAAGCGCTGGCCGACGATGAACTCGGTGCTGCCGCCGCCAATGTCCACTACTAGCCGCGAGTGCTCGTCGTCTGCCAGGGTGTGGGCAACACCCAGGTAGACCAGGCGCGCTTCCTCGCGGCCGTAGATCACCTCGATGGGCACGCCCAGCAGCGCTTCGGCGGCGTTGGTAAAGTCGCGCCGGTTGCGGGCCTGGCGCAGGGCGTTGGTGCCGACGATGCGGGTGCGATAGGGCGAGACACTGTCCAGCACCTGTTTGAAGCGTGACAGGCAGTCGATGCCGCGGCGGATAGCGGCCTTGTTAAGCACGCCGTCTTTCAGACCTGCGCCCAGTTGTACCTTCTCTGCCAGGGTCTCCACCGGGCGCACCTCATCATGCTCGACCCGGGCGACAATCAGGTGAAAACTGTTGGAGCCCAGATCGATAGCCGCCAGGATGGCGCCTTCGGGCACATCCTGGTCGGCGGGGCGGGTGACGGGGTTTGGCGACACGGCCTGTTGCATGGGAGAAACAGTGGTTTGGCTTTGCGCAATGGTAAAACATCCCCCGCCCACTGTCCTGCCAGCGTCGCGCGGTGGGGGCAGGTCAGGCGGCGCGCAGCCCCCAGACAACACCGGCGACGGTGAAGGCCAGCAGTCCACTCAGGCCCAGCACCCCGGGGGTGATCTTGGATAGCTCGGCAAAGGGGTCGCCGCTGCGCTGGGCGCGAAACAGCGGAGGTAGCTCGACACCGGCGGCGAAGATGGCCGATGCTACCGCCCCCGCTACCAGCATGGCGCGACCGGCATTATCCGGCGGGACCAGCCAGGCCAGCGCGAACACTGCGATCCAACTGCCCAATTGCCCCGCCACGCTCATCACGTTGAACTGGGTCATGCTGTTGCTGGCGTAATCGTAGTCGTACACCAGCAGGGTGTAGCGTTGGGCTGGGGTGATCGAGGCGCCGGCGAGGGTGGCGCCGGCCAGGTGCAGCCATTCGTGGACCACCGTGGTCCAGGTGATGCCGACCAGGGCAGCAACGGCCATCGACAGGCCGTTGGCCAGGGTCAGGCCGCTGCGGAGGTACCAGGCATCCAGAACGGTCCAGGCGAGGAAGAGTAGGATGGCTGCGCCAAAGTGCAGCGCGGCGTTTTTGTAGATCATGCGGTGGTGCCGGCTTGTAACTGTGTCTATACGACAATGGGCCGCAGGGTGGATTGACGGCGGCGCAGATGGCCAGTGTATGCTGTGGCTCTGTCACAGGCGGATGAACCCATGCGCGCGATGATCGACAACTTCAGGATTGTGCCCGCCGGCCATTGCGGCAGCGGCAGCATGCGCAACCTGATCTACCACTACTGCGGGCTGGATCTGCCGGAAGGCGTGGTGTTTGGCCTCGGCGCGGGCCTCGACGCCGTCTATTTCGAATACCCGGGCGCCACACCGCCGTTCATGGCCTTCGGCCGCGGCTCCACCATGGAGGCCGATATCGCCCAAACGCTGGGTATCGACTACAGCGAACAGGTGCAGCCCGACGATGACCTGGCGTGGGAAGAGGCGAAGGCGGAAATCCGTGCCGGCCGACCCACCATGCTCTCCGGAGACATCTTCTACCTCGACTACCGGGATTACACGGTGCACTTTCCGGCGCACCGCTTTGTGCTGCTGGGCTTTGACGAGGAAAGGGGTGAGGTCTATATCGCCGATCGTATCAACGACTACCCGGAAACCTGCACCCTCAACGCCCTCAAGCAAAGCCGTAACCCGCCGGTGGGCATTTCCACCTACAACCTGTGGGGGAAGTTTCACTCCGGTGAGGTGCGGCACAGCTTTGCCGAGGCGGCGGCGCGGGCCCTGCAGACGACCGTGGCGCGCATGCAGGGGCGGGATACCTCCCAGCGCGAGCTGACCGCTGCTGCTGCGGGCTCAGGCAGGTGTGAAACCGGCCTGGCGGGGCTCGCCGCCATCTGTGACGCTGTGGAGAGCTGGCCGGGCTGCGATGATGCCGCCGGGCGACTGGTCTACCTCGACAATGCCATCGTCAAGTTTGGCACCGGCGGCGGTTTCTTCCGCAATCACTTCGCCCGGTTCCTGGGCTGGGCGCGGGAACAGGACAACAGCCTGGTGGCAGCGGACGATGTGGCGCTGGCAGAGCGCATCGCTGAGTGCTGGAATACCCTGTCACCGGAGTTGCGGGAACTGGCGGCGTCACCTGAAAACGCCGCAGGCTGGCAGGATATAAACGCGCGGTTGCGGAGTATCTACCGGGATGAAACCGCACTCATGGAACAGCTGGCCACCCGCCTGCAGCAGGCCGCCTGAGGATAGACCTGGATATGGAACCCGAGACGCAAGCAACTACCGAGCCGGCAGGCAGCGGCGAGAGCACAGACATCAAGGTATTGGCCTGTGTGCAGTGTGAGGGCCCGGTGCCCTCCAACGCCCCTAAGTGCTACACCTGCGGTGCGCCGCTCACGGGCAAGGAGTTCGCCTATATTCCGCGTCAGGCTGCGGGCCCGGACATACCGGGCATGATCAAGTGGTGGGCCATTCTCAGCGCGGGTGTGTTTGCTCTCGGCGGGTTTTCTTTCGGGATTGGCTCGTCGCTGGCGTTTACGGCAATTACCTTGGTGTATCTGATCCGTATTCTGCGCGCGTATTATTTATAAGACCGCTCGGGGTTTTCGCCCTTAAGTGAATTGGGAGGCGCTACGTCACCCCCTTTCTGTTTGCGGGACCGCTCGGGGTTTTCGCCTCTAAGGGGGATGGGAGGCGCTACATCACCTGTTCACTTTTTGCCTTTCCGCGTTCGTAGTATTGAATCGGCGACGACAAGGTTAGTTGGCGGCGGCTTCGGGGGTGGGGCAGGTCAGGGGGGAGTTCGATAGCGGTAGCGTGGTCTGGCAGAGGCTCTTGCGGATTTCTTTTTGGGTCGATTTGCAGGGATTGTCGCTGGCCAGTACGCGGTTGAACACACTCTCGCCCAGCACGGAAAGCCCGCCGGTCATGAAGGCGGCCCAGCCGCGGAACAGCAGGCCTGGTGTGTTGGGGACGATGGCGGGATTATTCAGCGGGCCGGCCAGTTCCACGGTGCTTGAGAAGGCGTTGCCGATAGAGATACCCACACCTTTACGGCTCTGGGAGCGGAAGCGCACGCTAATCCGTTCATCGACAAGGTTGAGTTCAAGGCCGCCGAGCAGGTTGGCGGTACGGGTGCGCGCCGCATAACCATAGGGTGTGACACCAACGCCGTCGGTGAATTGCAGCAGTGTCACGCCGCAGCGCAGTTCAGGAACTCGCTGCTTGGCGCCCGGGATCAGCGCCCGGAACATGCTGGTGGCGGCGTCAGCGGTGATAAAGGCCATGCCGCCGTAATCGATAGGGCCGCGCCCCAGTTCGAAGTAGGCCTGGCCATTCAGATTTGCGGCCAGCTCGGCTTCACTGGTCCCGGTACTGTCCAGCACAACATGCGCCGAACTGGGGTAGCTGGACTGCTCTGGCCTTCGGTGAACACCGGTTCCCTTCAGTTCCAGCGCCAAGCGATGCGGTTCAGCCGCGGCGTCATAATCCAGTGACAGGTTCAGTTCACCACCGTTCACCTGGACAGCACTGGCCTCGATTTCCAGCTTGCCATCGCGGGCGCTGGCATCGAAGGCGAGATCCTCCGCTACGGCCGCGCTGCTATACAGGCGTGCCAGGTCCCCGTGCACACGCAGGTCGACTTCAAACAGGGGGCTGACATCCAGCGGTTCACTGGAAAAAATCCTGTCGCCGGGCCGCGTCTTTTGGTCGCGGCTGAATATCCTGCCAGCAAAGCCGGCCAGGCCGCGCGCCGCGTCTGCGGTGCGCTCAATGGCGCTGGCCTTTTTGCGCTCGTCTTCAGACGGCTCCTTTTTTGCAAGTTCCCAGGGCTGCAGGTCCAGCACGCCGCCAGAGAGCTTCAGGTCATAGCGTATTGGTTCGGTGCGGGTGCTGCGCAGTGCACCGCGCAGGTCGCTGCCCGCCAGCTGCACCCGGTTGAACTTGACCAGGCCGCCATCCGGCAGTCGCTGAAACTCGATATCCACATGCTCCGCCGCTGCATCGGGCTGGCCGGGAGACGCCAACCGCAAATGTCCGTTCAGGCCGACGAGAAGTTCCTCCAGGGTCTGGCCGAGACTCTGGATCTTGAGCTCACCTGACAGCGGGTCGGCCAGGTTGTTGCGCAGGCGCTCCTCCTGCAGATCCAACACCTTGAAGATACGCATGGCGTTGATGCTGGCGTCCGCGTCCAGTTGTGCGACATCCTCTTTCCAGGCCAGGTTGATCCGGCCGTCAACTTCCGTATCGCTGAAGGTGAACGCCAGTTTCTCCACGGCAAAGCCCCGCTCTCGACTGCGTATGTCCAGACTGAGCCGTTCCATGGGACGCTGGCGCCAGATTAGAGTGTCTATGTCCACCCTGATGCGGCCGGGGACCAGGTCGCGCAGCGTCGTCAGCAGGTTGTCTTCATCGGCTTCTTCGGGAGACTCCGGAATCCACTCCAGCAGGCGATCAAGGTCGATCTTCTCTGAGTCGAAGTTCCCCACGATGACCGGATCGCGGTTGACCACCGCCGACAGGTTGCCGTTGAGCTCCTGGTTGAGAGAACCGATATCGATGGCTTCAATGACCACACCTACAATGGAGTTCTGCTCCAGTACCAGCGAGGCTTCGCCGCCGAAGTTGACGATTTCATGCTCTTCACTCGGTCTGGACCAATCCCGGTCTTCGTGGATCTCCAGTTTAAGACGGGCTGCGCCGCGGCCTCGAGCAAACATCTCCCGCACCGTGCCACCGCGCGACTTGAGCTCGACGCTGCCGCTGGTGCGACTGTCCAGCGCACCCCGGCCGAGGCCCAGGAATTCGTTGATGTGGACGCGATCCAGCTTGAGCTCCAAGGTGGCCTCGGTCTCTTGCTGCCCGGCGCGTGTATAGACGAGGTCGCCGGCCAGCGTGCCGTTTGACGGCCCCGTCGCTTTGACGCTCATCGTACCTTCCTGTACGCCGCGATCGAGTTGCGCTTCAAACTGCTTCAACGTTGATCCCGGGAGTATGAGCGTGTCGAGTCGCAGGTCGGCGATCAGCCGGTAACCTGGCAGTGCCGTCAGGAAGGTGGGCAGTGCCACGCCGGGCTTGCTGACCTCGGATTCTTCGTCGGTCAGGAAGTTTACATCCAGGGTGTCGCCCCGAGCGCTAAACTTGATGTATCGCTCATCGGCACCGGAATACTCCAGCTCCCCGGTCAACGTCGCGTCGCCCAGTTGCAGGTCGAGTTGTTCCAAGGCAAAGCGCTCCGGCGAGCCGTCAAGCCTCGCCGTCAATGCGACCGGCATCTCTTCGGCACCGCGGTAGGTGCCGGTCAGCTCGATAGCACCTTGCAGGTCGTCCAGCAGTTCTGCCCAGGTGCTGCCACGGCTGCGCAGGCGTACGTTCCCCTGTCTCGCAAACCACGCGCTGTTCACGTAGCGTGTCATCAGCCCGTTATCTGCAGCGCGCGCCTGCAGGTCGGCGGCCAGGGCCGCCTCCCATTCGTCCCCCACCGAGGCAGCCGCCGCACTCCCCACCAGGTCGCCGTAGAGGCCGCGAGCCTTTATTTCCGTTATTGCCAGGAAATTGCCGCTGCTGACAATGCTCAGGCCAACGTCGTGGATCATTTCCTTGCCGAGGTGCAGCTCACCGATGTCGATAGAGGCATCGTGTCGCAGCAGATCGAGAGGGGGAAGGCTCGCGGTCAGTTCGCCCTCGTAAGCGTCCTCTTCGCCGTCTGCCAGAAACAGGCGGGCCAGGTCGATCAGCGTGCCGGCGTCGACGCTTTCCGCACGGGTTCGGGACCGGTGGGGCAGCGACCAGGGCTCGGCGCCGCTGGCATGCAGCTCGAGCGGCAGACCTGCCAGCGTGCCCTGGAGTGCCAGGTCGTAGGCCTGTGTCGCAGCGGGCTTAATAGCCAGCTTCAACTCGGAGACCGGCAGGTCCTGCAGGTCAGTGGCGAGTGTGATGTTGGCATCAAAGCGGCGCAGCCAGAGGAAGTCGCCCAGGGAGGCCACATCGATATCGATATCCAGGCTGCCGGTGGGAAAACGGCTCTGCCAGGCGAGGCTGGCGTTGTTCTTGTCTTTGCCCGCGCGGCGCCAGCGGGCCTGGTGGAGTTCGATTTCTGACCTGTCCTCGCGGCGGTAGCGCACCAGATCGAGGTCCAGCATGCCTGGCAGCCACTGCTCCAGGTTGGCATAGTCTTCCGCGGGCGGGCCGTCGCCCTTTGGCCAGGCCGAGATGTCCAAGGTCAGCTCGCTGCCGTCGCCGTCCACCAGGCGGATTTCCCCGCGCAGCAGGTCCGACCAGTTGAGGCTGACCCGCACATTCCGGGCATCCACCGACAGCTCGCCGGGTTCGCCCATCTCCAGCCGCGCGGTGCTGGCGGTCAGGCTGATGATGTCGGTCCGCAGCGGGGCGATGCGCACCGGCAAGCCCAGCTCTTCAGTCAGCAGCGGCGGCAGTTCGTTGTCGAGAATTGCCTCCAGCAGCTCTTCTGAGCCTCGCACTATCAATAAGAGCAGGATCAGCAGGCTGAGCAGGCGTAGTGGTCGGTTCACAGGTGGCGCTTTGGATAAAGGGGTGGGAATGGTAGCAACCGCGCCATCGCGGGGTCACCTAAACAGTGTAAAGAGATGTTGCGGTTACTTGCCGAGGTAGACGCGCGGCACCCGTGGCAGTATCCGGGTCATCACCTCGTAACCGATACTGTCGGCGTGGGCGGCGACCTCGTTGGCGGTGAGACCATTGCCCCAGAGTTCCACCGGTTCGCCGACCCTCACCGGCGGCAGCTCCGTCACGTCCACGGTAATCATGTCCATGGAGACCCGACCCACC
>JANQGK010000106.1 GCA_028277365.1 Halieaceae bacterium | reverse complement strand
TGAATAGTCGATTCCGACGTGAGCGCTTTCGGTCCGTCGAGGTGCTCAAACGGGCCCGCCCGCAGCTGTTCGTGAATTGCATAGGGGTCCCGCACAAGCAGTTCCAGCGCGTTCCAACCGGCGGTTGTCATGGGTCGATAGGCGGCGGGGAGGCGGGTCTCGACAAAGCGCAGGAATACCGTCTCCCTATCCGGCGATCGCAGCAGCACATAGGGCCGCCCCGAAACCGCTTTGGCGTGCCAGCTTGCTGCCAGCGCCGGCTCGACCGTGCCGTTTTCGACTTCCCGGTAGCCAAAGTGCCGCACATAGCGCCGCGCACTGCCTTGCGCGTCCTCGCTGCTGATGGTCACCATACGGATGCTCTGCAGGGTCGGCTCGCCTGCGGCAAATGCAGGGCTCCCGGCGAGCTCCAAGAGGGACGCCAGTAACGCCAGCAGCACAAGGCCCGCAGAGCAGCGCATCAAAGGCTTTGTGCCCGCGGTCGGGGCCGGCCCAGCCACAGGCAGAGCGCCGCCAGACTAAAGGGCAGCAGGCGCTCAGCGATATCGCCCGGGGTATCCGGCGCCAGGTAGAGCACAACCGCGCTGACAAACCCCAGCAGCACGGACGCGAGTGCCGCCGTAGGTGTCACCGACCACCGGGCCAGGCGGGCGAACACCAGGGGACCGAAGGCGCTGCCCAGCGCGATCCAGGCGAACAACACGCGGGAGAAGATTCGCTCCGGCAGGAAGAGTGCGATCATCACGGCGAGCGTCGCAAGTCCGGCAATGCTCAGTCGGGAGACCAGCAGGGCCCTGGCCGGTGAGCCCCGGCCCAGGCCCAGGTCATGGGCAACGGCGCTGGCTGCGACCAACAGCTGACTGTCGGCCGTGGACATGATGGCGGACAGCACGGCGGCGATCAGAATTGCGCCGACGACGGGCGTGAACAGGTTCTCGGTCAGTATAAAGAAGATGCGTTCGGGGTCTTCTGCCAGTGGAAACAGGATGTGTCCCACGAGGCCCAGCAGGCACATACCTGAAAATACCAATACATACCAGAAGATGGTCAGGACCCGGGCCTGGCGCATCGCCCTCTCATCCCGCAGTGCCATAAAGCGCACAAGCAGGTGGGGCTGGCCGAAGGTGCCGATGCCGATGCTGAGCAGACCGATCACAAACCCTGCGGCCGCCAGACCCGCGTTACCTGCGGTCAGGCTGAGCTGCTGCACGGTGCTCACGGTGTGCAGCCCATCGACAAAGCCGGACCAGCCTCCGACCGCCTGCACTGAGGCGATAGGCAGAAGCAGGGCGGTGGCCGCCATTAACAGACCCTGAATAGTATCCGTGACCGACACCGCCCAGAAGCCACCCAGGAGCGTGTACAGCATGATGATCGCGGCGCCGGTGACGATGCTCGCAGGCAGTGACATACCGAAGCTGCTGGCAAAGGTCGCCGCCGCGCCCTGAAACTGCGCTGCCACGTAAAAGCTGAAGGACACGACGATGACCAGGGAAACAACCCACAGTAAAGCGCGCCGGTGGGGGCCGTCCAGGTCGCCGAGGAGGAGGTCTGTGAGTGTTACAAGGCCCTGTTCGCGGCTTGCCCGCATCAGGCGGGGTGCAATCCAGTACCACGCGACGAGCATGCCGATCAGGGAGCCTGCCACGATCCACAGCGCGCCCACACCCATCACATAAGCGACACCGCTCATTCCCAGCAGGGTCCAGGCGGAGGAGGCACTGGAGGAGTAGCTGACGGCCGCAACCACCGGGCCGAGGGAGCGGCCACCGAGGAAGAAATCCTCTTCGTCCTGGGTGCGACGGGAGGCCCAGAAGCCAATGCCGAGCAGTATGGCCTTGTAGATCACCAGGGTGGCAAGAATGATGTTGCTGGTAGCCATTTGTCGACGTCAGTTCCCGGCTTCCGATAAGTAGTCGATGAGCGCCATGATCTCATCGCTGCGGAGCTGGTTGTGGTAGAGCATCCAGCTCCCCGGCACCAGCGCTTCGCTACCGGCGATCCAGACGAACAGGTTCTCACGGGTCCAGACCAGACCGCTGGCCTTGAGCGCCGGCGAATAGGCGTAGTCGGGGGCGCCGGCCGCCTTTCGCCCGAACACGCCGGCGAGATTGGGGCCGACCTTGTGCGCGGCACCAGGTGAGAGGCTGTGACAGGCCGCGCAGGCGGCGAAGGCTTGTTCGCCACTCAGTCCGTCGGCGCGGCCGGTGGCGGTCTCCGTGTCTGCGGCAAGGCTTGCCGTGGCTGACGCGAGGAGGGCAACAGCAGCCCAGGTAGTGCGGAATGTAAAGATCGGAGCCTGAGTCCTCATAGGAACATCCTCAAAACTTCGAGCGCGGCACGTTCTCCGGATTCCATGGCGCCCTCCATACCCGGGTTGGCGTCGGCAGTATGCTCGCCTGCGAAAAACAGCCTGCCATGAGGCGTCTGCAGAGCGGTGAAGTAGCGCCTTATCTGCCCCGGCGACCAAACTACCCAGCTGCCGCCTGCCCGGGGGTCGTTCGCCCATCGTTTCACGCCGCCCAGTGTCAGCGTGCCGCGGGCTTCCGGCAGCATGGCTTCGACCTCACGCAATACTGCGTCGCCGGCCTCTTCGGCGGTCATGGGCGCCAGGCGGTCGCAGTCGTCGCCGTTGATCCATACCGTCAGGTTGCTCGGGCCGCCTGAGGCAGCGGGTCGCAGAAACAGGCGGCCGAGGGGGCCGTCTGTCCACCAGGAGCCTGGTACAGACTCATTCCAATACGGTTCCCCGACCAAAAGATGCACCTGGGTCAGCTTGTGGTACTCAAGCCTTGCGATGGCTTCACGCCTGCGTTGGTCCAGGTCGCCGATGTCCATTTGCCGCAACGCCGGCACGGGGAGGGCGAGGATGACGGCGTTCGCCCGGTGCTCGCGGCCCGCGCTATCGATAAGCTGAACTTCGCTGCCGCGCTGGCGGACCAGCTGAATGTCTACACCCAGGGAGACGCGGGGGCCCAATTCCCGATACAGCGCTTCCGGTATCCGGCTGTTGCCGCTGGCGGCTTCAAGAGTGGGCTGGCCCATGGCACGGGCGCGAGCAAAATTGCTGCCGACGCGGAGCAGCGACAGCGCTGACGTATCGTCGATTCGGTTGCCGTAGCTGTTGTTCGCCGCCACCAGCCGGATGGCGGCAGGAGAGAAACCTCTCGCCTTCAGGTATTCGTCCGCTGCGATGTCGTCGCCGGCGAAGCGAGGATTCTGCCAGTCGGTGGAGGCTTTCAGGGGGTTGTCGCGCAGCGCGGCGCCAAGCAGCCTGGCCGGTGTGAGCGCGCGCAGCGGCGCCGCCAGCGGGTTGGCATCACTCTGGGGCCAGTCTTCGGCGAGCACGCGCTGGCCACGGATCACAAATCCCGTCGCACCGGCGGACGCGGGTCTACGTAGTTCGACCCCGCCGGACCTGGCAGCATCGATAACGCGGCCGTAATTGGGGCCAACAACGTTGGCGCCGCCCTCCGGGTGCCCGGGAATGTCGTCGAGTGTGTGCACCCGGCCGCCAACTCGCCGGCGCGCTTCGAGCACT
>JANQGK010000155.1 GCA_028277365.1 Halieaceae bacterium | reverse complement strand
GACCGCTTCGTAGTCGAAGCAGACGATCAGGCCGCTGAAGACCGGCCCCTCATAAGCGGTTCCGGCAGTGCCCGTTCCATTCTCCACACCGACGGTGATGGGACCGAACGCTCCTTGCAGTACGTCGTTCCAGCCCTCATCGATGTTGTCGTAGGCGAAGATGATTTCCGGGAAGTCCGGATCAACGGTGCTGAAGGTCCAGATCTGGAAGTCGCCGGAAATCGGGTACAGCCCGCCACCGGGCCAGTACTCCACGTTGTCCCACTCAACCAGCGAGACATCCAGACCCAGCGTCGCCGCTGAGATTCCGCCCCCGACGTTAGGATCGATCACCCAGTCGTACCAGAACGGTGCCAACATATCGTTGGGGTCGGCCGGGTCCGGGATGGGCAGGTTGATAAACGGCGCCGGTCCGGGCGTTGAGTTGAAGAAGCCGAAGCCGTCGTCCGTGACCGTCAGCCCGCCGCTGCGCGGAGAGCCGTAGAAGTCGATCGGGTTCTGGCCGCCGAAGAAGGTACCGGTAAAGGTATCACCGGTGAGCGTCGGATCCGGCCCGATACCGAAGTCTTCCAGGTTGACGTAGCTGCCATCACCGAAGGGCGTAGCGCAGGAGGCGTTGTCAACGTTGGTGCTGACCGTGTAGCTGCCTTCCTTGCCCAGCAGTGACTCCTGGGTCACCTGCCAGCGGATGGTGAGATCTTTCCGGCTCTTATCACTCTTCTTACTCTTTTTGCTCTTCTTGCTCTTACCACTGTCGGCGACGATTTCACCACCATCGGTAATCGAGGCCGGATCAACCACGAGATCCGAAGGCACTTCCACCTCGACCGTGTAGGCACGGTCTTCGGGCGTGAAGTTGGGCTGGACGACGGCGGATACCGTCACCTGGTCACCTTCGATCAGGCCGGTGTCAGGCAGTGCCGTCAACTCGACATCGTCGATACCGCGGTTGAACTGCAGCGGTGCCTTGCCCAACAGCTGGGTACGCGCCGTGTCTCCGTACCACTCGGTGGCAGACAGGTAGCGGTCGCCCGGCTTGGACCTGATGTCCCAGAAGAAGCGCACATCGAAGGGCTCCAGGGTCGGCACGAAGCCACTCGGGCCTTCCGCATACAGGTCGCGCGCCTCACGGCTGCCCACATTGGTGGTGGCGAACTCGAAGGCATCGACCGCATCCGGCGCACTGGGCTGCCAGTTCTGGATAACGGCGTAGAAGCTCAGCTCCGGCGTGCCGACAAATCCGCGCAGCAGGTCCAGGAATTCCGCATCGAAATCGCAGGATTCCAGCGCCGTCGCTGTGGCCGATGTGCAGAGCAGCAGGCCTTCATCCACGGTCGGATTGGCCGGATCGAGCACCAGACCCACGAACAGGTCGAGGTCGGGGGACTCCGAGCTCAGCACTTCGAACACGGTGCGCTGGGTGCTGGCTTTGGCGTCGTGGAACACCACGGTGACACCGTCGGCCAGATCATCGAAGGCAGAGCTGTTGTCGCTGTCACCCGGCGCGGCATAGTCCCTACCCCTCACCTTGGCGGGCTTCAGGATCTTGACATTGAAGCCGCTCAACTCGAGTGCGGTCACGTCGGTATACAGCTGCGAACCGGCATCGCGAGACGCGGCCAGGTCGATAGACGCCGGCAGGTCTCCACTGACCGGTATCACCGCCAGCGGCATCTGCGTGGTGGGTACGCTGCTGTCCGCCGGCGTCAGTACCGCGCGGCTGAAGGACCAGGCATCACCGGCCAGCGAGGAGACTTCGGCGGTGATCTCGATCACCTGTGTCTGCCCTGCCGCCAGGCTGAAGGATGCCGGAGAGACGGACACCCACGCGTCAAAACCGCCGGCCGTCCATGAGCCGTCGACCGTTGCCCGGACCTCGCGCGTCCAGGTGCAGGTCTGCACGCACTCGTTGCTGACCAGCGCCGCTACGTTGAGCTGCGCCGGGTCGCCACCAGTGTCCGGATTGGCGGCCTGGAAATTGGCGCTGCTTTCATCCAGCACCAGGCCGGCCTTGACCGCCAGCGCGGCCTGCACGCGGCCGCCGCCGAAGTCATGCACGTCTGCCGGGGTCACGCCGTCTTCCTTGACCAGGTCATAGAAACCGGTGGTCATGATGGCCGACAGGACTTCTGCATCGGTCCACAGCGGGTTAGCCTGCTTCAGCAGCGCCGCCGTGCCCGCGATATGCGGGCTCGCCATGGAGGTGCCGCCGATGGCACCGTATTCCCCGGCCACCGAATCCCAGTTGTCGGGAACGTAAATGCTGCGAATCAGGTCCACCTGAGCCTGCGTCAGCTCTGCGCCCGCGGCGAGTATGTCCACACCCGGTGCGGCCGTATTCGGCGCCAGGATGTCGAAACCCGTGTACGGCCCACGAGAGCTGAAGTCCGCCAGGTTATCCCCGGCAGCCGGGTCCGTGATGGATGTGCTCACAGAGGTAATCGTGCCGACATGCCCGGTACCGCTGGCCAGCCAGCTGCGCAGCACATTGGCGTCTTCCGCGGCAACGTGAATCGCCGGGATGACATGGAGGTCGTCGTTAACCGAAGTCGCGCCGCCGTCGACATTGCCGAGGATGAAGCCACCGGCTCCACCATCCCGCACGTTCTGGCCCTTGGCCACCCGCGCGATGGCGCCGCGGTCACACATTACGATCTGGTTGGCGGTAAAGGTGCCACTCGGGAACGGATCCAGGCACTGGGCCGGGTCGGTATCGTTGGCGCTGCCATTGTTGGTGGGAAAATCGCCCGCGTAAACGATCTCTCCATTTACGACGCCACCTGAGACCGAACGCCCGGTAATGTCGGCCGGCGCCGGGGTATCACCACCGCTCATGGATTCCAGCTGCTTGCTGGGGTATGAGCGGTCGTGGGTGGTGGCGGCGACGCCGGCCACCCAGGGTGCGTTACCCGCGGCTTCGGCGGTGCCTGCATCAGGGCCGCTGTTGCCGGCAGAGTTGGCCACAAAAATGCCTGCCGCGCGGGCAGCCAGGAAGGCCTGGGCCTGGGACGAATTCCACGGGTTGCCGCCGGGCGAACCGATAGAGTGGTTCAGTACATCGACCACGCCGTCGGCAATGGCCTGGTCGACCGCTGCCACGATATCCGAGAAGAAACAGGACGGCGCACAGACCTTGTAAGCCACGATGTTGGCATGCGGCGCGACACCGGAAATTTCATCAAAGACGATGGAGCTGGGGTTGCCGTCGGCATCCGGCAGCGCCACATTGTAGACCACGTTGCCAGCGGCAGTGCCAGCCACGTGCGAGCCGTGGCCGTCAGTATCCGACGACGGTGCGTCGCCCGGCAGCAGGATCTCGTCGGGCACCGGGCTGGTCTGCGCGTCCAGGAAGGTGTAAGCGCCGATCAGCTTGTCATTACACAGCCCCGGAATGGTGGCACATTCACCGAGGAAATTGCCTGACCCCAGCGGATTGGTGTGGGTGTAACCGTCATCACCGGTGGCGGCGAAGGACGGGTGTTCATGGTTGATACCGCTGTCGATAATGCCGACAACGACGCCTTCACCCTGAAAGCCGATACCCGGGCCGCTGACGTTCCAGACATCCTTGGCGCCGATGAAGCCGACGCTGGTCGCCGTCGAAGGCTCAACCGCTCGGTCGCGCTCGACCAGGCGGACGCCGGGCATGCGGCGTACCTTGCTGGCCGCTGCCGCCGTCATGCGAACTGTCGCCGCATTCAGCGCGTGTTGGTGGGTGCGCTCCACGTACACTGAGCCCGCCTCGGCGGAAATCGTGGTGAGCATTTCACTCTGGCGCTGTTGCAGGTGATCGACATAGGCCCGGGCCTCCGGGGATGTCGGATCGAGACGGCCGTTGCTGGACAGGGCCGGTATGCCACTCACGCCGCCCGCATAGAGCGGCAGGGCATCTTCTTCAAATTGAATGATATAGCGATGAGTACCGCCATCATCGGGCTCTGGGCTATTCGGTGGGCGTACCCACTGAACCGCCTTCTTGGCCTTAGCGGCCTGAAGAGTTGACGCATCCAAATCCACCCTGGGCGTAGAAGCTATGAGCGAAAGAGGGAGTGTCAACAGGGTCGCAAGGGCTGCGACCGTCGAGACGAGTCGAATCATGTTGTCCTCTCAAATCAATTTATAGTGTTTTTTTGATTGGCTGAGAAAAGACCGTTGCTCTGTAGGCATCCCCGGGACCCCTCCCGGGAGAATACGCATGCACCAACCCCTGATTACCGCTTTTGCAGGCCGTATTCACGATCAAATTTCAGGCAGTGAGCTGAGTATAGACAAATTGTTACAGGGATCAGAAATAAATATGAAATGCAAATCTAAACTTTATTTCTGCTCAACAGTTCCGCTCTTCTACAGGCCGCGGCGCGCGGGCAGGCCGGGGTTTTATGGTATAACCACCGCATCCGGCCGGGGAGGCCAACGCACCCGCTCGCCAATGGGAACAACGCCAGACTACGACATCTCCGTGCACCGCGTTACGCTGCTGCTGTCGGCTGTGGCCAGCGGCCTGGTGGTGGCGCATATCCTGTCAGTCACCGCCTGGTACCAGGACTGGCTGCCGCTGGACGAATGGCTCTACTACTCATTTTTTGACCTCGACGAGGAAGAAAGCCTGGGTACCTGGTTCAGCGCGCTGATCCTGGTCATCGCCGGCCAGCTCTGCTGGTTCCAGGCGCGGCGGGTGGCTGGCGTCCCCGGCTCTCATCGTCCGGCGTGGCTTTTGCTGGCGTTGGGTTTCCACCTGCTGTCACTGGACGAGATCGCCGGCTTTCATGAAACCGTGAACACCTTAGTGGAAGGCACCCACTGGACCACCTTCGGCGCACTGATTGGGCTGGGTGCAGGTATCGCTTTCCTGCCTTTTCTATGGCACCTGCCGGCCCGCACCCGCATCCTGTTCATTGTGGCGGGCGTGATTTACCTGGGCGGCGCCGTGGGCGTGGAATTCGGCACTCTCAGCTACGAGGAGGCAGACGCACTGGATACCCTGCCCTACAATCTCTGGAATGCCTTGGAGGAAGGCATGGAGATGGCCGGTATCATCCTGTTTATCTACGCCCTGCTGCGCCACATGGCGGGGCCGGGTCAGGAGCTTGCACTGCAAGTACGGCTGCTGAACTAGTGCGGACTGGAAGGCACAGTTGGCATAGGAAAACCGCTGTGACCGCTTTACCCCGGATGCAGCGACCTGCAACAAAGAGGTGTGAACATGACAAGACGCAGCCTGCGCAATCGGCGCTGGCGGAAGGTGCTGGCGCCGTTGACGCTGGTGCTGGCCGCTTGCGGAGCCAATGTGGCCAGTAACGACCGACCCGAGACCGACAGCAGTTACCCGCAGCCGCAATCGAGAATTCAGGCAGACCGCCAGTTGCAGTCGCTGGTGGACGCCGCCACGGCTGACCTGCGCAAGCGGGTGGGCGACGCCGACATAAAGGTGGTGAGAGCAGCCAGGGTGACCTGGCGCAGCGCGGCGCTGGGTTGCCCGCAACCTGACCGCGGTTACCCCCAGGTGTTGACCCCGGGAGCGCTGGTGATTTTGCGGACGGGTGGCAGTGACTATGAGTATCACAGTACACCGACAGGGCCACCCTTCCTGTGTGAGCCACCCGGAAGGATTGAGACGCCGGCGCCGGGGGGAAGCTCGAGGGATCCTACTTGAGAGGGAGCCCTCCTCGCGGCTTTGCGCTGCGGGCGTCCAAGATGCTCCTTTAGTCGCATCTTGTCGAACGGTGGTTCGCTCCAGGCGGGCCTGACTGAACGGTATAGCCTCTCAGCTTCCATCCAGGTGACGTGAAGGGGGTTGCTACTGGATTGATGATTACGGCCTTAGGGCCGTAATCACCCTCCGGGCGTACCCGAAAAGAGGGGCAGGCCCTCCTCGCGGCTGCGCCGCTGCGGGCGTCCAAAACGCTCCTTTAGTCGCGTTTTGTCGAACCGACAGGCTCGATCCGCACAACCCGCGATACAAAAGAAAAAGGCCACCCCATTGGGGTGGCCTTTTTCTTTTGTTTGGTGGGTCGTACTGGATTCGAACCAGTGACCAATTGGTTAAAAGCCAACTGCTCTACCAGCTGAGCTAACGACCCGAGGGCGCGTATGTTACGGATTGGCGGCGAAAACTCAAGGGGTTTTTTGCCGCGCAGGCCGGGAGTTAGCGATAGCGGGTGGGGTCCGCCACACCGGCGGCCTCGAAGCCCTGGCGGCGCAGACGGCAGCTGTCGCATTTGCCGCAGGCCTCGCCCTCCTCAGTGGCCTGGTAGCAGGACACGGTGAGGCTGTAGTCGACCCCCAGCTGCAGGCCGGAGCGGATGATCTCAGCTTTGCCCAGGTCGATCAGCGGCGTTTCAATGGTGAGGCCGCCCTCTTCCACGCCGACCCTGGTAGCCAGGTTGGCCATGCGCTCGAAGGCCTGGATGAATTCCGGGCGGCAGTCCGGGTAGCCGGAGTAGTCCACCGCGTTGACGCCGATAAAAATCTTGCGGGCCTCCAGCACCTCGGCCCAGCCCAGCGCGATGGCCAGGAACACCGTGTTGCGCGCCGGCACGTAGGTCACGGGGATACCCTCGGTCTCCTCTTCCGGTACATCAATCGCCATATCGGTGAGCGCCGAGCCGCCAATACTGTCCAGGTCCAGGTGCACGACCTTGTGATCGCCGACACCCATGGCACGCGACACACGCTCCGCTGCCACCAGCTCCGAGCGGTGGCGCTGGCCGTAGTCGAAGCTCAACGTGTGGCAGTCATAGTCCTGGGCCTGTGCCATGGCCAGCACGGTGGTGGAATCGAGGCCGCCGGAGACCAGTACTACCGCTTTCTCCTTCACAGCCACGCCTAGCGCCCCGGCTCGTCGTTCCACAGCAGCTTGTGAAGCTGGAGCTGCAGGCGCACCGGCAGACGATCTTCAAGAATCCAATCGGCGAGCTCGGTGGCGTCCTGCTGGCCGAAGCTGGGGGAGAACAGGACATCGCCAACCCGTCCCACCAGGCCCAGCTCATCCAGCTTGAAGCGCGCCCACTCGTAGTCACCACGATCGCAGATCACGAACTTCACCTGGTCGTGGGCGGTGAGATACTGAATATTGCCGTAGTCATTGCGGTCCATCTCACCGGAAGCGGGGGTCTTGAGGTCCAGCACCTTGACGACTCGCGGGTCCACGTCCGCCACGCTCATGGCACCGCTGGTCTCCAGCGAGACCTCGTAGCCTGCATCGCACAGCTGCCGCAGCAATTGGTGACAGTCCGGCTGCGCCAGGGGCTCACCGCCGGTGACGGTGACATAGGCGGGGGAGTAGCTTGCCACTTCATCGAGAATGCTGACGATCGCCTGCTGCCGGCCGCCGTGGAAGGCGTACTCGGTATCGCAGTAAACGCAGCGCAGGGGGCAGCCGGTGAGGCGAACAAACACCGTTGGCAGGCCGACGGTGCGGGCTTCACCCTGCAGTGAATAGAAAATTTCGGTAATGCGCAGGGTCTCGCCCCGCGCGATGGCAGCTTCGGACATGAACGGCAGCTTCGGTATAAGTGTGGTCGCGGGGCGACGTCAGTAGTTCTGGCTGATGAAATCCCGAGCCAATTTTACCGCAGAGCTGCCGCTGTCGCCGAACTCGTTCACCACCCGGTCGAGGTACTCGCGGGCGCGATCGCGATTGCCGCGGTCGTAGTAGATCTTGCCGAGCTTGTAGAGTGCGTCGGGAATCTTGACGTTGCCCGGGTACTGCTCCAGCAGCACGTTGAATTC
>JANQGK010000027.1 GCA_028277365.1 Halieaceae bacterium | reverse complement strand
GACCGGGCGGCGGTGGGCGAGCTGGTGCGCATGGCAGAGTACGTCGATGTGATTGTGCCCCGCGGCGGCAAAGGTCTGATCGAACGCATCAGCGCTGAGGCCACGGTACCGGTCATCAAGCACCTCGACGGCAACTGTCATGTCTATGTGGCGGCTGCAGCCGATCTCGACATGGCGCTGGCGATTGCGCTAAACGCCAAGACTCAGCGCTACGGCACGTGCAATACCATGGAAACCCTGCTGGTGGACCGGGACGTGGCCGCTGAGTTCCTGCCGGGGCTGGCCGAGGCACTCAAGGCTGCCGGTGTGGAAGTGCGCGGCTGCGAGCAGAGCGTGGCACTGGTGCCCGACGCCGTGCCGGCTGAGGAATCTGACTGGTACGAGGAATACCTTGGCCCGGTGCTGGCACTGCGAATAGTCGAAGGTCTCGATGCTGCGATACGGCATATCAACCGCTACGGGTCCCGGCACACCGATGCTATCGTGACTCGCGATCACGCCTCAGCCATGCGTTTCCTGCGCGAGGTGGATTCCAGCTCAGTGATGGTTAATGCCTCCACTCGTTTCGCCGACGGTTTCGAGTACGGCCTGGGTGCTGAGATCGGCATCTCCACGGACAAACTGCACGCGCGCGGCCCGGTGGGTCTGGAGGGGCTGACCTCCCGCAAGTATGTGGTGCTGGGCGAGGGGCAAACCCGGCAGTGAGCTCTGGCCCCATCGGCATTTTCGGCGGCACTTTCAACCCCATTCACAACGGTCACCTGCGCTCGGCCCTGGAGCTCAAGGAAAACCTGGGCCTGGAGCAGGTGCGACTGCTGCCCGCCGCCAGGCCGCCCCTGCGCGGCTTGCCGGAACTGTCGGCGGAGGAGCGCGCAGAACTGGTGGAGCAGGCGGTGGCCAGCGAACCCGGGCTGGTGTGCGACCGGCGTGAGCTTTCGCGCCAGGGCCCGTCTTACACCGTGGACACGTTGGCGGAACTGCGGGCCGAGCTGGGACCGGCCAGGCCCCTTTGCCTGATCGTGGGTACAGATGTTCTCGAGCGCCTCCGCGAGTGGCACCGCTGGGAGGATCTGCTGGGCTTCGCGCACCTGGTGGTGATGGCGAGGCCCGGTTGGCGTGCGCCAGACAGCGGCCAGATCGCTGCCTGGCTCGCCGAGCACGGCGGCGGCGTCGCCGACCTGCAGCAAAACCCTGCCGGTAAAGTGATGATGCAGCAGCTGCGGCAGCTGCCTATCTCGGCCACCGAGATTCGTGACATGATTGCCCGCGGGCAGTCGCCAAGATACCTGCTGCCGGATGCAGTGTGGGACACCATCCAGCGCCTGGGTGCCTATGGCGCCCGCGTTGAAGAACAGGAGCAACATGGAATCTGCTGAACTCAAACAGCTGGTGATTGAGGCGCTGGACGACCTCAAGGGCGTCAATATTGTCGACCTGGACGTGCAGGGGCTCACCGATGTCATGGACTACCTGGTCATCGCCAGCGGCACCTCCAATCGGCACGTTAAGTCACTGGCCGACAACGTGCTGGTACGCGCCAAGGAAAATGACTGTCGGCCCATGGGCGTGGAGGGCCAGGACGGTGCCGAGTGGGTGTTGGTGGATTTCGGCGGTGTGGTGGTGCACGTGATGTTGCCCGCCACCCGGGATTTCTATGATCTCGAGCGGCTCTGGTCGCCGGCGGCGGCGAGTGCGGAACAGCCAGAGTGAGACTCACGGTGCTGACCCCGGGTTCGCGCATGCCCCGGTGGGTAGATGAAGCCGTCAACGAGTATCGCAAGCGCCTGCCCCCGGAACTGAAGCTCGAACTTCGCGACCTGCCGCTGGGCGGCCGCGGTCGCGACAGCAACCCCATGCGGGCCATGGCCGAGGAAGCAAAACGCATTCGCGATGCCATGCCGGCCCGCGATCGTCTGGTGGTGCTGGATGTGGCGGGAAAGGCCTTTACTACCGAGCAGTTGGCCGGACAGTTGGAGAGCTGGCAGATGTCCGGTGACAATTACAGCCTGGTGATCGGCGGTCCTGACGGGGTCGACCCCTCGCTGCTGGAGCAAGCCCAGCTGCGCTGGTCCCTGTCGCCGTTGACTCTGCCGCACCCGCTGGTGAGGGTGGTGCTGGTGGAACAGCTCTACCGCGCTTGGACAATCAACGCCGGCCACCCGTATCATCGGAGCTGATATGGCGCCCGCAGTAGCCCTCAAGGACCCCTATCTCGAATCCCGCGTTTACGGCACCCGTACCGTGTTCGTGTTGGTCATCGCAATGGTGCTGATGGGCATCCTGATGGCGCGCTACTTTTCCCTGCAGATCACCCAGTACGAAACTTACCGCACGGAATCTGACCGCAACCGGGTCCAGCTGCAGTCGCTGCCCCCCAAGCGCGGGCTGATTTTCGATCGCAACGGCGTGCTGCTGGCCGAAAACCGTCCCAGCTTCGTGCTGTCGCTGGTGCTCGAGCGCGTGCCCGACCTGGCAAACACCCTCGCCGCGCTTGGGGAGCTGGTGGAAATCTCAGAGTCAGACCTGGAAAAGTTCGAGACCCGCAGCCGGCGGCGCCGCCCCTATGAAGCGGTGCCGCTGCATTTCCGGCTCAGTGAGGAAGAGCGCGCCCTGCTGGCGGTCAATCGCTACCGCCTGCCCGGCGTGGTGGTGGACGCGCAGCTGATCCGCCACTACCCGCAGGGGGAGCTGTTTTCCCACGCGCTGGGCTACGTCGGCCGCATCAACGAAGAAGAGCAGCGCCAGCTCGATGAGGTGGACTACCGGGGCACCAACCACATTGGCAAGATCGGCGTTGAAAAGTATTACGAGGATCAGCTGCTCGGTCAGGTCGGCTACCAGAATGTCGAGACCAATGCCCTGGGGCGCGTGCTGCGGGTGCTGGAGCGCACCGACCCGCAGCCTGGTGCCGACCTGACCCTGTCCCTGGACGTGGCTGTGCAACAGGCGGCCTTTACGGCCCTGGAAGGCCGGCGCGGCGCAGTGGTGGCCATGGACCCAGGCAACGGTGAACTGATCGCCCTGGTCAGCACTCCGGGTTTTGATAGCAACCTGTTCGTTAACGGCATCAGTGCCCGCGACTATTCCGCCCTGCGGGAGGACTTGGACCTGCCGCTGTTCAACCGCGCGGTGCAAGGGCAGTATCCCCCCGGTTCCACCGTCAAGCCGATCTTCGGCCTGGCGGGTCTGGAGTACGGGCTGGTGACGGCAGAAACCACTATCCGCGATCCCGGCTGGTATATCCTGCCGGGAGAGGATCGCCGCTTCCGCGACTGGACCCTGCGGGTGCGCGGCACCGGCCACGGCAATGCTGTAGACCTGCACCAGGCCATCGAGGAATCCTGCGACGTCTATTTTTACGATCTGGCCTATCGCATGGGCATCGATCGCCTGCATGAGTTCACGGCACCCTTTGGCCTGGGCACCGCCACCGGGCTGGACACCACCAATGAGCGCGGCGGTATCCTGCCTTCCAGCCGGTGGAAGCGTACCGCGCGTGGCGAAGTCTGGTTCCCGGGTGAGACCCTCAACGTGGGTATTGGCCAGGGTTATATGCTGGCCACCCCGGTACAGCTGGCGGTGGCCACCTCGGTGCTGGCCAGCCGCGGCCGGCGTTACACGCCGCACCTGCTGCGCGCGGTAGACGGCGAACCGGTCAAGGTGCCCACGGCGAGCGTGGTGGAGGCGAACGAAGCCAACTGGCAGGTGATTCATGCGGCCATGCATGCGGTGTTTCACGGTGAGCGTGGCTCGGCCCGTGCGGTAGGCCGGGGCTCGGCCTTTACCATGGCCGGCAAAAGCGGCACTGCCCAGGTGATCGGTATTGCCCAGGACGAGGAATACGATGCTGAGGCCCTCGAGGAGCGCTACCGCGACCACGGTCTGTTCGTGGCCTTCGCCCCTTATGAAGACCCGCAGATTGTGGTATCGGTGGTAGTGGAAAATGGCGGTGGTGGCAGTACCGTGGCCGCGCCCATCGCCCGCGAGGTGATGGAGCAGTATCTGATGAACCAGCAGCAGGAGCTCGCCGACCGTGGCTGAATACGTCAGGCAGATGCCTTCGGCGGCCAGCGACCTGGCCCGGCGCCCGGCGATTTCCGAGCGCTTCCATATCGACTTCCCACTGCTATTCCTACTGTTGGCGCTTACCGTGTATGGGCTGGCGGTGCTCTACTCAGCCAGCGGCCAACGCCTGGGCGCGGTGATTCGCCAGGCTGAATACTTCCTGGTCGCTTATGCGGTAATGCTGGCCGCCGCCCAGGTCAGCGTGCAGCGCTACCGGCGCTGGGCGCCGATCATCTATCTGGGTGGCCTGGCACTGCTGGTGGCGGTGCTGGTGTTCGGAGTGGGCGCCAAGGGCGCCCAGCGCTGGCTCTCCATCGGCGGATTCCGCTTTCAGCCCTCGGAGCTGATGAAGCTGGCAATGCCGCTGATGCTGTCCTGGTACCTGGCGGCGCGAATCCTGCCGCCGCGCTTAATCAACATTCTGGCGGCGCTGGTACTCATCGGCGTGCCTGCGGCACTCATCGTGCGCCAGCCCGACCTGGGAACCGCGTTACTGGTCTCCGCCTCGGGCCTGATCGTTTTGTTCATGGCGGGCATCCGCTGGCGCTTTATCTTTGGTGCCCTGGTGCTGGCGGTGCTATCGGCCTGGCCGGCATGGGTATACCTGCTGCACGACTACCAGCGCCAGCGCATTCTCACGCTGCTCAGCCCGGAGCGCGACAAGCTGGGCAGCGGCTGGAATATTATCCAGTCCAAGACGGCGATCGGCTCGGGCGGCTGGAGCGGTAAGGGCTGGCTCAACGGCACCCAGTCGCAGCTCGATTTTCTGCCGGAGAGCCACACGGATTTCATTATCGCGGTACTGGCTGAAGAGTTCGGCCTGCGCGGAGTGATCCTGCTGCTGGCTATCTACCTGCTGATCTTCGTGCGCGGCTTCTGGATTGGCATGCACGCCCAGGACAGCTTTTCACGGTTGGTCGCGGCCGCGCTGACGCTGACCTTTTTTATCTACGTGTTTGTGAATATGGGCATGGTGTCGGGCCTGCTGCCGGTGGTGGGCGTGCCATTGCCGTTGGTCAGCGCTGGAGGTACATCAGTCGTGACGCTGATGGCGGGCTTTGGCATCCTGATGGCGATCAGTACCGAGCGCCGCCTCGTTATTCAGTAGTGAGTTCAAGGAGATGTTTCTGGTATGAGAATAGCTAACGGGCTGGCGCTGTTCGCCGGCTGCTGGCTGGGACTGTCGGCCAGTGCCGCTGTAGCGCAGGGTTATGCCAATCACCCGGCGGCGCAGGCCCTGATTGACGAAATGGTAAGAACCGAGGGTTTCGACCAGGCCGAACTGGAAACGCTGTTCGCCGGCGCCCGCCGCAAGGATTCCATCCTGGAGGCCATCGCCAGGCCCGCCGAGAAAACCAAGCCCTGGCACGAGTACCGCGACATTTTTGTCACCGAGACGCGCACCCAACAGGGCCTGGAATTTGCCAAACGCCACGCCGAGAGCCTGCAGCGCGCCGAACGCCAGTACGGCGTGCCCGCGGAGCTGATCGTTGCCATCATCGGCGTGGAAACCCGCTATGGCCGCAATAAAGGCAGTTACCGGGTGATTGATGCGCTCGCCACCCTGGCCTTCGACTACCCGCCGCGCTCCCCGTTTTTCAGCGGCGAGCTGCGGGCCTTCCTGGTGATGACCCGGGAGCAGAGCCTGCCGGCCGCGGAGCTAAAGGGCTCCTACGCCGGGGCCATGGGCTACGGCCAGTTCATTCCCTCGTCCTACCGGGCCTACGCGGTGGACTTCGATGACGACGGGGTGGTCGACATCATCAACAACCCGGTGGATGCCATCGGCAGCGTGGCCAATTATTTCAAGCGCCACCGCTGGCGCTCGGGCCTGCCGGTGACGGCGCCGGCCACCGTCGGCGACAAGGCCCGCGCAGACTGGATGAACGACGGTCTCAAACCGAAGCGCAGCCTGGCCGTGCTGGCCACCGGGGGCATCTTCCCCACCGTGGAGATGGCCCCCGACACCCTGGCAACAGTCATGCAGCTCAATGGTGAAAAAGGTGACGAGTACTGGCTGGGTTGGCACAATTTTTACGTCATCACCCGCTACAACCACAGCGCTATGTACGCTATGGCGGTGTACCAGTTAAGCGAAGCCATCCGGGAGCGGCTATGAGCAGGGCTCTGATACAGCTGGGCACGAGCCTGGCGCTGGCCTGCCTGCAAGCGGCCTGCACCCAGACGCAGCTGGAGCCGGGTGACGGTAAACCGCTCTATGAACTGTCTGCCGATGAAGTGGTCGACCCCATCCCGCGGCCGGAGAAACTAGTGGCCGCGGGCAACTTCAGCCCCTACCAGGTCAACGGCCGGACATACCGGGTCATGACCACCGGCGCCGGCTACCGCGAGCGGGGCGTCGCCTCCTGGTATGGTCGCAAGTTCCATGGCCGCAAAACTGCCAACGGTGAAACTTTTAACGCCTACCTGGCGACGGCGGCCCATCGCTCACTGCCCATCCCCGCCTGGGTGCGCGTGACCAATCTCGACAATGGGCGCAGCATGGTGGTCAGGGTCAACGACCGCGGGCCCTTCCACCCGGACCGTATCATCGACCTGTCCTATGCCGCAGCTGTCAAACTCGGCTTTGCCGACCTCGGTACCGCCCGGGTCGAGGTGGTGGCGATCGATGTGCCGGGCAGTCGCGACCTGCGGGCCGGCGGTTTGCCGGGAGCGCCGCCGGCTGGCTACCGCTACATCCAGGTGGGTGCCTTCAGCCAGGCGGAGAGCGCCTACGCGCTGGGCCAGCGCCTGCAAGGGCAAATGAGTGCGCCCGTCGCTATATCGGAGATTGTGCTGGGCGACGGCGCCTTCTACCGAGTGAGGGTGGGCCCGGTAAACGATCACCAGCGCCTGCTGGCACTGCAGAGTCAGCTGCAGACCCTCGGCTACACTGAAACCCGGCTGATGCCGGATTAGCCCTCCAGGGCCTGCTGTATTTCGTACACCGCAGGCATGCGTTAACATTCCCGGCGAGCGGCCATGCCGCAGGCATACACAATCAAAGCCGCAGGCATACACAATCAAATAGGTACCCATGAATCTTTTTCCCTTCTCGCTGAACCGCAGCTTTTCGCCCTTGTTCGTACTCCTGGCGGCCTTTGTCCTGTCCGCGGCAACGGTCCGGGCGGCGGTGTTGCCACCGCCGCCGGACGTGGCCGGCAGCGCCTGGATTTTGGCGGATGCCGATACCGGCTACGTGGTCACGGAGAACAATGCCGATGAGCGTCTGGCACCGGCGAGCCTGACCAAGCTGATGACCAGCTATGTGCTGGCCAGCGAACTCGCGGCGGGCCGGGTCAGCAATGACGATATTGTCCAGGTCAGTGAGAACGCCTGGGCCCAGAACCCCCTGTTTGCCGGCTCTTCCCTGATGTGGATCGAACCTGGCAAACCGGTCAGCCTGCTGCAGCTGCACCGCGGCGTGGTGATTTCCTCCGGCAATGACGCCTCGGTGGCGATTGCCGAGCACGTGGCCGGCAGCGAGAGCGCCTTTGCCGATATGATGAATGCCCATGCCACGGAGCTGGGCATGACCGGCACCCACTATGTGAACTCCCACGGCCTGCCGGATCCGGAGCACTACACCACCGCTCGCGATTTGGTGCTGCTGGCGGACGCCCTGATCGAGCGTTTCCCCGAAGAGTACGCCCTCTACAAGGAGCGCGAGTACACTTACAACAATATCCGCCAATACAACCGCAACGCGCTACTGGCGGAAGACCCTTCGGTAGACGGACTCAAGACCGGCCACACTGAGGAGGCCGGCTACTGCCTGGTGGCATCCGCTGAGCGCAATGGCATGCGTTTGATCTCGGTGGTGCTCGGCGCGGACAGCGAACGCTCCCGCAAGGCGGAATCGCGCAAGCTGCTTAACTACGGCTTCCGCACGTTCGAGACTCTGTCGCTGTACAGCGCCGGCGAAGAACTGGCCAGCGCCCGGCTGTGGATGGGGCAGCAGGACAGCCTGTCGCTGGGCGTGGATCGCAGCATTCGCATGACCATACCGCGCGGCAGCCGTGACGACCTGGACGCGGCGATGGAAATCGATAAGGTCATCAAGGCACCGGTGGCGCGCGGCGATACCCACGGCGCCCTGGTGGTGAAACTCAACGGCGAGACGCTGCTGAATGAGCCGCTGGTGGCCCTGCAGGCGGTTGAGCCGGCCGGGTTTTTTGCACGCCTTTGGGACAGTATCAAGCTGTTTTTCATGCAGCTGTTTGGCAACTGACTGACGGTGTAGAACGTGGAACCGCCCAAGATAGAATTTCCCTGCGACTACCCGGTCAAGGTGCTGGGTCGCAGCGTGCCCGAGTTTGAATCTGCGGTGATTGAGGTGATCGAGCGCCACGCCCCGGGGTTCGAGCGGGATACCATCAGCCTGCGAGCCAGTCGCGAGGGCACTTTCGTGGCGTTGACAGTACGGATCACCGCCACCGGCAAATCTCAGCTCGAAGCCCTGCACCAGGACCTGATTGCCACCGGCCTGGTGCAGATGGTCATCTAGCGCCTGTTCACACTCACTGAGTTGGCCCTGTTGAGACTGAACCAGCGCCAATCGAGGCGCGAGGAGAGAAGTTTGGTGATT
>JANQGK010000015.1 GCA_028277365.1 Halieaceae bacterium | reverse complement strand
GCGCCTCAACAATCGTGTCGACCTGGCCGTTGTCACCCCGCTTGTCGCTGAGGATAACCCAGGTGCGAGGCGGCACGGCTCAGCCCTCCAGCGGCTCGCGGCAATAGCCCAGCTCGGCGGCAATATTGTCGCGCACCAACGCTTCCAGTTCGGCAACCTGCTCAGGCTCAAAGTCATCGCGATAGCCGCCGACCTTGCCCCGGCGAACTTTGTACGTGCTCGGGTCCCCGGCGTTTACCAGCTTCATCCCACCCTGGCTGAAGGTACCGCTGGTTTCCAGCTTTTGCAGGTTGTCGAAGGAACCCCACTCAACCGCCTGGCGCACCTCCTCTTCAGAAAAATCCGCACCCATGTGGCGAACAATCCTGAGGAGAGTCGCCACAGGTTCGGCGCGCAGCTCTTCGTACTTGACTACCAGCCCGCTTTCGATAGCCGAGACGTTGCGCGCCCAGGTGTTTTGGTAGTCGATCAGGAAGGGCAGCCCGATGTCCGAATGGCGCACAAACTCCCACATCTGCACAGTGCGCCGGTCGATGGGATGGTCGATGGAGTGATTGATGAGCTCCTGCTTGGCGCGGGACTGGCGCTTCGTGAACTGGTGATACCAGGAGACGGCAATATCGATAGGGTTGCGTGCCAGGAACAAAACCGGCTTGTGACGCAGGGGGTTGTCGGGCGCGCCCTCGGCGAGCAGCTTGCCCACCTCGCTCTCGTAGCTATAACAGCCGTTGGTCGCGGCCAGCCGCGGTATATCGGGAATCTTGCGGGCGAATTCATCGGTGTTGATGAGCTTCGACTCCGGCAGATCGTAGCGCAGCTGGTAGAGCCGCGAAATCATGACTTTCAACCAGGTATTGCCGCTCTTCGGGTGGCCGATGATCAGAAAGCTCGCGCGGTGCGCCTTGGCCAGCTCCAACTCTGCGAGATACTTGCGCCGCAGGGCCACCCGCCAGGTCGCAGGCAGCGGCTGAGTGGGAATCAGGATCAGGGCTTTCTTTACGCCGTCGCTCAGGTTCAACATGAATTGTTTGGGGGCCCACCGAAAAGCGCGCAATTATGCGCCATGCGGGTCAAAATAACCAGATAATCCAGGGCTGGGGTACAATGCCCGCCAGCTAGAACGGGAGCAACAACAGCTTGATCATCGACCGCTACATCAGTCGCGAAATCATGCGTCCGTTCGCCTCCGGCCTGGGCCTGCTGGTGTTGGTTTTCATCGGTTACTCCGCGGCGCGCCAGCTAAGCCTCGCCGCCCAGGGCCAGCTCGACATGACCACTGCTTTCACACTGGTCGGCTTGAATACCCTGGTCACCCTGGAAGTACTCCTCCCTTCCGCCTTTTTCTTTTCTGTGCTGGCTGCCGTGGGGCGGATGTACAGGGACGCTGAAATGACCGCCCTCTACGCAGCAGGCGTCAGCCGCGCCAGGGTGCTCGAGGCTGTCTTCAAGCTCGCCATCCTGATCGCGGTCATCACCGGTATCATTTCCGTCATCGGCAGGCCCTGGGCCTACCGGGAAAGCTATCGACTGGAGGCGGAGGCAGCCGCCCGGTTCGACCTCAAGAAAATGTCCTCCGGTGAGTTTGTCACTATCGAAGGCAGCAATTACACATTCATCGCCGAGGACGTGGACCTGGAGCGAGGCGTACACCAGGGTGTGTTCCTGCAGAGAGACTACGTGGGCCAGGGCCGCTCCGAAATCATCGTTGCCGAAGAGGCACCGCTACCGGCACTGAATCCGGGGCAGGCGCTCACCGCCGAATTTTACAATGGCTACAACTACCTGCTCGACAGGCGCAAGCGCCAGGACATCAC
>JANQGK010000284.1 GCA_028277365.1 Halieaceae bacterium | reverse complement strand
GCTTGAAGACCACCCTGGGCGAATCCGCCGGCACCCAGACCTTTGCCTCGGTAGACAGCGCCGACGTGATCATCGTTATGGGCTCCAACCCCACCGAGGCGCACCCCGTATTTGGCTCGCGGCTGAAGCGGCGCCTGCGCGAAGGCGCGAAGCTGATCGTGATCGACCCGCGACGCATCGAACTGGTCGACTCGCCGCATATCCGCGCCCACTATCACCTGCCGGTAACCCCCGGCGGCAATGTGGCGATACTGAACGCCATGGCCCATGTGATCCTTACCGAGGCCCTGCACGATGCCGGCTTTATCGCCGGGCGCTGCGAGGCCGACGCCTTCGAGCGCTGGTGTGACTTCATTCGCGACCCGCGCCATGCGCCGGAAGCGCTGGAGGCTGACACCGGGGTGCCGGCAGCAGATCTGCGCGCGGCGGCGCGTCTCTATGCCGGGGCCGGTAACGGTGCCATCTATTACGGCCTGGGCGTGACCGAACACAGCCAGGGCTCCACCGCGGTGATGGGCATTGCCAACCTGGCCATGCTCACCGGCAATCTGGGCCGGGAAGGGGTGGGCGTAAACCCCATGCGCGGCCAGAACAATGTGCAGGGCTCCTGCGACATGGGCTCTTTCCCCCACGAGCTACCGGGCTATCGCCATCTGTCTGACGCCGCCATCCGCGCCTTGTTCGAACAGGACTGGCAGGTGGAACTGGACCCGGAACCGGGTATGCGCATTCCCAATATGTTCGACGCCGCCATCGACGGGAATTTCCGCGGCCTGATCATCCAGGGTGAGGACGTGGCCCAGTCCGACCCCAACACCCAACATATCGAGGCGGCGCTCAAATCCCTGGAGCTGCTGGTGGTGCAGGACCTGTTCCTCAACGAGACCGCCAAGTTCGCCCACGTGTTTCTGCCGGGTGCGACCTTCCTCGAGAAAAACGGCACCTTCACCAATGCCGAGCGCCGCATCTCGCCGGTGCGCCGGGTAATGACACCCCTGGCAGGCAAAGAAGACTGGGAGGTGACTCTGGACCTGGCTCACGCACTGGGCTGTGACTGGCACTACGAACACCCCGCGCAGATCATGGACGAGATCGCGCGCTTGACCCCAAGCTTTGCCGGAGTGAGTTACGACAAGCTCGACCGCCTCGGCAGTATTCAGTGGCCCTGCAATGACGCAGCCCCTGACGGCACCGAGGTCATGCACGAAACCGAGTTCGTGCGCGGCAAGGGCTTCTTCGCGCTGACCGAGTACGTGCCTACCGATGAGCGGGTGAACCGGCGCTTCCCGCTGCTGTTGACCACCGGCCGGGTGCTGAGCCAGTACAACGTGGGCGCGCAGACCCGGCGTACCGACAACGAGGCCTGGCATAGCGAAGACGTACTGGAAATCCACGCCTTTGATGCCGAGGAGCGCGGCCTTACCGACGGCGATTGGGCGGGTATCACCAGCCGGGTGGGTGACACGGTGCTGCGGGTCGAGGTATCCGAGCGGGTGCGCCCCGGTGTGGTGTACACCACCTTCCATCACCCGTTCTCCGGCGCCAATGTGGTGACCACCGACAACTCCGACTGGGCCACCAACTGCCCGGAGTACAAGGTGACGGCAGTGCAGGTGGTGAAGGTGGCCCAACCCTCGGCCTGGCAGGCGCGCCAGCATGACTTCGACCAACGCCAGCGGCAACTACTGGAACAAGCAGACCGGGTATGAGTGATGACACCCGGGCCGTGCAGCGGATGGCCTGGACCGAAGCAGGCGTGACTCACGAGTCGGACCGGGTGATCGCCGAGACGCCGGTGGCGTTGGTCTACAACGGCATTTCCCACGTGGTCACCATGGCTACCGCAACCCACCTGGAGGAACTGGGTCTGGGCTTCAGCCTGTCGGAAGGCATTCTCTCGTCACCCCAGCAGTTGCTGGACTGGGAGCTGACACCGCGGGAGCAGGGCGTGGAGCTGGCCATGACCGTTACCGGTGATGCCTTCGCCGCGCTCAAGGAGCGCCGCCGCAACCTGACCGGGCGCACCGGTTGCGGCCTCTGCGGTCTGGAATCCCTGCAGCAGGCCATTCCGCCGCTGCCCCCGGTAAGCTGTGATTTCCAGGTGCGGCACGCGGCCCTGCAAAACGCGCTGTCTCAGCTTGAAGCCGCCCAGTCTCTAAAGCGTGAGATCGGCGGCGTACACGGCGCGGCCTGGTGCAATCTCGACGGTGAAGTCGAGTTGGTGCGGGAAGACGTCGGCCGCCACAACGCCCTGGACAAGCTGCTCGGCGCGCTGCAGAAGCAGGCGCACAGCGCAGAGGGCTTCGTGATCGTGAGCAGCCGCGCCAGCTACGAAATGGTGGCCAAGGTGGCGGCCCTGGGCATCCCGCTGCTGGCGGCGGTATCAGCGCCGACCTCGCTCGCCATCGAGCTCGCCCACCAGTATGGCGTGACCCTGGCCGCTTACGTGCAGCCGGGGCGTCATCTTATCTACACCCACGCCGATCGTCTGGCTGGAGGGTCCTGACCGTGACTGACCACCAGGTCGAACACCTCGTGAAAATGGCGCAGCAGATCGCTCTCAATATGGCCGCCGAGGGTGATGCGCAGATCGACAAGACCGCCGCCCATATCCTGAAGTTCTGGACGCCGGCCATGCGGGAAGAGCTGATCGAGTATGCGCGTGCGCATTCAGACCTGTCGGCGGAGGTGCAGCGGGTGGCGGAGGTCCTCGCCAAGGATTCCTGATTCGTCTGGCCGCCTCGGCGCTATGGCGTCTCTCTGTGGGGGTAAGCCAGTTTCATGGGGTCCATCAGTTCTTCCAGTCTTTCGCGCGAAAGCTCAGTCTGTTCCGCCGCCACGTCGATCACGTCTCGCCCCTCGGCGTAGGCCTGTTTGGCGATGCCGGCTGCCGCTTCGTAGCCAATCTCACGGTTCAGTGCGGTAACCAGGATCGGGTTTTGCCTCAGCGAGCGCGCAATGTTGTCTTCCCGCACCGAAAAGTCAGAAATCGTCGCGCCGAGTGCTTCACAGGCCTGTGCGAGCAATGCCACGCTGGACAGCAGTTTGTCGGCAATCAACGGCAGCATCACGTTGAGCTGGAAGTTGCCCGACTGCGCGGCCACGGTGACGGTGGAGTCATTGCCGATGACCTCGGCGGCCGCCATGGCGACCGCCTCTGGAATCACCGGGTTGACCTTGCCGGGCATAATGGAGGAGCCCGGCTGCAGTGCTTTCAGCTCTATCTCGGCGAGCCCGGCGAGTGGGCCGGACGCCATCCAGCGCAAGTCGTTGGCCATTTTCATCAGCGTCACCGCGACCGACCGCAACGCCGCGGAGCACTCCAGTGATACATCCTGTGCCGCCATCCGCGAAAACGGATTGTCGGCTACTGTGAAACTCAGCTCACAGAGCCGTGAAATCTCCGCGATCGCCAGCGCGGGAAAGCCGGGCGGGCAGTTCACCCCGGTGCCCACGGCGGTGCCGCCGAGCGGCAGGGCTTGCAGGCGCGGCAACAGGTCAGAGATTCGTGCCTTCCCCTCCTCGAGCTGGTACGCCCAGGTGCCCAGTTCCTGCCCGAGCGTCACCGGCATGGCATCCATCAGGTGAGTGCGCCCGGTTTTCACCACCTGTGACACCTGGTTGGCTTTGTCGCGAGTCGCCCGCGCACAGCGGTCGACCGCGGGCAACAGCGTAGACGTAAGCTCCGCTGCGGCGCTGACCTGCAGCGTGGTAGGAATCACATCATTGGAGCTCTGGGACATGTTGACGTGATCATTGGGGTGCACGTCGGTCCCGCTCAGCCGCGCCAGCACCTCATTCATGTTCATATTGGTCGACGTGCCGGAGCCCGTCTGAAACACATCGACCGGAAACTGCTCCAGGTGCTCGCCCTGGACGATAGTGGCGGCGCTGGCCTGGATTCGCCCGGCGACGTCTTCTTCCAGCACGCCGAGCTGCCCGTTGGCGTAGGCGGCGGCGGATTTGACGACCGCCAGCCGGCGCAGAAAGCTGGGCGGCAGCCGCCGTGGCGACAGGCCGAAGTTGTCCACCGCGCGTTGGGTCTGGGCGCCGTAGAGTGCGCCCTCGGGAACAGCCACCTCACCCATGCTGTCACGCTCGATGCGGTCCTGGCCTGCCATGTCAACCTCCTGCAGATTGGTCATTCCCGGATCAGGAGTCTAAGCTGATGAGCCCACGCTTTATTACGAGCCCACGACCATGAGCACGCAGTACCAAAAGCCCGCGACACTGACCTCCAACGAACAGACTTACACGATTTACCCGTTCAGTCATCTCGCAGATCGCTTTGATATTGCGCGGCTGCCGTTTTCCCTGAAGATCCTGCTGGAAAACCTGCTGCGCAACGGCGGTGAGGTGTTCGTCACCGATGACGACGTTGAAGCCCTGGCCGGCTGGAAGCCTGAAGCGACGCCTTCCCAGGAGATCGCCTTCGTGCCAGCCCGGGTGCTGCTGCAGGATTTCACCGGTGTGCCGGCAATTGTCGATCTGGCGACCATGCGCGATGCCGTGGTCGAACTGGGTGGCGATGCCGGGCAGATCAATCCCCTCAACCCGGTGGAGCTCGTTATTGACCACTCCGTCATGGTGGACAAGTTCGGCAATGAGCAGGCGCTTGAAGACAACACCCGGATAGAGATTGAGCGCAACCTGGAGCGCTACCAGTTTTTGCGCTGGGGCCAGGAGGCCTTCCGGAACTTCAAGGTAGTGCCGCCGGGCACCGGCATTGTGCACCAGGTGAATCTTGAGTACCTGGCGCGAGGCATTTTCACCACTGAGGGCGGCGACGAGCGCCTGGCCTATCCGGATACGCTGGTGGGCACCGACTCCCACACGACCATGATCAACGGGCTTGGTGTCCTGGGGTGGGGCGTGGGTGGTATCGAGGCGGAAGCGGCGATGCTGGGCCAGCCCATCACCATGCTGATTCCGCAGGTGGTCGGCTTCAAGCTGACGGGCCGGCTTGCCGAAGGCTCTACCGCCACCGACCTGGTGCTGACCGTTACGGAAATGCTGCGAGCGCACGGCGTGGTCGGCAAGTTCGTGGAGTTCTACGGCCCCGGCCTCAAGCACCTGACACTGGCCGACCGCGCCACCATCGCGAACATGGCGCCCGAGTACGGTGCCACCTGCGGCATCTTCCCGATCGACCAGGAGACCATTAACTACCTGAAGCTGACCGGTCGCCGGCCGGAGACCCTGGACCTTGTCGAGGCCTACATGAAACACATGGACATGTGGCACGACGACTCATCTCCCGAGGCCAGCTACAGCTCGACGCTGGAGTTGGATCTCGCCAGCGTGGTGCCCTCTATCGCCGGCCCCAAACGCCCGCAGGATCGTATTGCCCTGACCGAGGCCAAGGCGCAGTTCCAGCATGCACTGAACGACTTCAAAGAGCTTCAGCTGCTGCCTGTGGCTGAGACCAGCTTTGAAGCGGAAGGCGGGGCCACCGGTGAAGAGTCCGCCGGCGCTGTTGAGACCCATTACCAGGGGGAGACGTTTGCCCTGCAGCACGGCGCAGTAGTCATCGCTGCCATTACCAGTTGCACCAACACCTCCAATCCCGCCGTGCTGGTCGCTGCCGGGCTGCTGGCCCGCAACGCGCGAAGCAAGGGGCTGAAGACCAAGCCCTGGGTAAAAACATCGCTGGCGCCGGGCTCAAAGGTAGTGACCGACTACCTGGAAAAAACCGGTTTGATGGACGATCTCGAGGCGCTGGGCTTCTACCTGGTGGGGTACGGTTGCACCACCTGCATCGGCAACTCCGGCCCGCTGCCGGATGAGATAGAAGCCGCCATCCACGAGGGCAAGCTGCTGGCCACGTCGGTGTTGTCCGGTAACCGCAACTTCGAGGGGCGCATTCACCAGAGCGTAAGAGCCAACTATCTGGCTTCTCCACCGCTGGTCGTCGCTTACGCCCTGGCGGGAAACATGAACGTTGATCTGTACCGGGAAGCCATAGGCGAGGACCAAGAGGGCAACCCGGTGACCCTCAAAGATATCTGGCCGGACAGTGGGCAGATCCAACAGCTTGTCACGGACACCATTGACTCGGAAATGTTTACCACCAAGTACGCCGATGTCTACAGCGGCAATGACATCTGGAACCAGCTGCCGGTGGACAGGAGCGAGCGCTATGCCTGGCCGGACTCTACCTACGTGCGCAGGCCGCCCTTTTTCGACGGTATGCCCGCTGACGCACCGGGCGTTGCCGCGATAGGCGACGCGCACTGTCTGGTCAAGGTGGGAGACAGTGTGACCACCGACCATATCTCCCCCGCGGGTGCGATTGCAGTCGAGAGTCCTGCCGGCAGTTACCTGCAGGACAACGACGTTGCGCCACGGGACTTCAACTCCTACGGCTCACGCCGCGGCAACCACGAGGTGATGATGCGCGGTACGTTTGCGTCGGTACGGCTTAAGAACCAGCTTGCACCCGGAACCGAAGGAAGCTGGACGACCTATTTCCCGACGGGGGAAAAGATGTCGATTTTCGATGCCTCGGAGCAATACCAGAAAGACGGCACGGCCCTGGTGGTTCTGGCGGGCAAAGAGTACGGCACTGGTTCGTCGCGGGACTGGGCCGCCAAGGGCCCGGCATTGTTGGGCGTGAGGGCGGTCATTGCGGAGAGTTACGAACGGATCCACCGCTCCAATCTGGTGGGCATGGGCATCCTACCGCTGCAGTTCGCGGAGGGCGACAGCGCCGATAGCCTGGCGCTGGACGGTTCCGAGACGTTCTCGATTCCCGCGGTATCTGTCGGTCAAACGCAAGTGACGGTGACGGCAACGCGCGAATCCGGGGAGGCCTTTGAGTTTGAAACCCGCATACGTATCGATACACCCAATGAGTTCGCCTACTACGAACACGGGGGGATATTGCACTACGTGCTGCGCAAGCTGGCGAGTTAGCGGGTTTCAGCCACCGTTTTCGTTCGCCAGCGCGCTGGCCCAGGCCGCATCCAGCCAGGCCTGGGTACGCTCGCTGGCGCGCATCCACTGCTCGCGCAGCTTGGCATCCCGGGCAGCGCTGCCGAAGTCTTCGAACATGAGCGCGGCGCCGGGCTTGCTCGAAGCGATGGTGATGGTATCCCTGACGGCAGAGGGGCCCCAGCCGCCACCCCGGTAGAGGAACGACGCTGAGCCGTCGGCGTCCTGGGACAGGAAGTTGTCGATGTTGATCACGCCCTTCGGCCCGGTGATGCGCAAATCCATCACCACCGCACCGGAGTCAAAGCCGCAGTTCCAGGTGGAGCTGGCGCCGTTGGAGAACTGCAGCACCCCGCTGCCGCTGATGGCCGCGCCGGTCTCCGGGTCCCTGCGCAAGTAGGCGCTCACGGTTTCCAGTTCCACTTCTGGTGGCAGGTACTCAACGGCGGCGCGCATGTTGTACCAGCCCGCATCACCGATAGCGCCCATGGGTTCGAGCACCGTATTGAAGCGGATATTGCCCCGGTCCTTGAGATTGAACTGGAACGCCGAGGCCACCGACCAGGGCTCGCCCAGCCGCTCCTTACGACGGGCCTTGATGTCCAGGGTGCGGGGGTGATGCACGAAATGCGTGCCGTCCATAAAGGCCACGTTGTTCTTGCGGCAGGCGGCAATGATGCGCAGGGCCGACGCCCGGCTCGCCAGCGGCTTTTCACACAGCACATGCTTTCCGTTGTCCGCCGCGGTAATGCAGATCTCTTCCTTGACGCTGGTGGGCGTGGCCACGTAAAGCGCGTCGACTTTATCCGAGGCCGCCATCTCGGCCCAGGAATCGAACGTTGCTGCCGCGCCGTGCCGGTCGGAAAATGCTTTCGCCGTTTCCATCCGCCGGCTGGACACTGCCGCCAGCTCGGCACCCTCGGCCAGCTTGATCATGCCCGCCATGGCATTGGCGATGCCGCCGGTACCCACCACGCCCCAGCGAAGCGTGCCCGCGGTGGCGGCGGCCTGAGCCGAACCCAGCGCGCCCGCCGCTGGAGTGGCGCCGACAACCGCCGCCCCTGCAGTGGCTTGCAGAAATTCACGTCGCGTCGTATCTGTCATCAGCGATCCCCCGTATGTCTCACGCGCTGCGTGATGTATTCGAGGGTTAAGTATAGATCGGGTCAGAGCCCTTTTTTGGCCGAAACAGACGCCAGCCGCTTGTTCAGGCTAGTGACCAGTCGCGGTGAGCTGTAGCTGGCCCCCGTCATCCATGGACTCGGTAATCGCCAGTTGTTGCCGCACCCAGGTTTCCGATGCCCGCGCGCGGCGCCAGTGGGAGTAGTCGTGCTTCAGGCGCAGACGCAGCATGGATACGGTGCCGCGTCGCTCGGTATCGAAACAGCGCCCGGCGGCGCAGGTCAGCATGTGCAGGCGGCGGGTGTACCGGGGTTTCACAATCCAGATTTCAGGCTGTAGGCCGGCGGCGAGTAAGCGCGCGTAAGCCGCGTAGGCGAAATCGTCGCAGTCACCCTCAAACGGAGCGTCGCGGGCGGCCAGTCGCGGCCGGTCGCCATGCAACTGCTCGACAAAGGTAAAGCGTCTGTCGAGTTCTTCGTAAATCGCCTGCAAATCCTGCCCGGCGAGTGCCGAGGCAGCACCGACGGCTTGCAGCAGCACCAGCGCGGCCAGGTAGCGGGATGCAGTGAAGATAGCGCGTGCAATCACGAAATTCATGAATTTCTCCGTCAGCTACGGCTGTACTCGTCACCTGACCTATAATCTATTTATTGAGAGGCGAGACCATCCCGAAGCATTGATAAATACATGAGAGGTATTCATGAATAGGTTTGCTGCAAACACCCTGCGCGTGCAGGAAGCTTCCGCTCACCTGGCGGCAGTGCTTAGCACCCGTAGCTTTACCCGGGCGGCGGAGTTGCTGGGGGTGCAGCAGAGCGCGGTCAGTCATCGCATTCGAAAACTGGAGGCTGCGCTGGGTTATCCGTTGTTCGAGCGCACGACCCGTCAGTTGCGCCCTACGCAGGCCGGTCTGCAACTGGGCGAAGCCTGCAGCGGGGCACTGGAAAACATCGCGCACATGCTGCAGCGAATCGAATCCCAGCGCGGCGAATCCAGTGTGCGGCTCTCGGCCACGTCATCGGCGACCATGAAATGGCTGATTCCCCGGATGGGGCCGAACAGCGGCTGCGATGTGCTGGTGTCGGTTTACGCTGAAGACCGCGCCGTGGACCTGGCCGCCGGCGAAGCAGATGTGGCGCTGCGCTACGCCATCCATCCGCCCGCGGATTTGCATGCCCGCAAGCTCACCGCTTGCTGGTTGCGACCGGTTGCCAGCCCCGCCTACATTGCGGCGCACGAACTCGACCGTGAGACACCCAGTCTTGCCGGGCTGGACATACTGGCCGATCGGGGCGACGGTTCGATGGGCAGCGTCTACGGCTGGGATGCCTGGGGCGACGCCAATGGCTTCGATCCCGCGGCCGCGGGCAGGCAGCGCGACTACGACCGCGCCGACCTGATGTTGCAGGCCGCCATCGCCGGTGCCGGGGTAGCGCTGGGGCGAACGCTGCTGGTGGAGGACGATATCGCGCGCGGTTTCCTGCAATTTGTCGGGCCGGAATACCCGGTAGAGTACAGCTACTGGTTGGTGTGCACCTACGAGACGGCGGAGCGCCCTGCGTTTCAGGAACTCGCGGCCTGGATGCAACGGAAGATGCGGGAAACAAACGCCCTTGTGCGGCGCGGCTGATCACACTTCGGGGGGGGGTGAGGGGGAGAGCCATGAACACAGCTCCAGCAAAGACGGTGGCCTGCCTCGGCGGTGCCGGCGGCATGGGTGAGATGCTGGCCAGACATCTGAGTCGGTCCGCGCAGGTGGGTAAACTGTTTGTGGCCGACCTGGACGCGAACGCCGCGGCCCGGGTCGCGCAGCGGCTCGCCGACGACGCGGGTTGTGAGGTCATTTCCACTCAAATCGATGCGCTGGACCGTGCCGGCCTCGAAGCCTTGTTTGCCCGAGTGGATTTTGTCGCCAACGCCGCCGGCCCGTTCTTTCGCCTGGGTGTGCCGACACTCAAGGCGGCGATTGCCACGGGCACGGCCTACCTGGATATCTGTGACGACCCCGAGCCCACCGTAGAGATGCTGGCACTGGACAGCGCGGCGAAGGCGGCGGGAGTCTGTGCCGTTATCGGGATGGGAGCGAGCCCGGGCGTGTCCAATCTGCTGGCCCGGCGCGCTGCCGATTCACTGGATGACGTGATCGACTGTTACACCGCCTGGCCGCTGGATGCGGAGCTGCCGGAACTGGAGCAGTCGCCGATGGAGGCGGAGGCCGGAGGTGAGGTATCCGCTGCCGTGGTGCATCTTATGGAGCAGATATCCGGCACCGTGGAGGGCGTGGTGGCCGGCAAGCGGGTGAAGGTGCCGCCGCTCGAGGCCTTTACCCTCGACTACCCGGGCCTGGGTAAGGGCACCGCGCTGTCGGTGGGGCATCCGGAGCCGGTGACTCTGCACAGAAGTCTGGGCATACAGGGCAGGGCGGCCAACCTGATGCTGGTGCAGCGGAGCACGGCGCGCTACCTGAAAAGCCTGGCGAGGGATATCGACGCCGGCAGGCTGACCCTGGAGCAGGCCGCCGACGAACTCATTAACCCGCCCGATCTTCGTTCGATGACGGCGGCGGCAATGTCGTTGCTGGCGAAAGGGGCGGGGCACCTGCCGTTCTTCTTCGCGCTGCTGACGGGCCGCAAAGACGGTCAGCTCAAGTGTGTCGGCTGCCGAGCCACGTCACTGCCGGCGGGCATGGCGGCCGTTACCTCGATTCCGGCGGCGATCGCCGTGGATATGTTGCTGAAGCATCCCGCCGCCCCCGGCGTCCGCGCGCCCGAGGAGGTGATTGAAGCTTACGAGCTGTTGGATCGGCTCAGGCCGTTTTGCCCGGGAGCGCCTGAGAGCGTTGATGCGCTTGCGCCTGTTGCGCTGATGGATTTGTAGATTTCCGGGAGTTATAGATGCCTCCCGGTGCGCCGGTTTGACGGTCAGCGGCCCGCTATCAGCGGGCTGGCGCCGCGATACCCTGTTTTGTCCAGGTTTCGTCTCCGGCGCTTTTCGGCAGTGCTTGCATTGGCGCTTGCTTGGTCTACCTTCTTGTAACTGCAGGTGGAAAAGTACGCGGTCCTGCTGAGTAACACCGTTTCCTAAAGGGAATATAAAAGAAAGTTTCCGGGCGCTGATTCATCAAATCGGCGCTATCGGAATGAGACGTTTACAAACGTTATCGATGCGGCTGGATGCCGGCGGTGGAGCTTGTCAGGGGGACGGCAGACAGCGTGCTAAGTGACGCTCTCTGCCGACTTTCACGAAGGCAAATGTGATTTGCTGGCTACGTGCGCTGTCCCTAGTGAGCCTGCCTACTCGCCTGTGATTCGTTTAACTCAGGGGAGCACAACATGAATTCGTTTTCTTCGCGACCGCGGTCGTGGCTAACCGCCCTTACCGGGGGCGCACTGGCCTGTGCCGTGCTGGGCGCGGTCGCATCAGACCGCTTAGACCAGCGTTCGCTATACCAGCCACCGCTGGATAATTTTTCCCAACTCAAGCTCGATTCGCCGATCCAGAAGGACCAGGCTCTCAGACCGGGCGACCTCTCGACGCTGGATGTATCGCTGCTCGGCGCCACCGGGCGCCAGCGCGTTATCGTACGGCTGAGAACACCGGCTACCGGCACCCTCGGTGAGACAGATGGCCTCTCTCGCCGCGACAGGAAAAACCAGATTGAGTTTGAGCAGTACGACTTCGTTTACCGCTGCCAGTCGGAACACAACTCCATACGAGAACTGGGCCGCGTGCAGCATGTATTGAACGCCGTTTTTCTGGATGTACCGGCTGAGGCCCTGCCGGGCATAGCCCGCGACCCCATGGTCGAGCGGGTGGCGCCGGTAGGACACTACAAGCTGAACCTTGAAGAAACCGTGCCCTACGTGGGTGCCGCCGCAGTGCAGGCCAGCGGTTTTGACGGCAACGGCGTGAGCGTGGCGGTGCTGGACAGCGGTGTGGACTATACCCACGCCGACCTGGGCGGTTCCGGCGACCCGGCAGACTACATTGCCAACGACGGCACCATTATCGAGCCCGACACATTCCCCACGGCCAAGGTGGTCGGTGGCTTCGACTTCCTCGGCAACGAGTGGCCCACCGGCCCCAACGGCTTTGACGACCCGCCGATGCCCGACCCCGACCCGCTGGACGACCTGGCGCTGGTGCCCGGTGCCTTTGCCGGGCACGGCACCCACGTGGCGGACATTATCGGCGGCATAAACGGTGTCGCCCCCGGTGCCGATATCTTCGCCGTGAAGGTATGCGCATCACTGACGCCCAATTGCAACGGCATCTCGCTGATCCTGGGTATGGAATTCTCCGTCGACCCGAACGGCGACGGCGACACCAGTGACCGGGTCGACATCATTAACCTGTCGCTGGGCGCCGACTACGGCCAGCCCTTCGATGATGACCTGTCGACAGCCGTGGACAACGCCAGCGCGCTGGGTACCTTGACGGTGTCCTCTGCCGGCAACTGCGGTGATCTGCCGTACTGCACGGGAACGCCCTCATCAGCGCCCACGGCGCTGTCGGTGGCGCAGACCAATGTGCCTTCGGCCACCGCCTTTGCTATGAACGTGCTTGAACCGGCGGCGGATGCCGGCCTGTATCAGGCCGTGAAGTATCCCTGGACCCCCGACCCGCTGACCACGATTTCAGGCCTGGTCCAGTACGGTGATACCGACGGTGACAACCTGCTGGGCTGTGACCCCTTCGACGGTGACCTGACCGACATGATCGTCGCGGTCGACCGCGGAGCCTGTAATTTCAGCCTCAAGATGCAGAACATCGAGGCCGCGGGCGGCAAACTCGGCATTATCATGCTGGTCGCGCCGGGAGCGCCCTTCGCGGGTTCATTCGGTGGCGGGCCCGCGGTGACTATTCCGGGCTTCAACATCAGCCAGGTGGATGGTGACATTCTGCGCACCGGTAACGCGGTGGTTGAGTTCGGCCCCGAGTTCAGCGAACCGCTGGTGGGCAGCACGGTGAGCTCCACGGCCCGTGGCCCGGACCTCTCCTTCAACGCCATCAAGCCGGAAATCGGTGCCCCCGGTGCCTCTGTGTCTGCGGAAGTGGCCACCGGCACGGTACGCACGCCCTTCGGCGGTACGTCGGGCGCCAGCCCCATGGTGGCCGGTGCTGCAGCCCTGCTGCAGGAAGCCGGCCGGGCGGACGACGACAAGAGCAGGAAGAGTAAGAAGAGCAGGAAAAGCGATAAGAGCGATAAGAGCCGCAAGAGCAAGAAGGCTAGAGGTTGCTCACCGCTTGAGCTGAAGGCCGCGCTGATGAACAACGCCTTCCGCGATGTGGTCAGTGACACCACCGGTGCCCTCGCTGAGATCACCCGTATAGGTGGCGGTGAACTGCGGGTGGATGCCGCGGCGGAAGCCAGCTTTATCGCCTGGTCACCGGACGACGATCAGCCCTCGCTGAGCCTGGGCTTCGAAGACGTTGACGAGCGGGTGAGAATCAAGCGCAAGATTCGCATCAAAAACCTGTCCGATCGGAAGCAAAGGTTTACGTTTGAGCCGACCTTCCGGTACGTGGATGACGCCGCAACAGGAGCGGTGCAGGTCGAGGTCAAGAAGCGCCGCCTGACTGTGCCGGCTGGCAAGAGCCGCTCGGTTAGGGTGGTGTTTACCATTGACCCGACGCTGCTCTCCGGCAACCCGATGAGCTCTGGCCCGGAAGGTGGCAACCCGGCTTCGCTGACTGCCGCGGAGTACGACGGTTACCTGCTGATCCACAGCTCTCGGGGTGACGAGGCGGCGCTGCCCTGGCACATTATCCCCCGCCAGGCAGCTGCGGTTGCGCCTGACCGC
>JANQGK010000263.1 GCA_028277365.1 Halieaceae bacterium | reverse complement strand
CAGATGCTCAAGCAGCCGCTCGGCGTAGGCCAGCTCGCGCCGGGCGTCGGCGTGGGGCATGCCGGCGGCGCGCTGCGTTTGTACCGGTACAAACGGGTTAGGACGGGCCGCCGGCGGCCACTCGGCGGCGCTCATGTTGCAGATCCAGACCGCATCGAATTGCAGGCCGGCGGCCTCCAGGGTGCCCAGCACCTGGATCGGCGCATCGGGGGTCTGGGCCTGGAACAGGGCATTGCCGCAAAGCTGCTCCAGCGCCGCCAATGCGCCGCGGTAATCAAGCTGCGGGGCCACCGGGGTCAGCGTTGCCAGGCTGGCCAGCACCACCTGGAACTGCTCTACCTGTTGATATTCAAGGGAATCCAGCGGCCCCGCGCCAGGCCAGCCAAACCCTGCCAGCAGATCGGCGAACTGCTCCGCCCACTGGGACGTGGGTATCTCGGCGCGCAGCCGGCGCGCGTCGCTTGCAGCCAGCAGTGTTTTCAGCATCCCGGCACCTTGGCTCGACCCAGTGTCGTCCCCCGCCGCCCGGCCCAGCACGCCCCGCAATACGGATGGCGATACCGGCTCGCGGGCATCGTCGACCAGCCTGGCCCAGGCCAGTTCTTCCGCATCAAGAGTGGCGCGATTTCTATACCGCGTTGTAAACACCTGCCCCAACTCGGCGAGGGTCCGGTCTCGCACCGGTAGCCGCAGCAGCGACAGTGCTGCAGCTACCGGTCCACAATCTGCCAGCGGCGTGCCTGCCGAGAAGTTCACCGGCAGTGAATCGGGCCGCCGCCGATCGCTGCCGAATTGCCTCGCCAGCAGCCGCTCTACCTCGCTGCGCTCCTGCTGTAGCTGCGGCAGGAGAATGCCCAGGCGCCGCTGCGGCGCCTCGCTGTGCTGCTGGTAGGCCCAGCGGGCAGCGGCTTCCAGCTCATCCCGGTGCGAGGGGCAGGCCTGCAGGAAACACCGGGCATGCCGGTCACCGGCCCGGTGCTCGACCAGGCGACCTGCCTGTAACTGCAGCGCGGTACGGTAAAGCGGCGGCAGGTCGTCGAACTCCGCAAGCCAGATGTTGGGTTCCGGACAGGACTGTGCCAGACGCAAGACCAGCGATGGCAGGGGCGCCAGCCCGAGCCGTGACACTGCATCTTCAAAGCCTTGAGCCCAGTCGAGAAAAATTTCGGTGTCTTCCGCGAAGCGAAACTGCTGGGCGACGGCGGCGTCGCGCCAGTCGATGTTCCAGAGCGTCAGATTGCGCCAGGCGTCGGCGGCGAGTTCGGCGGCGACGGTAGGCCGCAGCAGGTTGACCTGATCGGAGGCGGCGACGCACTGCAGCCACAGTGCGCGCTCCTGCTGTGGGCTCAGCAGCGCCGGCAACTCGTCGCCGGCCAGGCAGCGCTGCCGGTAGCAGTGCTGCCACCAGTGTTCCAGTGACATAACCCGCGGCGTCTGCCAGGCGACCCTGCCCCGCTCGCCCTGCAGGCGGCCCCAGGCCAACCGAATACGCCGCGCCAGGCGGTGGTTAGGGGTAAGAATGGGTACATCGGCCGAGAGTGGCTCGACCAGCTGGTCAACGGGATAGAAGTTGTAGTCGGGGGTCACGGGCATCCTGCTGTGCCGCGGTATTCTAACCCGCGGGATTTCTATAGAATAGCGCCCCCTCAAACTGAGCGGGTATAGCGCGGGATATTTAAGCGGCACGGAGAATATGAGCCAGGTAAAAGTAGATAACGTCAACGTCGAGGCCTACGAGGTCCTCACCACGCCGGAGGCTCTCAAGCGGGAACTGCCGCTGTCCGAGGCCGCCTCCGATACGCTGGCGGCCAGCCGCCAGGTGATACGCGACATCCTCGATCGCAAAGATCACCGCATATTCATCGTCGTGGGCCCCTGCTCCATCCACGACGTCGACGCTGCCATGGACTACGCCAGACGTCTCAGGTTGCTGGCCGATGAGGTCTCCGACACCCTGTATCTGGTGATGCGCGTGTACTTCGAGAAACCGCGTACCACCGTGGGCTGGAAGGGGCTGATCAACGACCCGTACATGAACGACTCTTTCAAGATCGAGGACGGCCTGCATATCGGTCGCAAGCTGATGCTGGATATTCTCGAGCTGGGGCTGCCCACCTCCACCGAGGCCCTCGACCCGATTTCACCCCAGTACCTGGCGGACTGCATCAGCTGGTCGGCGATCGGCGCCCGCACCACCGAATCACAGACCCACCGGGAGATGGCCAGCGGCCTGTCGTCCGCCGTGGGGTTCAAGAACGGCACCGACGGTGGCCTGCAGGTGGCCATCAATGCCTTGAAGTCGGTGTCCAAGCCGCACCGTTTCCTCGGCATCAATCCCGCCGGTGAGGTAGCGGTTATCAAGACTACCGGCAATGCCTACGGACACGTGGTGCTGCGCGGCGGCAGCGCCGGCCCGAATTATGATTCAGTGCATGTAAAGCTGTGTGAAGACGAGCTTGAGCAGGCCGGTGTCGCGCCCAGCATTATGGTCGACTGTTCCCACGCCAACTCCAACAAGCAGCCCGAGCTGCAGCCGCTGGTGATGGACAACGTCTCCAACCAGGTGCTGGAAGGTAACCGCTCCATAGTCGGCCTGATGGTGGAGAGCAACATCGGCGCCGGCAACCAGTCCATCCCGGCGGACCTGTCGCAACTCCAGTACGGCGTCTCGGTCACCGACGGCTGTATCGACTGGCAAACCACCGAGACCGCCATCCGCAGCATGCGCGACAAGCTCAAGGACATCCTCCCCCACCGTTGATTGTCAGCAATTCACGGCTTGAACTGGTTAAGCGCTGCTCCAGGAAAACGTGATCAGACAGGCGGGCTAAAACAGTGACGCAGCGCCCCAATTGCGTGTCAAGGCGCATCCATCGAGCCGTACTGGCGAGGACGGTGACGTAGCGCCTCGAAAGACTGTTGGGGCGCAATCGACTAGCCGTACTGGCGAGGATGGTGATGTAGCGCCCCGAAAGACTGCTGGGGCGCAATCAACTAGCCGTACTGGCGAGGACGGTGATATAGCGTCTCGAAAGGTTACTGAGGCGTAATCAAAGAGCGGTCTTATGAACTAGTAGTACGCATTAGAGCGGTCGGAGTGATCCGTAATATCCTTCACGCCCGCCAACTGCGGCAACTGCTCCAACAGCGTTTTCTCTACCCCGCCCTTGAGCGTGGCGTCGACCATGCCGCAGCCCTGGCAACCACCGCCGAACTGCAGGACGGCGAAGTTGTCTTCGGTGACCTCGACCAGCGACACTTCACCACCGTGGGCGGCCAGTGCCGGGTTCACTTCGTTGTAAAGCAAGTAGTTGATGCGGTCTTCAATGGGGCTGTTGTCGTCGACCCGCGGCATCTTGGAGTTGGGGGCCTTGATGGTCAGCTGGCCGCCCATGCGGTCCTTGGCATAGTCCACTAGCGCGTCTTCAAGGTACGGGAGGCTGCGGCCCTCGAACCAGGCGCTGAATTTGTCGTATTGCTTCTCTTCGTCGTCGGGCTGCACGTCGCCTTCGCGGCAGTAGGCGATACAGGTCTCCGCCCGCGGCGTACCGGGCTGGTTGATGAATACTCGCACGCCCAGCGCGTCTTCCTGATTGGAGAGCAACTCCGCCAGATAATCCTGGGCCGATTCAGTGATAGTGACCATAAAACCGCAGTCCTCGTGCCCGGGGGCACTGTTGAGCAAAACTTAACCAAGTAATTTAGTCAGGTATTATAGACAAGCAAGGCTCGCATTGCGAGACCGCAAACCGGGCAATTCCTGATCGCGTCCAAGCTATATCAAAATATTTTGATATAGCTTCCACCCTTTGCTAGACTGCGCCGCTGCTGAGTTTTAACGGAAGTATCCCAGTGAGCGACACCCTGAAAGACGCACTCTCCCAGCGCATACTGATTATCGATGGCGCGATGGGCACCATGATCCAGCAGTACCAGCTGCAGGAGAGTGACTACCGCGGCGAGCGCTTTGCCGATCATCCGGTGGACCTCAAGGGGAATAACGACCTGCTGTCGCTGACACGCCCCGAGGTCATACGGGAGATCCACGAGGTATACCTCGAAGCCGGTGCGGACATTATTGAGACCAATAGTTTCAACAGCACCGCAGTCGCCCAGGATGACT
>JANQGK010000236.1 GCA_028277365.1 Halieaceae bacterium | reverse complement strand
GTCTCCCGCTTGGCGACGTCCAGCCCGTGGCGGTCGGCCTGCTCCATACGGCCGCCGGGAAATGCCATATGCCCGGACCAGGGATCGCCGCGGCGCTCGGCGCGCTTGATCATCAGCAGTTCGCAGCGACCGCGGTGCTCGCGTACGATCATTGCCACCGCCGAGCGCAGCATCAATGCGCGCAGCATCTTGCGTTGCGGGCGATGGCGGCTGAGGGCGTGTTCGATCTGCTGAAGAGAGAGTGACAAGGGACTGCGGGCTATAAGGATGGACCCATTAAGCCAGCCGCCCGCGGGCCTGACAAGCGAGTTGTCAACGAATTCTCAGCCGCCGCGTTACCAGTAAGGAGCCCATCAATGTCTATGCTACGATGACCCACACCGCTGCCCTGATCTACCACAGCTGGACCGAACAGAATCCCACGCAACACGGGGGCCAGAGCCTGGACCAACACAGCGCCATGAACGGCTTCCTGCAAGATGTTGAAAGGCGGGCGCTGCGGGTCGCAGAGCTCTCGGTTGGCCACCGAGAGGACGCCCTCGAACTGGTCCAGGAGGCCATGCTGGGACTGGTGCGGCGCTATTCCCTGCGTCCCCGAGACGAGTGGAAGCCGCTGTTCTATCGGATTCTCCAAAGCCGCATCAATGACTTTCACCGCCGCCGCGCGGTCAGGCGCCGGGTCATGGCCTTTATGCCGGCCAGTAGGGTGGATAGCCCTGAGGCAGACAGCGAGCCCGATCCCATGCACCTGGCCACCGCCGGGGAGCGGGAGAACCCCGCCAACGCCCTGCAGCAGGAGATTGCCAACCAAGCTATGCTGGAGGCTATCGGCAAGCTGCCCACCCGGCAGCAACAGGCATTTGTACTGCGCGCCTGGGAGGGCATGTCCACTCGCGACACGGCGCTGGCCATGGACTGTAGCGAAGGCAGTGCAAAAACCCACTACAATCGGGCCATCAAGGCCCTGCGAGACGCGCTGGCAGAGCATGCGCCCCAATGACCACCTCTATGAACAACGACCACAGCCGAGAAGCGGACAACAGCGCGGAATCACTGGAAGCGCTGGCCCGGACCAGCCTCGATGACAGCGTCGCCCACCTCGATGCGGCTACCCTGTCACGACTCAATCGCGCCCGCCAGCGGGCGCTTGCCGAAGCCGACAAGCCTTACAATCCGGGTAACTGGCTCGCGCTGACCGCGGGGGCCTTTGCTATTGTCGCTATCGCTGTGGCCCTGCCACTGCTGCCGCTCGGCGATCCCGCCGCTGAACAGGAGCTTGACCCGACCGCCTACGGTATGGCGGAGGACGCCGCGGTGATGGAAGATCTCGACCTGGTGCTGTGGATGATGGAATCCGAGGACCATGCGAGCTAGCCAGCTTTTCTTCGCGCTCACACTGTTGCTTGCACACGCCGCGGTTCAGGCCCAGGCGCCTAGCTGGAACCAGCTCAGTCCTGACCAACAGCAACTGTTAAGGCGCCACGAGCAGCAGTGGGACGGCATGCCCGAATCCGACCGCAAGCGCCTGGCCAACAACGCCCAGCGCTGGTCGACCATGACACCGAATGAGCGCCAGCAGGCGCGCAGGCGCTACCGCGCCCTCAAAGACTTGTCCGCGGATCAGCGCCAGGCACTGCGCCAGCGTTGGCAGGGTATGGACCCGGAACAGCGCCAGCGGCTGCGACGCAGGCTGCAGAATATGACGCCGGAGCAGCGCCAGCAGGCCTTGACCCGCGTCCTCGAACGCCAGGGCAGGAACTAGGGCCTGTTCACACTCACTGAGTTGGCCCTGTTGAGACTGAACCGGCGCCAATCGAGACGCGAGGAGAGACGTTTGGTGGTTCCAAATGAACGACGAGCAACGAAGAGTGGCGCTGGTTCAGCCTCAACCCGAAGGGCTAACTCAGTGAGTGTGAACAGGCCCTAACCCGCGATCATGCCTGCCCCGCCGGGTGCCTTCCTGCACCTCGAATCCCTATACTTTTCCTACCGAGCCCTGCCCGTGCTCAAGTCTGTCGGTTGGACCTGGCACGATGGCGAACAGTGGGCCTGCGTGGGCCCCAATGGGGCTGGCAAGACCACCCTGGCGGGCCTTCTGAGCCGCCAGCTCGACTGGGGCAGCGGCCGGCTCGAGCGCAGCAAGACCCTCGAGGAGGGTCATTGCAGCTACGTCTGCTTCGAACAACAGAAAAGCCTCTGTGACCGCGACCGGCGCCTGGATGATTCGGAGTTTCGCAGTGACGCCCGCGACCCCGGCACCACGGTCGCCGCCGCTCTGGGCGCAGACCCGTCCGGTGCCGACTGCCAACAGTGGATTGCGCGCCTGGGCATCGGCCATATCCTCGACCGCGGGCTGCGCTTCATTTCCACCGGCGAAATGCGCAAGACCCTGCTGCTGCGCGCCATCCTGCAGGCCCCGAAGCTGCTTATCCTCGACAGCCCGCTGGACGGACTGGACCGGGCCAGCCAGCAGGGCATGGGTGAGATACTCGAGCAACTACTGCAGACGGACACCCGCATCCTGCTGCTGGCTCGCAGCCTCACGGATGTTCCCGCCGGAATCAGCCACCTGCTGGTGCTCGACGACGGTGAAGTCCTGGCGGCCGGAGCCAGAGAGGCGGTACTGGCAGACCCGCAGGTACAGGCATTGATGTCACCCCCTGCACTTGCCTTCGGCAGCCTGCCGGCGCCCGCCGAACGGCCCTACACGGTGACTGCCGACGAACCGCTGCTGGACCTGAAAAACGTGTCGGTAAGCTATGGCGACACATCCGTGCTGACGGGGGTCGACTGGACCCTGCGCCCCGGGCAGCACTGCAACATCGCCGGGCCCAACGGCTGCGGCAAGACCACCCTGCTGAGCCTGGTCACCGGCGACAATCACAAAGCCTACGGACAGGACATTACGCTGTTCGGCCGGCGCCGCGGCAGCGGCGAGAGCGTCTGGGACATCAAGCAGAAATTCGGCCAGGTCGATACCCAGCTACACCTCAACTACAGCCGCGGCATGGCGGTACTGGAGGTAGTGGTGAGTGGCTTCTTCGACAGCGTCGGGCTCTACGATGAATGGGGAGACGGTCAGCTGGAGATTGCCCGCGCCTGGCTCAGGGCTTTGGGCCTGACGGACCTCGAGCGCGCACCCTTTGACACCCTTTCCTTCGGCCTTCAGCGCATGGTGCTACTGGCCCGCGCCATGGTGAAGTCGCCCGCCATCCTGATCCTCGACGAGCCCTGCCTGGGCCTTGATCACCACCACACGCGGGGCATCCTCGATGCGATAGACCACATCGCCGAGCAGTCAGACACCCAGGTGGTCTTCGTCAGCCACAGCGCCGGCGATATGCCGCGCTGCATCAACCAGTGGCTGGAATTCGTGCCAGCGCAAGACGGTTTCCGCCTCGAGCTGCGCGAGCTCGCCTAGGGTCGACACCCGTCAGGGCCGGGCCAGCTCGCGCAGGTCGTCACAGCTGCCGGCGTCGCAGTACAGCAGGCCGCGTTCCGCCGCCGCCCTCGCCGCCCCCATCTCGCCACGCTGTTCATGCAAGCGAGCCAACTCCAGGTAGACCAGGGCATTGCCGGGATCGAGGCGCTGGGCGCGCTGCAGCAGGGCGTCGGCACGCGGCAGGTCGCCGCGCCGGCGCGCCTCCCGGGCTTGCTCCAGCAGGCCGACACTGGCGGTGCGCAGCCCGGGCTCGGACGCCGGAGGCGCCACCGTCGCCGGGGTTTTCTCGACCACCACCGGCGTGGACGGCGGCTCGTCCGGGGCACGTACCGGCTCGCTGGCACAGCCAGCGAATCCCAGCCCCAGCAAGGCGATTAGAAGAGTTCGCGAAACCATTCAATTATCCGCTCAGAGGTATTGGCGCAGGGACCGCGCTCGATCGGTTCCGTGCCTTTCACAAAGGGTAGCAGGCGGGCGTCGGCGCAGCGACGTCCGCTGAGCTTGCCGCTGGTCTCATCCACCCAGTGATGTTCGATCCCGTCCGGTACCCGGTAGGCCAGGGGCTGGTGGCTGGCCCGCGCCATAAAATGCGACCACACCCGGGCAGCGCCGGTGGCGCCGGTAAGCCCGGTAGCTGCGTTGTCGTCACGGCCGATCCAGTTGATCGCCAGCAGGTCGCCGGCAAAGCCGGCAAACCAGGAGTCACGATTATCATTGGTGGTGCCGGTCTTGCCGGCCACCGCGAAGTCCGCCGGCAGCTCCCGGTACACGATTTTGCCGGTACCCTCTTGCACCACCTCGCGCAGGGCGTAATGCAGCAGGTGAATCGCCTGGGTGGACGCCACCTGCTCATAGGCCAGCGGGAAACGCTGCAGCAGAGTACCGTCGGCCGCCACCACGTCGCGGATAGTATGCAGAGGCAGGTTGAAGCCCCCGGCGGCGATGGACTGGTAGAGCGAGGCCACATCGATAGGTGACAGGCCGCCCGCCCCCAGCAGCATGGCCGGCACGTCGGGCTGCGCGCGCTCCACGCCCAACTCCCGAAGCGTGGCGCGTACCCGCTCCGTGCCCAGTTCCATTCCAAGCCGCGCGGTGGCCTGGTTGTATGACTGCGACAGGGCCCGGTGCAACAGCACAGTGCCGTGGGACTGGCGGTCGAAGTTGGCCGGCGACCAGCGGTTGGCAGCATCCAGCTCGACGCTGAATTCACTGTCGTCCAGCGCCGAGGCCAGGGTCCAGCGCTGTGACTCCTCCAGCGCCGTAAGGTAGACCACCGGCTTGATCAGGGACCCCACCGGACGAATGGCATCCAGCGCTCGGTTGAACCCGGCAAAGCGCGGCTGGCGCCCGCCGATCAAGGCCCGCACCTCGCCATCCCCGAAGCTGGTGACCACCATGGCGGCCTGCAGGTCGCCGCCCGCATCCAGCCCGTCCAGCACCGCCTGGATACTGTTTTCCGCCTGGCGCTGCAGCTGCGGATCGAAGCTGGTGAAAATCTTCAGACCCTGAGAACCCAGGTCCTGCTCCCGATAATCCCGGCGCAGCTGGCGCCGGACCAGGTCCAGAAAGGCGGGGAAGCTGTTCATGATGCGCGGCCGCTGGCTAAGCCCCAGAGGCATGGCCAGGGCCACCTGGTATTCCGCCTCGTTAATCAGCTGCTCGGCGCGCATAACGCCGAGCACGGTGTCACGGCGCTGCCTGGCGCGCTCCGGGTGCCGCAGCGGGTTGTACAGGGACGGCCCTTTGACCATGCCTACCAACAGCGCCTGCTGGTGCAGGCCCAGCTCTTCCAGCGGCTGATCGAAGTAGTGACGGCTGGCAAGCCCGAAACCGTGGATGGCGCGCGGGCCGTCCTGGCCCAGGTAGACCTCGTTGATGTAGGCCTCAAGGATTTCATCCTTTTCCGCGTGCAGTTCCAGCAGCCCTGCCATGATGACTTCCGTGAGCTTGCGGCTGAAGCTGCGTTCGCGGGTCAGGTAATAGTTCTTCACCAGCTGCTGGGTGATGGTGCTGCCGCCCTGCACCAGGCGGCCGGCCCGCAGATTGACCCAGGCTGCACGGGCAATCCCGGTGGGGGAGATACCCCAGTGCCGGTAAAAGCGCTTGTCCTCCACCGCGATCAGCGCCTGGCGCAGGCGTGAGGGCGACTGATCCAGCTTCAGCAGCAGCCGGTCCTCCTGGTGGCGCGGATAAATGCCGCCCACCTGCACCGGCTCCAACCGGTACAGGGGCAGACTGCCGGCTTCCCCGCGCAGGCTCACCAGGCGCTGCCCGTTAAACTCCAGGGTCAGTCGGCCGGCAGGCCGCCGCTCATCAGCAAAGCTGAAATCACGGGTATACAGTTCGAAGCGCTGGCCCCGGCGCTGCAGCTGCCCGGGGGCGGACAGGGTCGACACCTCCCGGTAGCCCAGCAGGGACAACTCGTAGGCGAAATCCTCGGCACTGAGGGCCAGCCCCGGGTACAGCTCCAGCGGGCGGGCGTAAACGCTGGCCGGCACTTCCCAGCGCCGGTCACTGAAGGTGGTGCTGACCAGGGCATCGAGGTAAACCAGCAGCAGCCCCGCCATTACGGCAAGGGCGAGCAGGGTTCTCAGGACGATAGTGCGGGTTTGGGTCTTCATGCTCGGCGCGCAGTATAAAAGTAGCGACCCGCCCAGTCATTGCCCATAATAGCGACCTTTCCAAGCAGGAGACGGCGGGTGAAGCATTACAAGGTATACGGCATCGGCAATGCGCTGGTAGACACGGAGATCCAGGTGGACGATGCGGAGCTCTCCGCCATGGGCGTCGAGAAAGGCCTGATGACGCTGGTTGACGAAGCGCGCCAACAGGAGCTGGTGGCGCAACTCAAGGACCACCTGGTCACCGCCAAGCGCGCCAGCGGCGGCAGCGCCGCCAATTCTGTGATTGCCGTGGCACGCTTCGGCGGCAGTGGCTTCTACTCCTGCAAGGTCGCCAACGACGACAACGGCGATTTCTATCTCGCCGACCTGGAAGCGGCCGGCGTCGATCACAACTGGACCGAGGACCGCAGCGAAGGCACCACCGGCCGCTGCCTGGTGCTGATCTCCCCTGACGCCGAGCGCAGCATGAACAGCTTCCTCGGCATCAGCGAAACCCTCGCTGATACGGAGCTTGAGCCGCGGGCTATCGAAGCCTCCGACTATCTCTACATGGAGGGTTACCTGGTGACCTCACCCACAGGCCGGGCGGCGGCGATCGCCGCGCGGGAGCATGCCCGCAACCACGGCGTTGCCACCGCGCTGAGCTTTTCCGACCCGGGCATGGTGGAATTCTTCCGCGATGGCCTCGAGGAAATGCTCGGCGAATACGGCGTCGACCTGCTGTTCTGCAACGAGGCCGAAGCGCTGAGCTGGGCCGGTAGCGCGCAGGTAGCGGAAGCAGCGGAGTCCCTGAAACATGTGGCCCGGCGCTTCGTCATCACCCTGGGCGCCAAAGGCGCGCTGTTGTTTGATGGCGAGCGCATGATCGAGATCGAGGGCACTCCCACCGAGGCGGTGGACACCAATGGTGCGGGCGATATGTTCGCCGGCGCCTTCCTGCACGCCATCACCCATGGGGAAGACTTCGAAACCGCAGGCCGCTTTGCCAGCCTTGCCGCCGCCCGGGTGGTATCGCGCTTCGGCCCACGCCTGTCGGCCAGCGAGCACGACGCGGTACTGCGCGAATTCTTCGGCGCCACGGCTGCCGCCCGGGGTGCCTGAGCCAGCGTTCCTCGATACAGCTTTCTTTACAGCGTCCCTCGATACAGTCAGAACAGCGACTGCTGCCGCCCGCAGATCGTATCGAAGCTGGTATTGAGGAAATGCAGGATGCCGTCGGCAACGGGGGCCAGCTGGCGCTCGATATAGTGCTGGTAATCCAGTGGCGCCTGCGGACTGGCGGCCAGCTCCGCACCGCCGGTGGTGATCACATACTCCACCCAGTCCCCGCGCGCCGGGGTTGACTCACCGCGGTCGCGCGCCAGGCGCGCGGCCTGGACATGGGGTGGCACATTGCGCTCGTAGTCGTCGAGGCGGCGGCGCAGGCGCTTGCGGTACACCAGCTCTCCATCCAGCTCGCCGGCCTCCACGCTGGCTGCCAGCTCACGCACATAGTCCTCGAAGTCCTCGCCGGCGAATACCCGGCGGTACAATTCACTCTGGAAACCCCGCGCCAGGCTGGTCCAGTCCGTGCGCACGTTCTCCAGCCCCTTGAAGACCAACTCCGACCGACCGTCTTTTTCCACCACCCCGGCATAACGTTTCTTGCTGCCCTTGTCGGAACCGCGGATGGTGGGCATGACAAAGCGCGAGAAATGGGTTTCGAATTCCAGCTCCAGCAGGCTCTCCAGCCCGTACTCCTGCGCCAGCCGCTCCTGCCACCAGCGGTTCAGCTCGGCCTGCAGCCAGGCCCCGCGTTGCCGCGCCGACTGGCCTTCCCGGTCTGCCACTGCGACGAACACCGAGTCGGTGTCGCCGTAGATGACGTGGTCACCGAGGGCCTCGATCTGGTCGCGGGTCTGCTGGATGATCTGGTGGCCGCGCCGGGTGATGGAACTGGCCAGGCGCGCATCGAAGAAGCGGCAGCCAGGGGTACCCAGCACCCCGTAGAAGGAGTTCATGATGATCTTGATGGCCTGGGACTGTGCCTGGTCGTGACTTGCCTTGGCGGCATCCCGCAGGGTCCACAGCTCCTCGATGATGTCCGGCAGCAGATATGCAGTGCGCGAGAAGCGCGCGCCGATAAAACCCTCGATGGTGTCATCGGCCGGTGTATCTTCTGCGGTGCCCACTGCCAGACCCATCGGGTCTACCCGGAAGGTGCGGATGATACTGGGGTACAGACTTTTGAAATCCAGCACCAGCACATCACTGTAGATGCCGGGCTCGGAGTCCAACACGAAACCGCCGGGGCTGGCGATCTGTTCGCGACTGGCATTGGGCGCCACGAAACCCGCCCGGTGCAGCCGCGGCAGGTAGAGAAAATCAAAGGCCGCCACCGAACCACCCTGGCGGTCGATGGCAAGCCCGGTCATCTGACTGCGGGCGACAGCGAACTCCAGCAGGCCGGTGTTGCCAAAGATGTCCCAGACCAGCTCGCAGTCGCGCAGGTTGTACTGCGCCAGCGCATCCTTGTCTTCGAGGAACAGCTCGGCGATCTGCTCGCCGCGCTGGCTGCCGTGCAGCAGCTTGCCCTCTCCCAGCAGCTCGCGGCTGACAGACTCCAGCGAGAAACTCTCAAAGCGGTAGGTCGCAGTGCGCAGCAGGTCGATCCCGTCGAGCACGGCGCGGCCGGGTATCTGCACCGCGCGCCGTTCGCCGTCATCATCCAGTTCGCGCCAGTGCCAGGCCTTGCCGTCGCGCCCCAGCGGCAGCCCGCGGGACAGCTTCTCCGCCACCCGCTGCAGATACCACAGGTCGAAGTTGATGACATTCCAGCCGATGATAATGTCGGGGTCGTAGTCGACAAACCAGGCAATGAAGCGCGACAACAGCTCAGCTTCGCTACCGCAGCACTCGACGTAGTCAAGTTCGCTGTGATCGCCGCGCATGAATACCTTGCGCACGGGTTCTCCACCGTCGACCGCGTAAAGGCCGATGCTGTAGAGCTCCAGCCGGTCGATGGCGGTCTCGATGTCCAGCGACAGCATGCGCAGCCGCGGCCGGTAGTCGGCGCTGCGCACCTGCACACTGCCCACCGTGCTGAATGCCAGGGAGCCGCGCACGAAACGCTCCATCAGGTAGCGGTCACTGGGGTTGAGGTCTGCCTCCAGCGGGTCGAGCCCCGCCGCCTGCAGGCGGTCACGGGCCAGCCGCAGCTGGCGCTGGCTGCGGAAATAGATGCCGCTCACCGGCTGCATGGCAAAATCCCGCAGCGGCAGCGGCTCGATCCGGTAGCTGAATTCCCGCCCCAGCAGCGCCCTGGCGGCCTCGACGTCGGCCTCCGGCAGGAAGAACAGCACCTCCTGCGCGGGCACCAGTAAGCGCCGGGGACCGGCATCGGTGGCCAGCCACAACTCCAGCTCGACACCGCCCTCGGTATCCCGCCACTGGCGGGTCAGCAGGAAGCCCTCGGCGGGTTCCGGCGTCGACGCGGCAGTGTTCGCGGGCTGGGCGGTTGTCTCTGGTTTCAAGGGGATTCGGCGCTGGGCATCATCGGGGAGCTTGGTTACCCTATAGCTTATTGCGTACTCCGGGCGACCACCATGAGCAAACCCACCATAAGCGACGATCCGCTCTACCAGCTGCTGCGAAACGAGGAGATCAGGGAGTTCAACGAGCAGCGCCACAAGCTGGATACCAGCCGCCTCAAGAGCGGCGATTACCGGGGCCGCGACCTGCGCAATATGGATGCCTCCGGCCTCGACTTCAGCGATTCCTATTTCCGCAACAGCGACCTGCGCGGCATCGACTTTCGGGAGACCAACCTCGAGGGCGCCAGCCTGATCGACGCCAAGGTCTCCGGCACCTACTTCCCGGAAGCGCTCAGCGCTGAGGAGATTCGCCTGTCGCTAGATACCGGCACCCGGCTCCGCTATCGGCAGCCGGATTAGCCCTCGCCGGGCGCACCTGGCCGGCCGCACCTGGCCGGACGCACCTGGCCGGCCGCACGCTCAGCCGTCTGACAGCAACCGGCGCAGATCGATAATCGCAGCGTTGGCGCGGCTAATGTAGGACGCCATCACCAGCGAATGGTTGGCCACCAGCCCGAAGCCGGAGCCATTCAGCACCATAGGACTCCAGACCGTTTGCTGGGTGGCTTCCAGTTCACGGATGATCTGCTGCAGGCTGATACGGGCGTTCTTGTCTTCCAGCACCTGGGCAAAATCCACCTCCGCCGCGCGCAGGAAGTGGATCAGCGCCCAGGTGGAACCGCGGGCGCTGTAGAACACGTCATCGATTTCCAACCAGGGGGTGCGAACCACCGTGTCATCGGGCGTGGGTGTCGCCTGAGTGGCCTGGGACTCGCCGGCCAGATCGGTATTGATCCGGCGCTGGCCGACGCTGGCGGTCAGGCGCTGGGACAGGCTGCCCAATCGGGTTTCCACGGTGGCCAGCCAGTAGGCGAGGTTGTCAGCACGGGCGTAAAACTGGGCATCCCGTGAATCGCTGTCCGCCAGCCGCAGCGCATAGCTCTGCAGGTGACGGATGCCGGCCCGGTATTCGCGCTCCGACGGCGGTAGCATCCAGGAGTTGGCCTTGAAGTTGAACAGCGGTTCCGCCTCGGCCAGGTCGGGGTCTTCCTTGGATTGTGACTGGGAGCGGCTGTAGGACTCGCGCATGGCGCGGGCCAGGTCTCGAACCTGAATCAGCGCTCCGTATTCCCAGTTAGGCATATTGTCGAGCCACAGCCCCGGCGGGAATACGTCATTGCGGATGAAGCCGCCGGGCTTGTCCAGAAGGGTTTCGGCCACGCCGATCAGGGCGGTAGTGGTGACGGTACCGGTGACGACACGGCTCCCGCTTTCCGCCGCAACCTGCTGCGCCTGTTGCTGCACGTCGAACTCCGAGGGCGCCAGGCTCCAGTAAATCCCAAGTACCAGGCACACCAGCAGGTAAAGCCCCAGCGCACCCGCGATGCCGCGCAGCCAGCCGCCGTCCGGTGCCGCAGTGGTCAGGCGGTCTCGCGCCGCGGTCCAGGATTCCCGGATTCCTTCCAACATAGATGTTTACCTCGTCTCCAGCCGCGCCGGCCCGGCGGTTACGGCTTAGTGGTGTTTATGCCCGCTGGCGGCGCCGATCGCGCGCACGCTGATGTCCAGCTGCAGGGTTTTCCCGTTGTCGAATTCCAGCGTCAGCGGCAGCCTGTCACCCTCGCTCAGCCCCCGCTTCATCCTGAACAGCATCAGGTGAATGCCCCCGGGGCCCAGTTCGGCGCTATCGCCTGCGGGGATCCGCAGCTCGGTCAGGCGGCGCATGCGCCACATGCCGTCCTGCTGCACAGACTCGTGGATCTCGACGCTGCCCGCCAGTGGTGACGAAGCCGCTACCAGTGTGACCGGGCTGTTTGAAGGGTTGTCTATGGACAGGTAGGCGGCAGCCGTAGGCTGGCCGGGGGGCATGGCCCGCATCCAGCCGTCGCTGACATCCAGCGCCAGAGCGGGCATGGCAAGTAAAACTGCGACCGCAGGCAGGATTCTGAAAAAATGCATCACTTGCTTCCTCGAGTGGGGCGACACTATACCACTCCCCGGCCGCCGACTGCGCGCAGGGGAACACTCCGGCGGGCGCGTGCAGCTGTCGCTTTGGCGCAACTTTGGCGCAACAGCGGTAAAATCCGATGAAACTTCCGCGGGGTACAGGGTCCAAGGCCCTACCTACTGAGAACTGATAGATGCGATTACTGACCCCTCTACTGCTGGCGCTGGCACTGCTGCTCAACCCTGATGCAGCATCGGCCCAGAATCTCACCCAGCCCACCGCTGCGCTGCCGGGAAGCGACCTGGCTGCGCCGGAGCAGGACTTCCTGCCCGTGGAAGAGGCCTACCGGCTGGCGGTAGAGGTGCTCAACGAGCAACAGCTGCGGCTCTACTGGCAGATCGAGGACGGCTACTACCTGTACCAGAAGCGCTTCAAGTTCAAACTCGAAACCCCCAATGGTCCGGTAGAGCTGACCCCGAGCTACTCCGAGAGCATTACCCGCGAGGACGAGTACTTCGGCGTCTCCCAGGTTCACTACCATTTTGCCGACATCACCCTGGAGCTGGCCGCACAGGCGCAGCGGGGCAGCCTCGAGATCACTTCCCAGGGCTGCGCCGATGCGGGCCTCTGTTACCCGCCCTATCGCGAGAGCTTTGAGGTCGATTTTACCCAGCGCACTATTGCCGCAGCCGCACCAAAACAAAAACGTCCCACTGCCGGCAGCGCCGGTGGTACCCCTGCCCCCGCCGACCCCGTCAGCATGAGCGGGCTGTTCTATATGATGCTGCTGGCCTTTGTCGGCGGTAGCATTCTCAACCTCATGCCTTGCGTATTCCCGGTGCTGTCGCTGAAAGTCTTCAGCTTTGCCACCGGCAGCGAACACAGTAAGCACGTGCACGGCTGGGTTTATGCCGCAGGCGTGGTCTTGAGCTTCCTGCTGGTGGCGGCCATCCTTATCTCCCTGCAGCAGGCCGGCGCTGCCGTGGGCTGGGGCTTCCAGCTGCAAGAGCCCCGCTTCGTGGCGCTGCTGGCCTATCTTTTCTTCATCATGGGTTTGTCCCTGTCTGGCTTGATCGAACTGGGGGCCGGCTTCATGGGCATGGGCAGCCAGCTCGCCGAGCGCGGCGGCTACTCGGGCTCGTTCTTTACCGGCGTGCTGGCCACGGTGGTGGCGAGCCCGTGCACAGCACCTTTCATGGGGACAGCTCTGGGTTTCGCCGTCACCCAGCCGGCGCCGGTGGCGCTGGCCATTTTTGCGGCCCTAGGTGGCGGCATGGCAGCACCCATGCTGTTGCTGAGCTACAGCAAGACTTTGCGCCAGCGCATGCCCAGGCCCGGACCCTGGATGGAAACCTTCAAGCAGTTGCTGGCGTTCCCGCTCTACGCTACCGCCATCTGGTTGCTGTGGGTCAGCGGACGCCAGACCAGCGTCACCACCATGGCGTTGCTACTGGTGGGCATGCTGGCCATCGCCCTGGGACTTTGGCTGTGGCGTTATCGCCCGTGGGGACGTTGGGCCGGCGCCGTTGCGCTGCTGGCTGCGCTGCTGGTTATTCCCAGCGAAGCCCTCGACAGCCGGGCCCGCACCCTGGCGGCCAGTGACGGCGCATGGTCGGAGCAACGGCTGACAGCACTGCTGGACTCTGGCAGGCCGGTATTCGTCAATGTGACCGCGGACTGGTGTATCACCTGCATCGCCAACGAGCGCGGCACCCTCGGCACTGCGCGGGTCGAAGACGCCATGGCAGCCATGGGCATGGAGTACATCGTGGTCGACTGGACCGACTACAATGCCGACATCGCCGCCTTTCTGGCCCGCTTCGGCCGCAACGGCGTGCCCCTCTACCTGGTCTATAGCGGAGAACCCGGCGCCGAGCCGGAAGTGCTGCCCCAGTTGCTGACGCCGGGCATTGTGCTTGATGCGCTGGCTCGCGCTGAGGCGCCAGCGCTGGCGGAGCGCTGAGCCCGACCCGCTTTCTCGTACCGCAGAAAAGCGCGCGAACGTCCGCGAAAATGCATGTATCTGGCGTCAACTTGCCCTTTTTAACACTTTTTGGCTAGACGCCACCCCCGCTTCTATGCACAATGCCGCTCTGAACGCGCTGCGCGAGGCACAACGGCATGGCAACGATCCTGGTCCTCAACGGACCAAACCTCAACCTTCTGGGAGAGCGTGAACCCGGGATCTACGGCACCGCCAGCCTGGCCGACATCCAGCAGGCCCTGCAGCAGCAGGCCCAGGATGCAGGCCACCACCTGCTCGCCATGCAGAGCAACGCCGAGTACGAACTGATAGAGCGCATCCAGGATGCGCGTCACGAGGGCGTCAACTTCATCATTATCAACCCCGCGGCGTTTACCCATACCAGCGTGGCACTGCGTGATGCCCTGTTAGCCGTAGCAATACCGTTTATTGAAGTGCACCTGTCAAACCCCCACACACGCGAGAGCTTCCGTCACCACTCCTATTTCTCCGATATCGCAGCCGGCGTCATCTGTGGCCTGGGCGCGAAGGGATATGAGCTGGCCCTGGCGGCGGCCATTACACAACTCGACAATCATTGAGGAAGGGCCCATGGACATTCGGAAAGTTAAAAAGCTGATCGAGCTGCTCGAAGAGTCCAATATCGACGAGATTGAAATCCAGGAGGGCGAGGAATCGGTGCGCATCAGTCGCAACAGCGGCGCCGCAGCCGCCCCGATCCAGTATGCCGCGCCGCCGCCACCCGCACCGGCAGCTCCGGCGCCGGCCCCGGCCCCAGCGCCCGCTGCGGAAGCCCCCGCCGAGAGTGCCGCCGGCGGCGAGGAGCTGAGCGGCCACGTGGTGACCTCGCCCATGGTGGGCACCTTCTATCGCTCACCGTCACCCAGCTCGCCGGCCTTTGTCGAAGTCGGCCAGCACGTCAAGGTCGGTGACGTCATCTGCATCGTCGAAGCCATGAAGATGATGAACCAGATCGAGGCCGACAAGGCGGGCACTGTGGAGGCCATCCTGGTCGAGAACGGCCAACCGGTGGAATTCGATCAGCCGCTGGTTACGATCGTCTGACGGCGGGGGTAGAACGATGCCGTTGCTGGATAAAGTCATCATCGCCAATCGCGGCGAGATTGCGCTGCGGGTGCTACGTGCCTGCAAGGAACTGGGAATCAAGACCGTGGCGGTGCACTCTCAGGCCGACAGCGAACTCCTGCATGTCAAGCTGGCAGACGAGTCGGTGTGCATCGGGCCGCCGCCGTCCGCGGAGAGCTACCTCAATATTCCCGCCATCATCTCCGCCGCTGAGGTCACCGATGCGGTGGGTATCCACCCCGGCTATGGCTTCCTGGCGGAAAACGCCGACTTTGCCGAGCAGGCGGAGAATAGCGGCTTTACGTTTATCGGCCCCAGCGCCGATGTTATCAGGCTGATGGGCGACAAGGTGTCGGCCATCGAGGCCATGAAGGCCGCCGGGGTGCCCACCGTGCCCGGCTCCGACGGTCCGCTGGACGATGACAGTGAGCGCACCCTGGAGATCGCTCGCCGTATCGGCTACCCGGTGATCATCAAGGCCGCCGCCGGTGGCGGCGGCCGTGGAATGCGCGTGGTGCAGAGCGAGGCCGCACTGCTCAACGCCGTCTACGTCACCCAGTCCGAGGCGGCCGCCGCCTTCGGCAGCGACAAGGTCTACATCGAGAAATTCCTTGAAAACCCGCGCCACATCGAAGTGCAGGTGCTGGCCGATAGCCACGGCAACGCTGTCCACCTGGGCGACCGAGACTGCTCCCTGCAGCGCCGCCATCAGAAGGTGCTCGAAGAAGCGCCGGCGCCAGGCATTCCCCAGGAGGCGCGTGAAGAGGTGTATGCAGCCTGCACCAACGCCTGCAAGGAGATCGGTTACTGCGGGGCCGGCACCTTTGAATTTCTCTACGAGGACGGCGGCTTTTACTTCATCGAAATGAACACCCGGGTCCAGGTCGAGCATCCGGTCTCGGAAATGATCACTGGCATCGACATCGTCAAGGAGCAGATCCGGGTGGCCAGCGGCATGCCGCTGTCGTTTACCCAGGACGACGTCAGTTTCCAGGGACACGCCTTCGAATGCCGCATCAATGCCGAAGATCCACGCACCTTTATGCCCAGCCCCGGCCATGTCACGCATTTCCACGCGCCGGGCGGCAATGGCATCAGGGTGGATTCGCATCTCTACGGCGGCTATTCGGTACCGCCCCACTACGATTCGCTGATTGCCAAGATTATCAGCTACGGGGAAAGCCGCGAGGTAGCACTGGCTCGCATGCGCCAGGCTCTGGAAGAGCTGGTGGTAGAGGGCATTCGCACCAACGCCGAGTTGCACCGGGACCTGGTGCGCGACGCCAACTTCGCCCGCGGCGGGGTCAGCATTCACTACCTCGAAAAGAAACTCGCGGACTGAGTTCGACCGCGGTGGGCTGGTTGCAAGTGCGGCTCAATACCCGGGCTGAGCAGGCGCCCGCCGCCGAAGCTGCGTTGCTCGAGTGTGGGGCGGTATCAGTCACCCTGGAAGACAACGCCGACCAGCCGCTGTTTGCCGGCGCTGAGCCGGAGCAACGGCTCTGGCAGCAGACCCGGGTCAGCGGCCTGTTCCCGGCGGACAGCGACCTCGACGGACTGCGCGCCGCCCTGCCCGAAGCTTATCGTGATGGCCTGCAGGCTGAGCTACTGGAAGACAAGGACTGGGAACGTGAATGGATGGAGCACTACCAGCCACGCCAGTTTGCCGAGCGGCTTTGGCTGTGCCCTTCCTGGCTTACGCCGCCGGACCCGGAGGCGATCAACATTATGCTCGACCCGGGGCTGGCTTTCGGCACCGGCACCCACCCCACCACCGCCATGTGTCTGGCGGAACTGGCAGTGCGAGTGACCCCGGGAGACCGGGTCGTCGACTTCGGCTGCGGCTCCGGCGTGCTCGGGGTGGCGGCCCTCAAGCTGGGCGCGGCCTCGGTACTGGCTACCGACACCGATCTACAGGCCCTCACCGCCACTTGGGCCAACGCCGAACGCAACGGCGTTGCCAACGGCCAGCTCAAGGTCTGCCACCCCGATGAACTCTCCGGCAGCGAACAGGCCGATCTGGTAGTGGCCAATATCCTCGCCGGCCCGCTCTGCGAACTGGCGCCCGTCCTCACCGGAATGCTGGTGCCCGGTGCCAGGCTGCTGCTGTCCGGTATCCTGCGGGAGCAGGTCGACGCACTGCGCGCTGCCTATCCAATCAAACTGGACATTGCCTGCGAGCAGGACGGCTGGGTGGCGCTGCTCGGCAAGGCCCCGGGAGAACAGCCGTGAGCGATTCGAAAACAGCCTTGAGCGATCAACAGCCGTGAGCGAACTGCAAATGGCTACCTGCCCCTACTGCAATGCCAGCTTTCAGGTAGCTCCCGCCCAGCTCGAGCAGGCCGGAGGCCGGGTTCGCTGCGGCAACTGCTTGCAAATTTTCGACGGCGTCCGCAGTGAGATCGACTTCGTCGCACCCACCCTGCCCGACGACGACAGCCCGCATCCTATCGTCGACCTTGAGGTCAGTCCGATGGCTGCCGCCGAACTGCCCGACAGCGGCGGCGGAGTTTCCTGGAGTGCCTGGACCATCCTGCTGGCGTTACTGGCCGTGCTGGCTGCCCAGCTCTACCTGCCGGAGCTGCAAGCGCACCGCGCGCAAAACAGCCTGCAGCTGGCCAATCTGGTCATCCGCCCGCACCCCGACGCCCCCGGTGCTCTGCGCCTCGATGCGGTGATTCGCAACCCCTCCACGGAAGCCGCGCCACTGCCCCTGCTGATACTGGGTTTCACCAACCGCCAGGGCGAGCCCCGAGCCCGTCGCGCCTTCCTGCCGGCCGAGTACCTGCACGGTTCCGGGCCGCTGCGTCTGCCCGCCAACAGCGAGCTCCAGGTGTCCCTCGCGCTGGCCGATCCCGGCCGGGACGCGGTGAATTATGTCGCCCGCCTGGAGCCCGTGACCGCCGTGGCAGACTGATCAAAAAATCCGCAATGCCCCTTGGAGCCTCCAGGGCATGCGAGTATTATATCGCCCCTTTTCCGCCATCCGGGCACAATGCCGCATGATCGCCATCGGTCCTTACAGACTGGACAACAATGTCGCACTCGCCCCGATGGCCGGAGTCACCGACTTACCGTTTCGGCGCCTCTGCAAACGCCTGGGCGCGGGGCTGGTAGTCTCGGAAATGGTGACCAGCGATACCCGTCTCTGGAACACGCGCAAGTCGCGCCAGCGCCTGTTACACGGCGACGAATGCGAGCCCCGATCGGTGCAGATTGCCGGCGGCGACCCGGAGATGATGTCCGAAGCCGCCCGCCGCAATGTCGAGCTGGGCGCTCAGGTCATCGATATCAATATGGGCTGCCCCGCCAAGAAAGTCTGCAAGAAGGCGGCCGGCTCCGCTCTACTGCGCGACGAATCACTGGTACGCGCCATCCTCGAGGCAGTCACTGCCGCAGTCGAAGTGCCGGTGACCCTCAAGATTCGCACCGGCTGGTCGCCGGAGTATCGCAACGGCGTCACCGTGGCCCGCATCGCCGAGGATGCGGGCATCGCCGCCCTCGCGGTGCATGGACGCACCCGGGCTGACCGCTTCCAGGGTCAGGCCGAATACCAGACCATCGCCGAGATCTGCCGCGTCGTTGAGCTTCCGGTGTTCGCCAACGGGGACATCACCAGTCCGCAGCAGGCACAGCGCGTGCTGAAACAGACCGGCGCCGCCGGCATCATGATCGGCCGTGCCGCCCAGGGCCGACCCTGGCTGTGCGGCCAGGTAGCTCACTATCTGGAGCACGGCGAACTGCTCGCTGAACCCGACCGCGAGCGCAAGGCCGCCATCATGTTGGAACATCTGCGCGGTCTGTACGACTTTTACGGAGAATTCATGGGCCTGCGCATCGCGCGCAAGCACATAGGCTGGTATCTGCAACAGGCGCCAGGGGCCGAGCCCTTCCGGCGCCAGTTCAATCGGCTGGAAAGCGCCGCCGAACAGCAAGCGGCGCTCAACAACTATTTTAATGACAACAATTACGAGGAGTTGGCGGCATGAGAGTGGGGGAAACCCTGGCGGAACGGAAGCCGAACACATCACTGGAGCTACCGGCAGACAGCAGCAATGGCAAGGGCACCAGCCTGCGCCAGAGTGTTCAACTGGCAGTACGGGCCTACCTGGACGAGCTGGAAGGCGAACTGGGCAGTGAGGTGTACCAGATGGTGCTGGCCGAAGTCGAAGCGCCCCTGCTCGAAGAAATCATGCAGTACACTCGCAACAATCAGACCAAGGCATCGCAGATGCTGGGTCTGAACCGCGGCACCCTGCGCAAAAAACTGAAGCAGTACGGACTGCTGACCGACTCTTGACCAACTCTTAACAAAAACGGGGCGCTTGAGCGGCGTCACCCAACACACTGGACTCCCCTCATGACTGAGACAGATCTTGTTCCGGTTCGGCGCGCCCTTATCAGCGTATCCGACAAGACCGGAATCGAGGACTTTGCCCGTGGTCTGGTTGACCAGGGCGTCGAACTACTTTCCACCGGCGGTACCTACCGCCTGTTGCATGATGCCGGCATCGCGGTAACAGAAATTTCCGAATACACCGGCTTCCCGGAAATGATGGACGGCCGTGTGAAGACACTGCACCCGAAGGTGCACGGCGGCATCCTGGCCCGGCGCGGCACCGATGACGCGGTCATGGCCGAACACGGTATCGACGCCATCGATATGGTGGTGGTGAACCTTTACCCCTTCGAGCAGACCGTCGCGAAGCCCGATTGCAGCTTCGAAGACGCGGTGGAGAACATCGACATCGGCGGCCCGACCATGGTCCGCGCCGCGGCCAAAAACCACCGCTTTGTTACGATTGTGGTCAATGCCGGCAACTATCCCTGCATCCTGGAAGAGATGCGGGAAAAGGATGGCTGCCTCAGCTACCGTACCCGCTTCGACCTGGCGGTACGCGCCTACGAGCATACCGCGGCCTACGACGCGGCCATCGCCAACCATTTCGGCCGGCTGGTAGACGGCGGCAGTGAAGCCTTCCCGCGCAGCTTCTCCACACAGTTCCACCGGGTGCAGGAAATGCGCTACGGCGAAAACCCGCACCAGGCGGCGGCGTTTTACAGGGAAGCCAACCCGGCCGAGACCGGCATTGCCACCGCCGAGCAGCTGCAGGGCAAAGCCCTGTCCTACAACAACGTAGCCATCTTCATTCAACCAGGCCATGTGAAAATGCCAAAAAA
>JANQGK010000211.1 GCA_028277365.1 Halieaceae bacterium | reverse complement strand
CTACCCGGTTCGCAAGGCCGATCTGCAGGGCCTCCTCGGCGTCTACCGCGCGCCCGGTAAGAATCATATCCAGTGCCCTGCTGTGGCCGATCAGCCGCGGCAGGCGCACCGTGCCGCCGTCGATAAGAGGCACGCCCCAGCGCCGGCAGAAAACACCGAAAACTGCGGTGGTATCCGCCACCCGCAGATCGCACCAGAGGGCCAGCTCCAGGCCGCCGGCCACGGCGGGGCCGGACACAGCGGCAATCACCGGCTTGGAGAGCAGCATGCGGCTGGGCCCCATGGGACCGTCGCCCTCCGCAGACATGCGGTTGCCGCCCTCGCCGCTGGACACCGCCTTGAGATCAGCCCCCGCGCAGAAATAGCCGTTCGCGCCGGTAAGCACCGCCACATCGGCAGCGTCATCACTGTCAAAAGACCGGAAGGCGTCCGCCAACAGCGCCGCGGTTTCGCCGTCCACCGCGTTGCGCACCTCCGGGCGGTTGATGGTGACCGTGGTGACGCGATCGACGGTTTCGATAAGTACTTTGCTCACCAACTGATCTCGATCTCGAGCTTGGATTCGTCATCCTCGAGCTCCAGCTCGATTTTCAGGTCCAACTGGTCAGCCACATCTACCCGGACGGTCTTGCCGTACTGAATGAACTCCACCTCATTGTGGCGGGCCAGCGAATCGGCCAGCTTGCGCAGCTGTTCCGCGGCCTCCTCGCGGCGCAGTCGGTGCTTTTCCTTGATTTCCAGGATATCCATGCTTTACCTCCAGGACCGATAGACACTATTCAGGAACCGACGTTACCACGCAATCCCGAAATCATCGCTAGTGTTGACCGGCCCCTGCACGGCGCCGCGCTCACGGTAGACTAACCGCGGGTGGTATTCATGTGGGTGGCGCGACGCTGCACATCGGTACCCATGTTCTGTCCGCCGTTTTTAATGAGATCCCACTCGCTCTTCTTTTTGCAGACCTTGGTAGGAATACGGGTGCCGGTCGGGGCAATGCGCTCGCACACTATGGGGTCGAGCACCGGCTGCGCCGGCTGGCTTTCCTCGGCGTTGAGAGACTGAGACTCAACGGCAGCGGACTCCTGGCTGGTGGACGTTGAGCAGGCGCTCAGTGCAAACAGGGTGATACCAAAAACGGGAACGATAAGACGCGGCAACATGCTTCCTCCTGAAGGTTGAGTGAGACGTCAGGCAACCTGCGTAGCGCGTGCTGCCCTGTTTGCAGCCCACTTGAGCCGCAACTTCCTGAACCAGGATAGACGATCGACGAACAAAACGCCTTCCAGGTGGTCCATCTCGTGCTGCAGACACACCGCGTGCATTCCCTCCAGGGCCCGCTCGAAAGGCTGGCCGCTGGCATCCTGAGCGCGCACATGCACCTGGGTGGCGCGCATGACATTGCCGACAATACCGGGGACGGACAGGCAACTCTCCTCGACAATGCCGAGTTTGGCGCTGCCTAGAATCTCCGGGTTGATATAGACCTGCGGGCCGTAGTCATCGCCCGGCACATTCACCACCAGCACTCGCTCAAACACCCCGGCTTGCGGGGCGGACAGGCCGATGGCACCGCTGCTCTCCAGGGTCTCCTGCAGGTCATCCACCAGACCCTGCAGGCTGCTGTCGAAAGATTGCACAGGCCGTGAGACCTGGCGCAGGGCCTCCTCGGGATACTCGAGCAGTTTCAGCACTGCCACGAGCTAGGCAGCCACTTCGCGGGAGGCTGCCTCGCCGCCGCGATCAACTGCAGCCTGACGTAGCAGCGGCGCAGTCACCAGAATGGTGACGATCAATAATCCCACCTCAATGCCGTACACCGCCAGGTAGCCGGTGGCACTGCTGCTGCCAGCGGCCGCAGAGCTTATCGAGGCTTCCGCTGCGTTAACGATATCGCGAATGGCGCCGCTGAAGGCCATACCCAAGCCCGCGGCGGTGGCCTGCACGGCACCCCAGGCGCCGAGGGCGAGCCCAACCTGGGCGCTGGGCGCCCGATTCATGGTAGCGGTGAGCGTGCCGTGGCCGAACAGGGCGCCGCCGAAACCAATCAGGAAATTGCCTGCCACGAACAACAGCGGCTGCTGCAGAGGTGCCGCCGCCATGACCAGCAGCAAGGCCGGCAGGCCGATCGCCGCGCCACGGCGGGCCACCACGTAGGCATCTGCCCCGCCGGCAATGACTTTCGAGGCGAGGCCGAAGCCGATCAGGCCGCCGCCGGCAAACAAAGCGGTCAGCAGCGTGGTAGCGCTGACGGTGAGATTGAGTACGTGTCCACCGAAGGGCTCCAGCAGAATGTCCGCCATACCGAAGGCCATGGTGCCAAGACCGACGATCGCCAGCCGGCGCAGGGTATGCTCGCCCTCGCAGAACTTCGCCCAGGCGTCTGAGAAGGACGGATCTGCCCGTGGCGTCAGGGCCCCGCGCTCGCGGCAGCGGGGTTCCTGCTTCCAGACCGCGATGGCATTCAATACCAGGGTGGCCAATGCCGCAGACTGGATCACCCTGACCAGTCGGCCGGGGCTGAAGTCCACCAGCATCTGGCCAAATACCAGGGCGCTGACAATCATGCCCAGCAGCAGCATCACGTACATCAGGCCGACCACCCGCGGGTGCGACTCCTGTGGCGTGAGGTCGGTAGCCAGTGCCAGCCCAGCGGTTTGCACGGTATGCACCCCGGCGCCCACCAGCAGGAACGACAGCGCGGCAGCCGCCTGCCCCACCCATACCGGCAGGCTGCCGGATTCACCCTGCCCGGCCAGTACCAGCAGGGCGAAAGGCATAATGGCAAAACCACCAAACTGGGCCAGCGAACCCTTGTAAACGAACGGTACCCGGCGCCAGCCGAGCGCGCTTCTGTGGTTGTCGGACTTGAATCCGATCAGCGCCCGGAAGGGCGCAAACACCAGCGGCAGGGCCAGCATGATACCCACCAGTGAGGCCGGTACGTTGAGCTCGACGATCATCACCCGGTTGAGGGTGCCCACCAGCAGCACCAGCGCCATGCCCACTGACACCTGGAACAGGGACAGCCGCAGCAACCGGCTCAGGGGCAGGTCTGGGGTGACGATGTCGGCAAAAGGCAGGAAGCGCGGACTGAGGCTAGCCCACAGGGTGAGAAACCTGTGATGCATCCGGCTCACATCAACCTCGCCTTATGAAACGCCTTATGAGACATAGCGCCAGGGCGACGGATGCCGCCCCGGCGGACTATTCCAATTCGCTTGGGAGTGCCAGCCTGGATCAGCCGCCAAAGAAGGCGGGGAACCAGGTGGTGTTTTCCAGGATAGCGAAATGTACGGTGAAAGAGATCAGCGCTACACCACCGAGGAACAGCGGAATGCCGACAGTGGGATTTACTATGCACCAGATTTTGCCGTTATTCATAGCGGTCTCCTCAGCCGAGCCACGGGCTCAATGAATAGACGAGGGCGTGCGCGATCAACGAGATCACAAAGAAAACACGCGTGCCATCGATTATGTACTTGTGAATCTCCTCAGATTCCCTGATGGTCAGACCGGTCGGCCATACCTTTTCAGAACCAGTTTCCACGATTGCATCCTCCGATACCTATGGTTATGTCGCGGAGCGGCTGCAGAGCAGCTTTTCGCGTAATTCAGAGCCTATGAGGGCTCCCTATCATTGTCAAGTTTAATTGTCTAATTAAACTGTCCAATTTTCTTTACACTGCAGGCACAAAAATACCCGCAGATCGGGCGGGCGCCCGCAGGCGCCCTACCCTAAGTGCGGGTTACCAGTACAAAAAGTGCTTGCGCTTGGTCAACAACGGCAGCCCGAACATGGACGAAAACGGCGTGCCGCCCTTGGTCTTGAAGGACATGCCAAACGAACCGGTTTTGCCCTCATTGCGGCGGCTGCTGGTGCCCATGCCCACCATGGACGACAGCGGCGTATCACCCTGGGTTTTGATCGGCATGCCGACCATGGACGAGAAGGTAAAGCCCGCCGACAGCGGCTTGAACCAGCGTGAGAAGTGGCTGACCCCCTCCTGACTGGTTTTCAGGCCCCAAAAATCCGAAAACGGGGTGTCTGACCGGGTTAGCGTCGGCAGCCCCAGCAGGGTCGAGAAAGCTGCCGGCTTTTCTGTCCAGGGCACAAAAGGCTCGGGCGGCGGCTCGTGAGAGATGGGCAGCGGGTTGTGCTCATCGAGTATTGCCTTGGCCATCTTTGACGCGCCAAAGGCCGGCGTCACCACCACCAGACTGTGACCCTGCCCCAACTGGTTGGCGTAAAAGCCCGCGTGCTCGCCCAGCATGCCGCCGGCGCGCAGGGCCGTGGCCGAATCGGCACCCCCACTTGGTGCGAGCAGGACAACACGATCACTTCCAATCTCTGCCGCAGCGAGCGCATCAACCGCACCGCGCGCCTGGCCTTCCGTCAAATAGAACCGCGCTAAAAACAACATGGCACACCTCCCTTATTGCCAGAGTTGGCAGACCTCCGCTGAGGCCCATCGTCGTTTAGGTTATGTTCAGTGTACGCCGGCTTTTTCGGTTCGGACCAAACAAGGCCACAATTATTTCAGGGGAATTCCCGGTGCGCCCTCACCAGCTGTAGTTGAGCTCCACGCCCACCACGCGCGGCTCCGCGGTGCGGGCGGTCTGGACAGGCTCTCCGGTAATGGCGTCGGCGGTGACGGCCGTTACCTGTGAAGCATAGTCCTCGTCGAAAACATTGCGGCCGAACAGGTAGGCGGACCAGACGTCTGCCTGATAACCGAGTTTGAGATTCGCGACCCAGTAGTCGTCAACGATGGTGGCAGGATCGTTACAGGGACGCGCAGCGCAGGTTTCACGCTCACCCACCTCGTTGCCTTCACCATCGAGAATGGGCTCGAATTCGACCTGATTGGGGTCATTGGTTTCGGCCGAGAAAAACTGGTCGGACCAGTTTACGTCGCCACTAACGACAAAACCTGACGGGTGCTGGTAGCTGAAGCCCAGCGCCAGGGTCCACTCCGGCGCGTACGGGAATTCATTGCCTGTGTATTCAAACGTGTCGCCGTCGTATTCATCGAACTGCGTATCCAGATACCCAAGCGCAGCAAAGGTGGTAAAGCCTTCGAACCAATTGCTGTCCAGGGACAGCTCGCCGCCGAACAGGCGAGACTCACCGGCATTGTCCGGCACCGTATCCAGGGGTACGCCATTGGCACGACCAAAATCACTGGTTCTGGTGACCTGCTGATCCTGCCAGTCCGTGTAGAACAGATTGCCGTTGAACTGGTGGCGCCCGTTGAAAAGAGTGGCTCGCAAGGATAGCTCGTAAGTCCACGCTTCTTCCGGATCAAACTCGTTGCGTTCACCGCTCACGATGGCGATGCCAACACCGCCAGCGCGATACGCCTGCTGTGCTGTCGCTCCCAGCACGACGTCCTCTGTGAGGCGATAGCGCACACCCAGTTTGGGAAGAAACGCATCGTATTGGGCTTTCGTCGTAACGACTTCGTCCTCGGGTAGCGGAAACGGCAAAGTGACCGTTGTAGTAGTCACGGTCTCGTTGCGCACATCGCGCTCCTCGTCGTCGTAACGCGCACCGGCGATCAGCGTAATCCGCTCGGACAGATCGTATTCCCACTCGGTGAATATCGCCCGGTTTTCCTCTTCATTGCGGAAGTCACGCTGTTGCAGAAGTTGCTCAAGGGGGTCTATGCCCAGAAGCTCGAGCACATCGGACGGAATGCCGAGAATACCAACCCCGATACTCAGCTCGTCCACCGACTGGTTGTCAAAATCGCCCGCATATACGCCTACCACTCCCCGCAGCGGGCCGCCGTTGTCGTAGTTCGCGCGCAGCTCGAAAGTCTGGGAGTCGTCATCCTGCTCTCTGTCTACGAAAGAGAGCGGCACAGCGGTACTGTCGATGTCCTCCAGGCGCAGGTAGTCATGCTCATACAGTGTCGCGATGCCGGTAACGGCCCAGCGGTCGGACAACCGATAATTGACTTGCAAGGTATTGATCAGGTGCTCAGAGCCTTCCTCTGCCGGCCCATCCGAGAAGTTGACCCGTCGGTCCGGAAACTGGAAGAAATCAACCAGGTCTTCACCCCCGGTTGAGTCGGTGTAGCTGACGGTGTATTTCACTTCCAGATTATCGGAAGCAGCCCAGCGCAGTTTCCCGCGAACATTGAGAAAATCGCGAGGGTCGTATTCCTCCCCCCGGATAGGATTGCGTACCCAGCCGTCCGTTTCGCGCTTGTCTACAGCCAGTCTCGCCGCCAGCGTGTCATCAATAATCGGGACGTTCACCACACCCGCAGCCTGGTAGCTACCGAGCTCGCCGTATTGGCCACGCACGCGGCCGCCCAGCTCATTGAATTCTGCATCGGCGGTATTGATCACAATAGCGCCACCAATGGCGTTTCGACCCTGGGTAGTGCCCTGCGGCCCTCGCAACACCTCTACCTGGCCAATATCCCAGCTGGAGTAAGGACCGAAAAAGGTCGACTGGTTGTTGGGCAGCGCAGCGCCATCCACGATGGTATTGACGAGCAGCCCTGCGCCACCGCCCAAGCGTTGATCGACACCGCGAATAGCGAAGCCCTTTTGTCCAAAGCTGGACGCCACGTTGGGCGTTCGTAGCACGATGTCGTAGAGATCGACAATCGAGCGACGCTCGAGCTCCTCTCCGGTGAACAGGGCGATGCTGGTGGTGGTCTCCTGCAAGGAGCGACCCAGCTTCTCAGCGCGCACAACGATTTCTTCCAGGCGGCTCTCTCCCTGGGCATAACTGTTGGACGCGACGGCAAGCGACACGGCAGAGAGGGCGAACAGTTTTAGGGGGCTCACGCGGTGTTCCCTGATCAAAAGCCAAACGCGACTTTAAATGATAAGCATTATCATTTGCAATAAGCGATTTCGCATGGTGTAATTTTTGCTGGTCTGTCCACCTATGCCTCACGATGCTATTCGTGTTTTCTCTGGCCTATCTGGCCGCAGTCGCCCTCTACCAGGGCGACACACGCCGCTGTGCCCT